>NZ_QSPM01000002.1:0-173559 GCF_003466445.1 Collinsella sp. TM05-38 | reverse complement strand
CGGGGGCGGGCGCGGCCCAGGCTGCCGCCGGTGCCGCTGTGCCCACCATCTCGCGCGGGCGCGTGACCTTTGTGGATGCCGCTCTGCCGCAGGGCGTGGTGGTGCCCGATGCCAATCTAGCCGTGTTCTCGATCGCCGACCTCAACGCCCGCATGGATGCCAACCGTGCCCGCAGCCGCCGCAAGGTCGACATTACGCAGATCACCTTCCCCTTTAAGCCGGGCGACTACGTGGTGCACGCAACGCATGGCATCGCGCTCTTTAGCGAGATTGCGCGCCAGGAAGTGGGCGGCAAGGAGCGCGACTACTTTTTGCTGGAATATGCCGATGGCGACAAGCTCTACGTGCCGCTCGAGCAGGTCGACCGCATCACGCGCTATGTTGGCCCCGACGGCGACAAGCCGCGCCTGACTAGGCTCAATACCGCCGACTGGACGCGTGCCACCAACAAGGCGCGCAAGAACGCCAAAAAGCTGGCGTTTGATCTGGTCGACCTGTATACGCGCCGCTCGTCGATTACCGGTATCGCCTGTCCGCCCGATACGCCCGAGCAGATCGAGATGGAGGAGAGCTTCCCCTACGACGAGACGCGCGACCAGCTGGAGGCTATCGCCGACATTAAGGCCGACATGGAGGCGCCCAAGCCCATGGACCGCCTGCTGTGCGGCGACGTGGGCTTTGGCAAGACCGAGGTCGCCCTGCGCGCGGCGTTTAAGTGTGTGGACTCCGGCCGTCAGGTCATGGTGCTCTGCCCCACGACCATTCTGGCCCAGCAGCACTACGAGACCTTCTTTGAGCGCTTTGCCCCGTTTGGCCTTGAGGTCGAGGTGCTCAGCCGCTTCCGCACGCCGGCGCAGCAAAAGCGCGCGCTCAAGGCGTTTGCCGAGGGCACGATCGACGTGCTCATCGGCACGCACCGCTTGCTTTCGGCCGATGTGAACCCCAAGAACCTGGGCCTGGTGATCATCGACGAGGAACAGCGCTTTGGCGTGCAGCACAAGGAGCAGCTCAAGAACCTGCGCGAGCAGATTGACGTGCTCACGCTTTCGGCAACGCCTATTCCGCGAACCATGCAGATGGCCACGAGCGGCGTGCGCGACATGAGCCTGATCACGACACCGCCGACTGGGCGTCGTCCCGTGATCGTGCACGTGGGGGAGTACGACCCCGACGTGGTGAGTGCAGCGATTCGCCTGGAGGTGAGTCGCGGCGGACAGGTGTACTACGTGTCCAATCGCGTCAAGACCATTGACGACGCCGTGGCGCGCGTGCACGAGGCCGCGCCCGAGGCGCGCGTGGGCGTGGCGCACGGCAAGATGAGCCCGCGCGAGGTCGAGGACGTGATGATCGAGTTCGCGACCAAAAAGATCGACGTGCTCATTGCCACGACCATCGTGGAGAGCGGTATCGACAACGCGTGCGCCAACACGCTTATCATCGAGGATTCGCAGCGCCTGGGCCTGGCACAGCTCTACCAGCTCAAGGGCCGTGTGGGCCGCTCGGCTACGCAGGCCTACGCATACTTTATGTTCCCGGGCGAGCTGCCGCTTACCGAGGAGGCAACGGCGCGCCTGACCGCACTGTCCGAGTTCCAGGACCTGGGCAGCGGCATGCGCATCGCCATGCGCGACCTGGAGATTCGTGGCGCCGGCTCGCTTATGGGCGCCGAGCAGCACGGCAACCTGTCGAGCGTGGGCTTTGACCTGTTTACGCAGATGCTGGGCCAGGCCGTGGCCGAGGCGCGCGGCGACGACGATGCCGGCGTGGAGGCGGCGAACGTGGGCATTAACCTGCCGGCCGACTACTTCTTGTCCGAGGAGTACCTGCCGGCGGTGGATCAGCGCGTGCTCGTGTACCGTAAGCTCGCGGCGGCCGAGGACCTGGAGAGCATCGACGAGGTGCAGGAAGAGACTGAGGCCGCGCATGGCGAGCTGCCGTTGGCGGGACTCAACCTGTTCAACCGCGCGCGCATTCGTATTCGCGGCGAGCGCCTGGGGCTCGAGAGTGTCACGCTCAGCGGCGGGCGCATTACCTTCCTGGGCGTCGACGTGCCCAAGAAGGTGGCCTTTGAGTTCAAGACTCGCTATGGCGCGGTGAACTTCCCCAAGAGCCGCAAGCTATCGGTGCCCTACAAGGCGGGCGCCGGCGCAGGCAGCGGCCTGGGCCGCGGTCTCGACGCCAACGACGGCATCGGCCCCGTGGCGGCCGCACTCATGCTGCTGCAGCAGCTGGGTGCGAGCGACGACGACTAACAAGTAAGTCGGTGGGACAAAGTTATCAGTAGTTTTGTCCCAGGTGCGACAGTCGCATCGAGCCTGTCAACGCAAGCAACCCTGGGACAAAAACTACTGATAACTTTGTCCCACCACGTTGCGGGTCGACCCTTCGCCCCATCGAAAGGAAAGCATGTTCGGGTACATTTACAAGAAAGATGCCGCTGCTATCGCGGTTGTCCTGTGCCTTTGTCTGTGCGTGGGCAGCTTTTTCGATTATCAGATCTCGAGCGCGCTGTTTAACATCGCTAGCATGTACGGCCGCTTTATCGAGGCCGCCGGCGAGCTGCCGTTCGAGCTGACGGCGAGCATCGCGGGCGTTATGCTCGTGCGCGCGGTGCGTCCCGACTCCAGGGGGAGCAAATGGCTCGCCGTGCTCGGCATCCTTGTCAACGTCGGTCTGACTGGCTACGAGGTCGTTTCGTCCCTGCGGGTTGGCGGCAAACTTGTCGCAGCACAGTTGGTGCTGACGTTTGTGCTGGTCATCGCCGCCAACCTTATCGTCTGCCGCCTCACGCGCGATACCGATCCCAAAGAGCTCACGCGCTGGGCGTTGATGGTGCTTGCCGTGTGGGTCGCCCAGGCCGTCATCCTCAACGTGATCGTCAAGCCGCTGTGGTCGCGCCCGCGCATGCGCGTGATCGCGGTGACGCAGGGACTCGATTTTCAGCCGTGGTGGGTGATCGGTAACCCCGACAAGTGGGCCTATATCGCCGCCGGCGTGATCAAGGACGGCTTTAAGTCGTTTGCGAGCGGACACACGGCACACGCGGCGATCGGCCTTATGCTCGCCGGGCTTCCCGCGGCGACCTTTAAGGAAAAGCCGTCGCGCCGCCGCGTGGTCTTTTGGGTCGCCGCTGTGGTTGCGGCGCTCGTCGCCTTTGGTCGCATCGTGATTGGCGCGCACTTTTTGAGTGACGTGAGCTGCGGCTTTGCCCTGGTGCTGGCGCTCGAGTGCCTTGCCGCGCGCATTGCTTATCCGGGCGGCGTACAATAGCCCCATCTGAATCATCGGGCTCGTGCCCGGCTAGAGAGGATTATCATGCTCGCGTTCAACAACGACTATTCCCACGGCGCACATCCGGCGGTGCTGCAGGCGCTCGTCGACACCAATATGGAGCCGCAACCCGGCTACGGTACCGATGCACATACCGAGCGTGCCAAGCAACTTATTCGCGAGGCCTGCCAGGCGCCTGACGCCGACGTGTTTTTCCTGGTGGGCGGCACGCAGGCTAACGCGACGGTGATCGACATGCTGCTTGCGCCGTACGAGGGCGTCGTTGCTGCCGAGACTGGCCACGTTGCCTGCCACGAGGCGGGCGCCATCGAGTTTGGCGGCCACAAGGTGCTCACCATCCCCGGCTACGAGGGCAAGATGCACGCCGAGGATCTCGAAAACTATATCCAGGTGTTCTACGAAAACGAGAGCTACGAGCACACGGTATTCCCGGGCGCCGTGTATGTGAGCCTGTCGACCGAGTACGGCACGCTGTACTCCAAGGCCGAGCTCGCGGCGATTCATGCGGTGTGCCAGAAGCGCCAGATTCCGCTGTTTGTGGATGGCGCCCGCCTGGCCTATGCGCTGGCAGCCGATGAGTGCGACATTACCCTGCCCGAGCTGGCACAGCTGTGCGACGTGTTCTACATTGGCGGCACCAAGTGCGGCGCGCTTTGCGGCGAAGCCGTGGTGTTTTGCGGCATGCACGCTCCGGCACATCCCATTCCGCGCATTAAGCAGCACGGAGCGCTGCTTGCCAAGGGCCGCCTGACGGGCGTGCAGTTTGAGGCACTCTTTACCGATGGCCTGTATTTTGAGGTTGGTCGCCAGGCAATCGAGGCCGCGCAGGCGCTTCGTCGCGTGCTGCACGAGCGCGGCTACCAGTTCTTCTTGGAGACGCCGACCAACCAGCAGTTCGTGATTCTGCCCAACGAGGACATGGCCCGCATTCGCGAACATGCCTCGATCGAGTACTGGGAAAAGTACGACGAGGCCCACACCGTGGTACGTTTTTGCACCAGCTGGGCCACGACGCAGGAGGACATCGACGCGCTGGCGGCTGTCCTGTAGGTTGATGTAATGACGAGGGGCCGCCTTGCACCTGGGTTTGGCGCGGGGCGGCCTTTGCTTTTGAGAGGGAAGGGTTGTATGGCCGAGATGTCCGAGCCGACGATTCGCCTGGCGACGCCCGAAGACGCGCCGGCGTTGCTTGCCATCTATGAGCCGTATGTGCGCCAGACGGCGATTACCTGCGAATACGAGGTGCCGAGCGTTGAGGAGTTCGCCGGGCGCATCGAGCGTACACTCAAGCGCTATCCGTATCTGGTGATGGAGCTGGACGGGCGTCCGGTGGGTTATGCCTACGTGAGCCCGCTCAACAGCCGCGAGGCATACGACTGGTCGGTCGAGACGTCAATCTACCTGGCGCGCGATGTGCGCCATGGTGGGCTGGGTCGCAAGCTGCACGATGCGCTCAAGCAATGCCTGGTCGCGATGGGCATCACCAACATGTGCGCGCTCATCGCCGTACCGCACGACAAAGACGACGAGTATCTGACGCACAACAGCCAGGACTTCCATGCCCATATGGGGTATCGCCTGGTGGGCGCCTTCGACCGTTGCGCCCAAAAGTTCGGCCGCTGGTACGACATGTGCTGGATGGAGCTGGTCCTAGCCGAGCGCGTCCCCAACCAACCCAAACCAACCTGGTTCCCCGACCTCCTCGCCTAAAACCACCACAATGGGGACAGGCACCTTTGTGGTGGTTTCTCTCGAAAATCGGCCGTTTTTGGCGCGTTAACCTTAAAAACCACCACAAAGGTGCCTGTCCCCATTGTGGTGGTTTTGGTGGTGGTTAGCCGATGGGCTCGGTGTATTTGGCGCGGTCGGTGCGCTGGATACGCTTGGAGATGTGCAGCGGGCGGCCGTCGGTGTCGTAGACGTAGTCGGTGATCAGAATCAGCGCCTGCCCGCGCTTCACATTGAGCAAAAACGCCTCGTTTTGCGAGGCATAACACACCTCAAAGGTCTTGTGCCCCTGCGCCGGCGCGCGATGGAACTCCTGGCGCAGTGCGGTGTAGAGCGATCCGTTGATATCGCGATCGATGAGCGCCTCAAAACTTGGCGGCAGATAGGTGGTCTCCAAGCACAGCGGCGCATCGTCTAGATAGCGCAGACGGACGAGCTTGACGAGCTTGCTGCCCACGGCGGCATCGAAAAACTTGGCCACGTCGCCGGCAGCCTTGGCAAAGCCCGAGTCCACCGTGCGCGTGGTGGGCTTCATGCCCTGGCCCTGGATCTGCGCCGTGTAGCTCGAAAACACCAGGTTGTTCTCGTGGAGCGCCGGCGTGTCAGCCACAAAGGCGCCGCGCCCGCGCTCGGTGCGAACCAGGCCCTCGTCAACAAGCACCTTAAGGGCATGGCGCACAGTGCTGCGCGACAGCCCCGATTCGTCCATGAGCTCCATTTCGGACGGCAGCTTGTCACCGCAGGCGTAGATGCCGGCAGCGATGCGGTCGCGAAGCGTGGCCGCCAGACGCTCGTATTGGGTCAGTTTCTTTTTAGATGAAGCGCTCATGCGATCAACCTGTATCTAACCTGTATGCTTGCCTAATCAAGCATGTATCCAATTCAACAACAAAACCGCTGGTAACGAGTATTTATATACCGTATCAGCAAAATATCTAAGACAAATATAGCATACAACTAGTCGACATCGCTAAAACATGTATGTAACTTGTATGCCATCAAGAGCATCAAATGAGAAGAAAGGCTGATGCACGATGACTACTCAGGAACAGGTTAAGGATGTCGTCTCCCAGGTTTTGGCTGACAAGGCAGACAAGGGCGGCATCAAGCGCGTTGTGTGGATTGGCGCCGGCGGATCCAACGGCGGCAACTATCCTGCCCAGTACTTTATGGAGCACGAGGCTACGCAGGTCGTGAGCTCCAGCTACACCAGCAACGAGTTCGTGCACGCCACCCCGGCCTACGTCAACGAGAACACCCTGGCCGTCGTCGTTTCCATGCGCGGCACCAAGGAGACCATTGTCGCCGCTCAGGTCGCTAAGGACCACGGCGCCAGCACCATCGCCATCTATGTTGACGAGTCCGCCCTCACCGAGGTCTGTGACTACAAGATTCAGTACGACAGCTTGGCCGTCGACGAGTCCTGCATGGGCCGCACCAACTCCGCCGTTGTGACCATGATCGCTATGGAGCTTACGCAGCAGACCGAGGGCTATGCCGAGTACGAGACCGCTATGGCAGCCTTCGACCTGGTCGATCCTATCTATCGCAAGGCCGTTGAGTACACCCGTCCGCTCGCTGCCAAGTGGGCCGAGCAGAACGCTGACAAGCCCTGCATCAACGTCATGGCTCAGGGTCCGCTCTTTGGTGCCGCCTATGTCTTTAGCATCTGCAACGTGCAGGAGATGCTGCAGATCGACTCCTGCACCATCAACACCTGCGACTTCTTCCACGGCCCCTTCGAGATCCTGGACAAGCGCACCTCGCTGTTCCAGCTCATCAGCGTCGGCCGCAGCCGCTGCAACGACGAGCGCGGCATCCGCTTTGTCAACCAGTACGGTGGCGAGCGCGTCTATCAGCTCGATGCCAAGGAGCTCGGTCTCAACGACATCAAGGACAGCGTGAGCGAGTACTTCAACCACCTGATCTTTGCCCCGATCCTCAACAACGTCTACATGCGTGCGCTCTCCGCCGTCACCCACAAGGACTACATGACGCGCCGTTACATGTGGAAGCTGGACTACTAGGAGTTACGCGGTTTTACCAAACCGCGTAACGGCTCGACGCTGCGCTGTCCGTCCTCTACCTGCGGCGGGCCACTCATTGGGGACGTACTTAAACGACTGCCCCAAGGTGAGAGTGGATAAGCTCCCGTTTTTGGCATGTTTGGGGGCTCAAAGTGGGAGATTATCCACTCTCGTCATTTTGCGGCAGTTGGGTGACTAGTCATTGGGGACGTTTTTGTTTGACTAGTCGTTTAAGAACGTCCCCAATGACTCCACTCCTTTTGTCTAGAGATTTCCCGTTTGCCGATTTGTGTCTTGATAAATGTATATAACGACTATAACGTAGCATGAAACATACTGGAAACAAAGCCAAGGAGGCTACGTTGAAGAGAAGCAATCTGGGCTATGTGCTGGTGCTGATCGCCGCGCTTATGTGGGGCAGCATCGGAATCTTTGTAAACGGCATCTCGGCCATGGGTGTTTCGTCCCAGAGCATGGCTGCCTTTCGCTTGTTGGTCGGAGCGCTTATCTTGGCGCCGGTCCTGATGTTTATGGGCTGCCGTCCGGATGAGGGGTCTACCGTGGCTCAGGGTCCGCTGGCCCTGTTCAAGGCAAGCCCTAAAGAGCTTGTTTCCTGCGCACTTGTCGGTATCGTCGGTTTAGCCGCCGCCAACACCTGCTATTACGAGTGCATGGGCGAGGTGGGCATGTCCACGGCCTCGGTGCTGCTCTATACCTCGCCGGTGTTTGGCGTCGTGCTCGGCCGCGTGCTTTATCGCGAGGACGTGACCCCCAACAAGCTTGTTGCCATCGCTTTTAACATAGGTGGCTGTGTACTTGCAGTGACCAATGGCGACCTTTCCGGTTTCCATTTTTCGGTTTGGGGCGTCACGTCGGGCGTGATTGCAGGCCTTTGTGGGGCGTCGCTCGCGGTGTTTAGCCGAATAGCAACCAAGACGGTCCACCCGCTGGCCGTCACGTTTTGGGGCTTTGTTTTTGGCGGTGCGGTTATGGCAGCTATCGCGGCTCCGTGGCCGGATGTCGCCGCGGCAATGTCGCCACAGCTGCTGCTGCTGTTCCTTGGCTTTGGACTCATCCCCACAGCCGTGGCTTACATCTTATATATGCAGGGTCTGTCCATGGGGCTCGAGACGTCGAAAGTTCCCGTCGTAATGTCATTCGAGACGGTCGTCACCGTTCTTGTGGGCATTGGTATCTACGCGGAGCCCGTCGGCGCGATCAAGGTCCTGGGTATTGTGCTGGTGCTCGCGTCCATCCTGATCATGAACACCGACTTTTCCAAGCTGCGGAATAGCGTCATTGTCAAACGTATTGTCGAGAGCATGACCTTTAAGCCCAACGCGTGGTGGACCGAAAAATCTCAAGACATGGATCTGTTTAAGGAACGCACCGGCATCGCGCTGGAGCCCACCGTGCAGGAAAGCCCCTGGTATTTCGTGCGATAGAGGCAGTGTAAGCCCTTGGGGAACGTAACTGAGCGGGACTGTCCAACGAGCCACGGCGCTTTCGTTTCCAGTCAGTTAAACCCGCGAACGGTCGATATTTGGCCGTGAGTGGTTCTTATAATAATTATCAATATTCGCAACGTATAAGACGTTATAATGACCATAACGAAAAGGAGGAGGCAAGATGAATCAGATCATTCTCGCATCTCATGGCGGCCTGGCCGCAGGCGCCAAAGACACGCTCGAGATGGTTCTCGGCGACGTGTCGAACGTCCACGTCGTGTCGCTTGCTCGTGACGACAAGGAGCCCATCACCAATAAGGTGGACGCTCTGATCGCCACGTTCAACGCGGACGACACCGTCTATGTGCTGACCGATATGCTCGGCAGCTCGGTCAACAACAGCATGGTCGAGCTTTCCCGCAACGGTGCAGCATTCACGGTGATCAGCGGTTTCAACATTCCGCTGGCACTGACGCTTGCTATGAGCCCCGTCCCCGTCACGGGCGCCGAGCTCGCGGCCCTCATCAACGAGGCCCGCACCGGTCTGACCAACCCCAACGCGCCGATCGAGGCTGTCGTGGCCCCCACTAAGAAGGCCAAGGCGCCCCGTCACAGCTCCGGTCCCGCCAAGATCGTCCTCGCACGTCTTGACTACCGTCTGCTGCACGGCCAGGTCGTCTTTACCTGGACCACCAAGGTTCAGGCCGAGCGCATCATCGTCGTCGACAATGCTGCCGCCAACGATGACATCAAGAAGGGTGCTCTTAAGCTGGCCAAGCCCCAGGGCGTGCGCCTGAACGTCTTCACCGTCGAGCGTGCCCTTGCCAAGATGGACAAGCTCAACACCCTCGGCGAGCGCGTCATGTTCGTCTTTGGCAACACGGCCGAGATGCTGCAGTTCTGCCAGGGTTACAAGCTCGATGCCATCAACCTGGGCGCCACCGCCAACCACGACGGTGCCGATCAGGTCGGCGGCAAGGACAGCTCCGTCTTCTTCGACGCCACCCAGAAGGCCGACGTCAACCAGCTGCTCGACATGGGCATCAAGCTCTACGTCCAGCAGACCCCCACGTATCAGAGCGTCGACATCGACGCCAAGCTGTAATCAACCAGGCTTTTGCCTGACTGAAAGGAGAAGGGTATGAATACGTTCATCAGTGCGGTGCTCGTCGGCCTCGTCGGCGTGTTCTGCATGTGGGACTCCCGCCTGCTCGGTCGTCTTAACTTCGAGCAGCCCCTCGTTGGCGCCACGCTCGTCGGTCTGCTGCTGGGCGATGTGCCCACCGGCCTTGCCGTCGGTGCCGCCGTCGAGCTCGTGTCCATGGGCCTGGTGCAGGTCGGCGCCGCCGTTCCGCCCGATATGGTCCTTGGCGGCATCGTGGCAGCTGCCTTCGCGTGCCTGACCGATGCTTCCGCCGAGACCGCCATGACGATCGCCATCCCGGTCGCCGTCCTGGGTCAGCTCCTCGGCATCGTGTTCCGTTCCATCATCGCCGCCCTCACCCATGTGGCCGATAGCGCGATCGATAACGGCAAGTTCAAGACCGCCTACCGCATGCACATCTGCGTCGGCTCCGGTCTGTACGCCATCATGTACTTCCTGCCGATCTTCCTGGCCGTCTTTGTCGGTACCGACCTGGTCCAGGCCATCGTCAACATGGTTCCCGAGTGGCTGTCTACTGGTCTGAACGTCTCGACCAAGATCATGACTGCCTACGGTCTGGCCCTGCTGCTCACCATGATGATCAAGAAGGGTATGACCCCGTTCCTGTTCATCGGTTTCCTGCTCGCCGCTTACCTCAACCTGTCCGTCATCGCGGTCGCTCTGATCGGTGTGTGCCTGGCTGTCGTCTTCATGGGCTTCAAGTTCAACGGTTCCCATGCAGCCGCCGGTGTCGATTCCGACTACGATCCGCTCGAAGACGACGAAGACTAAGGAGGAACACACTATGGCAACCACAACCAAGGACGTGTCCCTGAACAAGAAGGTCAGCCAGTTCTTCTGGCGCTCCTGGGCCATCCAAGCCTCTTGGAACTACGAGCGTCAGATGAACATGGGCTTCCTCTACGGCATGGTTCCCACGCTCGACCGCCTCTACCCCGACGAGTCTGACCCCAAGCAGCTCGCTGCTAAGAAAGAGGCCTACCATCGTCACATGGCGTTCTACAACTGCACCCCGCAGACGAGCGCTTTCGTCCTGGGCCTCGCCGCCTCCATGGAGGAGGAGTACGCCAAGGATCCCGAGAACTTCGACCCCGATTCGATCAACGCGGTCAAGACCTCCCTCATGGGCCCGCTTTCCGGTATCGGTGACTCCTTCTTCCAGGGCACCATCCGCGTCATCGCCTTTGGTCTGGGCGTCCAGCTGGCTCAGCAGGGCTCCATCATGGGCCCGATCCTGGCCATGCTCATCTCCATCGTGCCCTCCGTGCTGATCACTTGGTTCGCCGCCAAGATGGGCTACCAGGGTGGCCACGAGTACCTGGGCAAGCTCCAGGGCGGCGACCTCATGGAGAAGCTCATGTATGTCTGCGGCATCGTGGGTCTTATGTCCGTGGGCGGCATGATCGCTACGCTGATCGGCGCCACCACCCCGCTGCAGTTCGCTGAGGGTACCGTCGTTATCCAGGACATCCTGGACGGCATGATGCCCCAGATGATCTCCCTTGGCCTCACCGGCCTTATGTACTGGCTCATCAAGAAGAACGTCAACACCGGTTGGCTTCTCGTGATCGCCATCGTGGGCGGCATCGCCCTCTCCGCGGCCGGCATCCTGGCCTAGTCGCGACCCAGCGTCTAACCGCTTTCCCCCGGGGGCCTGCCTGGCATCCCATACCCCAGGCAGGCTTCCATCCCTAAATGTGTCAAAGGGACAGTCCCTTTGTCGCATCCTCAACGGGCCGGCGACTCGGTCCTAACCACGGTAACCCTGCGAGCGTCCGGCAATGTGACGCCGCAAAAATTCGAAAGGAATGTGTCAGATGTACGAGATCGACCTTAACCTCCCTAAGCAGATCGTCGCTGACGTCCTGTCCAACCACGAGATCCACAGCGTCGCCTTCGTCGGCTGCGGTGCTTCTATGTCCGATCTTTACCCCGCCAAGTACTTCCTGGCCAACAACACGGACAAGCTGAACGTTCAGATCTTCACCGCTAACGAGTTCAACTACGACACGCCTTCCTGGGTCAACGAGCACACCTTCGTGATCACCTGCTCCCTCGGTGGCTCCACGCCCGAGACCGTCGAGGCCAACAAGACCGCTAAGAAGCACAACTGCCCGGTCGTCTCCCTCACCAACAAGGCTGGCTCCGCTCTGACCGTCGACGCCGACCACGTCATCGTTCACGGCTTCCACGCCAACTATGCTGCCAAGTGCGAGAAGCCCGGCTATGCCATCGCCCTTGCTCTCGAGATCCTTCAGCAGACCGAGGGCTATGACCACTACGAGGACATGATCACCGGCCTCACCAACGTCTTTGAGCTCTGCGAGAACGCCGCTCAGTCCGCCAAGGGCCTCGCCAAGCAGTTCGCCCAGGACTTCAAGGACGACGAGATGATCTACTTCATGGCCTCCGGTGCCTCCGAGAAGATGGCTTATTCTCATGCCGCCTTCCTGTTCACCGAGATGCAGTGGATTGACGCCGCCGCTTACAACACCGGCGAGTACTTCCACGGCCCGTTCGAGGTTTCCACCGAGGGTAAGCCCTACGTCTTCTTCATGTCCGACGGTGCTACCCGTCCGATGGACGCTCGCGCCCTCACCTTCCTGCAGCGCATGGGCGCCAAGGTCGCTCTGATCGACTCCAAGGACTACGGCCTGGCCGACGCCGTGCCGGCAAGCGTCGTCACCTACTTCAACCCGCTGCTGCACCTCGCCGTTATGCGCGAGTACGGCAACCAGATCGCCGAGGCCCGTCAGCACCCGCTGACCATGCGTCGCTACATGTGGAAGCTTTCCTACTAATCACAAGTAAGTTAACCTTACGGGTTGATTGAGAGGGGATGGGGTTTTGCCCCGTCCCCTTTTTGCTCTGGGGAGGGCGTGTGCGCACGCGCCGCAAAACCCCAGATAAAACCTACCAAAATAAACCTGTCCCTTTTTGGCAAGTGGGAGGAGATGCGTATGATCAAGGCAGTGCTGTTTGATATGGACGGCGTGCTGGTCGATACCGAGTGGTTCTACAATCGTCGCCGCGTGGCGTTTATGGAAGAGAAAGGGTTCCACTTTGACGAGATCCCCGATCTTTCGGGGTCTAACGAGCCCGCCATTTGGAAGTCGCTGGTGCCCGACGATGTTGAGCTGCGCGAGCGCCTGCGCGTGGAGTACAAGCAGGTCTACAGCCCGGTCCATCCCGTTCCGTATGCCGAGCTGCTCAACGAGCAGACGGAGCCGGTGATGCGTGAGCTGCACGAGCGCGGCGTGAAGTGTGCCATCGCGAGCTCGTCCTACCGTGAGCTCATCGACGAGCTGGTGGAGATTGCCGGTATCGCCGACGTGCTGGACTACACCATCAGCGGCCATGAGTGCAGTGCGTTTAAGCCCGACCCCGAGATCTATTTGCGCGCCATGGAGGCGTTGGGTGTTGAGCCGGCCGAGTGCCTGGTTATCGAGGACTCGCCTATGGGCATTGAGGCCGGCAAGCGCTCCGGCGCCCGCGTCCTGGCGCTGCGTCCGCACGAGGGCGTCAACCTGGATCAGTCCGCCGCCGACACCATCATCGACAACCTGGCCGACATTTTGGCCGCTTTGTAGCGTCGATCCACCACGAGTAGTACAGATTCGCACGTCTTTTGCGGCGGATTGGCTTAATTTGGCTTGGATTTTGATCCGTTTGACTTCGACTCAGGCTAAGTGAGTAGACTTTTTGGCACATGCCGAGCACAAAGCGTATCTGCTTTAGTAAAACCGCAGGTCACAGAGGTGGCAGTTTTTGGTGTGCTCGGCAGATCGTAAAAAGTCTACTCACTTAGAATTTGGCTCTTTGGTTGGGGAGCTGCAGGCTCGTTTTGGTTGTCGAGAGAGGGTGAATTGAAGCGCCCACTCGCGCTCCATGCTACAATCGCCGGCATGCCCCACAATTACATCTGCCTTCGAAAGGAGCCTACGTGGCGAACGCCATCGATCAGCTCACGGACCGCGTGCTCGTGCTCGGCCGCCTCACCATCGTCCGCCGCGCCATTACTGCCGTGGCGGTCACGATTTCCGCCATTCTTCAGACATTTCTGATCCAGGCGTTCATTCAGCCCGCCGACCTGCTACCGAGCGGTCTCACCGGCGTCGCCGTCTTACTCGATCGCGTCACCTCGCTCGGCGGCGTTCATATCGATATCTCGCTCGGCATGCTCGCGCTCAACATCCCCGTGGCGCTTCTGTGCTGGAGCGGCATCAGCAAGCGCTTCGTCATCTTCTCGATGATGCAGGTCGTGCTCTCGTCGTTGTTCCTCAATATCTTTCACTTCGCCCCGTTTTTGGGCGACACGATCATGCTCATCATCTTTGGCGGCGTGGTCTCGGGCCTGGGCGCCGCCATTGCGCTTAAGTCCGGCGCGTCCACCGGCGGCACCGACTTTATCGCACTGTGGGTCTCCAACCACACGGGCAAGACCATATGGGGCGTCATCTTTGGCTTTAACTGCTTTATCCTGGCGATCTTCGGTTTCATGTTCGGCTGGGACAATGCGGCGTACTCCATCGTGTTCCAGTTTATTTCGACCAAGACCATCGACAGCTTCTACCGCCGCTACGACCGCGTGACGCTGCAGATCACGACGCGCAAGGCAGACGAGGTCATGACCGCCTATGTTGACCATTTTCAGCACGGCATTAGCTGCGCCGAGGTCGTTGGCGGATACAGCCGCGAAAAGATGTACCTGCTGCACGCCGTTGTCTCGACCTACGAGAGCCAGGACATCATCAAGTTGGTGTGCGACATTGATCCCGGCGCAGTGATCAATGTGTTCCACACGCTCAACTTTGTGGGCGGCTGGTGGGGCGGCCATGTCGACGAGCCCATGCCCACGGCCGTTCCTGATCCCGACAAGCCCGCGCGCATGGCCAGCAGGCAGGCCCGTCTGCACGATCAGGAAAGCTTGCAGCAGGACGACGGCAAGTAAAGATTTGCTGTATGCGGTGTATCGTTTTATCAAACTGAGGTAACATATAAAAAGACGTTATATACGTATTAGTTATTTCGATATTTTGATAAGAGTGAACAGTCATGCCAGCGCCCAAAAATGCACCGCTTTACCAGCAGATTTACGACGAGATCAAGGAAGCGATCGAGAAAGGTGTTTATACACCCAAGGAGCGCATCCCGTCCGAGCTTGAGCTTGCCGAGCAGTACGAGGTGAGTCGTATTACGGTGCGCCGCGCCGTCGAGGAGCTGTGCTCCGATGGCTATCTGGTTAAGCAGCAGGGTCGCGGCACGTTTGTCTCCACGCCGCACATCAACCGTCAGTTCCATGCTTCGACGCTGCAGACGTTTACCGCACTGTGTGCCGACAATGGGATGAAGGCCGGCGCGCACGTGGTCGATCGCCAGATTGTGCCGGCGCGTCAAAACGAGATGGAGTTCTTTGGCCTGCAGAAGGACGCGCTGCTGCTGCATATCAAGCGCGTGCGTACGGCCGATGGCGAGCCCATCTTTGAGGAAAACATCTTTGTGCCGTTTGATACATACCGTGAGCTGTTGACGGCCGATCTTGAGGACAAGTCGATTTTTGCCGAGGTCGAGCGTGTTGGTGGAACGCCGATTGTCTCGGTTGGCTACCGTACGGTCGAGGCCGTTCGAGCTAACGTCGAGCAGGCGGCCGAGCTGGGCATTGCTCCGCACGATCCGCTGCTCAACCTGCGTGCCGGCTTTACCGGTCCCAACGGCGAGCCGGTCCTGATGGGTAAGCAGTACTACGTGGGATCGCGCTACGTTATGGTGATGTAGTTCGGGATAGAAAACGAGAGTGGATAATCTCCCGTTTTAGGTCCGGTGGCGGCCTTAAAGTGGGAGATTATCCACTCTCGTTCGTCGGGTGTCCAAAAATCCACTCTCGTTCCTTTCGGAACGCGTTGCTCGTGGCTAGCGGCAGCTCGGCGCTGGTCCGCGTGGCGGCGTATAATCGGCGGCAGAGGATTCTGACGTTAGGAAACCATGACCGATAGCATGCAGCAGATGGCGCTCGACACGCTCGGCGCCTATTTTGGCTACACCTCGTTTCGCCCGGGGCAGGACCGCATGGTCGATGCGATCCTTGCCGGTCGCGATGCGCTGGGCGTTATGCCCACGGGCGCCGGCAAGTCCATTTGCTACCAGGTGCCCGCGCTCATGCTGCCTGGCATCACCTTTGTGGTGAGCCCGCTGCTATCGCTTATGGAGGACCAGACCCGCGCGCTGCTCGCGGCGGGTGCGCGCCCCAGCTATCTCAACTCCAGCCTTACTCCGGCCCAGCAAAACACCGTGCTCAAGCGGGCGCGCGAGGGTCGCTACCAGCTTATGTACGTGGCGCCCGAGCGCCTGCTCGAGCCGCGCTTTTTAGCCTTTGCGCAGGAGGCCGCGGCGGACGGCGGCATCGGCGTGCCGCTCGTGGCCATTGACGAGGCCCACTGCGTAAGCCAATGGGGCCAGGATTTCCGCCCCGCCTACCTGCAGATTCGCGAGTTCATCGATTCCCTGCCGCAGCGCCCCATCGTGGCGGCCTTTACCGCTACGGCGACCGAGCGCGTGCGCGCGGACATTCAGCAGATGCTCGGCCTGCGCGACCCGGCCACGGTCGTGACGGGCTTCGACCGCAAGAACCTCTACTTTGGCTGCGAGGAGATGGGCGACAAGGCTAAGGCCGCCTGGGTGCGCGACTATGTGATCGCGCATTCGAGCGAGAGCGGTATCGTGTATTGCTCGACCCGCAAGACCGTCGATGCGCTCGCCGGCGAGCTTGCCGAGGCGCTGTGCCCCAGCGGCATTCGCGTGGGCCGATACCATGCCGGCATGGGCAACGACGCCCGTCGCCAAAGCCAGCGCGCTTTTATCGACGACGACATTCAGGTGATGGTTGCCACCAACGCCTTTGGCATGGGCATCGACAAGCCCAACGTGCGCTACGTCATCCATAACAACGTGCCCGAGAGCATCGAGGCCTACTATCAGGAGGCGGGTCGCGCCGGCCGCGATGGCGATCCTGCCAGCTGTCACCTGCTGTGGAATGGCAACGATTTTCGCATGCGGCGATTTTTGATCGACCGCGGCGATGCGGCCGACGAGGCGCTCGACGATGAGCAGCGCGCGTGGGCGCTTCAGAATCGATATCGCCTGCTCAGTCAGATGGAAGGCTACTGCAATACCACCGGCTGCCTGCGCGAATACATGCTGCGCTACTTTGGAGACGAGGCCGCGGCCGAGCATGCGACCGCAGCTGGTGCGGGTGGCGCCGCCACGGACGAGGCCGAGGGCTGCGGCAACTGCAGCAACTGCCTCACACGGTTCGAGGTCGAGGACGTCACCGATATGGCCCGCGCCGCCGTGCGCTATGTGGCCACGCGTCCCATGCGCTTTGGCAAGTCGCTGATCGCCGACGTGCTCCACGGCGGCAACACCGAGCGCATTCGCCAGATGCATCTGGACGAGGACCGCGGCTACGGTGAGCTGTCGAGCGAATCGGTCGGGCGCATCAAGGACATCATCGGCCAGCTGTGCGGCCGCGGTTATTTGGCAACCTCGCAGGGGCAGTACCCGGTCGTTGGGCTGGGCCCGCGTGCCGTCGAGGTCGAGGATGAGGCGTTCGCCTTTACCGTTAAACGTCGCGCGTCCAAGCGCAAGGCCTCGGCCCGTGCCCGCCGTGCGGTGGATCTGCTGCGCGAGGAGGCCGAGCTGGATCAGCGTCCGCGCGTGGGCGACGATGCCGAGCTGTTCGAGCGCCTGCGTGCGCTGCGCAAGGAGATCTCGACCGAGCTGGAGATGGCGCCGTACATGGTCTTTTCCGACAAGGCACTGCGCGGCCTGTGCCGCTTGCGCCCTCAGACACGCGAGGAGCTTATCCGGGTCAACGGTATCGGCGAGAAAAAGGCCGACGCCTTTGGCGAGCAGTTTATGGCGGCGATTGAAGAATTTGAGTCCGAGCATGCGCGGGATGGAGCGTAATGATGACAGCCGATAGCAAGACCGAACGTTCCGAGCGCGCCGAGGTGTCCGCCGTGCCGCTGTACCAGCAGGTTATGGACGACCTAAAGGGCGAGATCGCGCGCGGCGTGTACGCGGCCGGCTCGCGTATTCCTTCCGAGATGGAGCTCGCGAAGTCCTACGGCGTGGGACGCATCACCGTGCGCCGCGCCATCGAGGAGCTGTCGCGCGCGGGGTATCTCAGCCGCCAGCAGGGGAGGGGCACGTTTGTGTGTGCGCCCAAGCTCAAGCGCAAGATTCGCCAGAAGGGTGACGTCCAGAGTTTTACTGAGGGTTGTGCTGCCAACGATATGGTGGCCGGAGCGCGCCTGGTGTCGCGCACGGTGGTTGCGGCGACGCGCGAGGACGCGGCGTTTTTTGGCGTGGAGCCCGGCTGCGAGCTTATCGTGGTCGAGCGCGTGCGCACGGCAGATGGCGTGCCCGTCATGCTCGAGAACAACGCCTTTGTGCTGGCCGATCATCCCTACCTGCAGACGTTGGCCGATAAGGACCTCGCCGATAACTCGATCTTTGCGTTCGTTGCCGAGCATTCGGGCCGCGCACCGCTCAAGTCCGACCCCTGCACCGTGGAGATTGCGCTTGCCGATGCTCAGGCGGCCCCGCTGCTGGAGGTGCCGGTTGGCGAGCCGCTCTTCTATATGGAGGCGTACTTTACCGATGCGGACGGGCGGCCCCTGCTGCTCGGGCGCCAAAAGATCGTGGGCTCGCGCTACTTGTTTGACATCTAACGCCCATAGACAGAACAACATAGAACAAATTTGCTGAAACGACTTCACCTGTGACAGTTCGCATGTTATAAATAGGACAACATAGAACGATCGCAGGTACGAGCTGTCGTCGTTCAAAGCCGCCACACAAGGAGGAGCGTCACGGTGAACGCACACGATCTGATTCAGGAAATTATCGAGCGCAAGGGTAAGATCGAGAACGTCTTTTGGATCGCCTGTGGCGGTTCGATGATCGACCTGATGCCGGCCAACGAGCTGCTCAAGCGCGAGGCCACCACGTTTGCCTCGACGGTCTACACCGCGCGCGAGTTTTGCCTGATGGCCCCCAAGAGCCTGGGGCCGAAGTCGCTCGTCGTCGCCTGCAGCCACAGCGGCAACACGCAGGAGGTCGTCGACGGTTGCGAGATGGCGCTGGCTGCCGGTGCCGAGGTCGTGGCTATGACCGACTATGCGGGCTCCAAGATCGACAACGGCAAGTGGACCACCTGGGTCTATCCGTGGGGCAAGGGCGAGTCGCAGGCCGAGGTCCCGCAGGGCATCGGCGTTCTGATGGCTGCCGAGCTGCTCGACCAGCAGGAAGGCTACGAGGCGCTCGCCGACATGTATGCCGGCCTTAAGCAGATGGACGCGCTGCTGCCCGCCGCCCGCGAGAAGGTCAACGCGGAGCTGGGCGACCGCTTTGCCGAGCTCTGCCAGCAGCACAAGTTCTTCTACATCCTGGGCTCCGGCCCCAACTTTAGCCAGACCTACGCTATGGCCATCTGCTCGCTCATGGAGATGCAGTGGCAGCACTGCTGCTACATCCACTCCGGCGAGTACTTCCACGGCCCCTTCGAGGCCACCGAGCCCGGCGTGTTCTACTTTGTGCAGCTCGGATCGGGCGAGTGCCGTCCCATGGAGGAGCGCGCGCTCGCATTCCTCAACACGCATACCGATACGGTCATGGTGCTCGATGCGCTCGAGTACGGCGTGGGCGAGGTGCCGGCCAGCGTGCGTTCGTTCCTGGAGCCGATCTTCTTCTACGCGATGAGCTGCGAGCTGCGCGCCGCCCGCGGCAAGGTGTTCGACCACAGCCCCGAGGTTCGTCGCTATATGGGTGTCGAGCAGTACTAGGTACCGGGAAAAGTATTCACCTTCGATTCGCAAGCGAACAGCGTGCGTAAAAAGCGGGCCGCGTCGGTGGGTTTCCGGCGCGGCCCGCTCTGCATTGCATCTGTGTGTGCAAAGTATTGCGTCAATCGACGACCTACTTGGCGTCGTAGGCCTCGGCATCCCACCAGTCGAGCTGGGCAATGTTGTCACGGATGTGCTGGCAGCTCTTGTGGAAGCCTTCGAGCTCGTGCTCGGAAAGGTCGAGCGTGTAGACCTCCTCGACGCCCTCGGCACCGATTACGCACGGCAGGGAGGTAAAGATGCCCTCCTCGCCATACTGGCCGGTCATGAGCGTAGAGGCCGAAAGCACGGCGTGCTCGTTGTGCAGCACGGCGGCGCAGACGCGCGCGGCGGAGTTGGCGACGGCGTACTCGGTGCACTGCTTGCCGGCGTAGGTCACATAGCCGCCCTTGCGCGCGAGCTCCTCGATCTCCATGTGGTCGAAGGCGTACTTGTCGGGGTTTTCGGCCTGAAGCTCGGTGAGGCTCTTGCCGGCGATGGTTGCGGCCTTAAAGGCGGCAAGCTGGCTAAAGCCGTGCTCGCCGATCATGTAGGCGTCGATGGACTTGGGGCTCACGCCGATCTTCTTGGAGATCTCGGTGCGCAGGCGGGCGGAATCCAGGCCGCAGCCCGAGCCGATGATCTTCTTGGGATCGTAGCCGGTCAGGTGCCACAGCTCGGTGCACACGACGTCGCAGGGGTTGGAGATGCTCACGAAGATGCCGTCAAAGCCGGCGTCGACGATGCGCTTGGCAAAGGTGCGCGCGGCGTCGGTGGTAAAGAACAGCTCGCCGTCGCGGCTGCCAGCGGCCAGCGCGACCTTGCCGGCGGCATTGACGATGACGTCGCAGCAGGCCAGCTCCTCGTAGCGGTCGTAGCAGTTGACGATCTTGGTGTTGTACGGGACAAACGAAAGGGAGTCGCGCAGGTCCTGGACCTCGGACGTCACCTTGGCCTCGTTGATATCGCACAGGTACAGCTCGTCGGCAATGCCCTGCATAAGCAGGCTGTTGGCGACATGTGCTCCTACGTGGCCCTGGCCGACCACACCGATCTTACGCGTCTGGTACATATACGTATCCTTCCGGCCGAGTTTTTCGCGTCGAACCATTGTAGCGTCCTGTTGCCACTTTGCTAGACTAAAGTGCAATAGATTTTTGGGACATGCCTTAATTTCTACTTTTGGAGTGATTTGGGCCGTCGACGGCATCGCTGGGCGATGTGCTCGCGCGGATGGGGTCGCTCGTTGTACCATAGCTGCAACTGACTCGTTAGGAGCTTCCATGCCCATTCGCATTCCCGACGCCCTCCCTGCCGCCGCGCAGCTCGAGAGTGAGAACATCTTTGTCATGACCGAGTACCGCGCGCTGCACCAGGACATCCGTCCGCTGCGCGTGCTCATCCTTAACCTCATGCCCACCAAGATCGCCACCGAGACGCAGATCATGCGCAAGCTCTCCAACACGCCGCTGCAGGTGGAGGTGGACCTGTTGCGCACCAAGACGCACGAGGCCACGCATGTGAGCGCCGGCCACTTGGAGACGTTCTACCGCACGTTCGACGACATCCGCGACATCCACTACGACGGCCTGATCATCACGGGCGCGCCGGTGGAGCAGATGCCGTTCGAAGAGGTCGACTACTGGCCCGAGCTCTGCCAGATCATGGACTGGTCCACCACACACGTGCACTCTACGCTGCACATTTGCTGGGGCGCGCAGGCGGGGCTCTACCATCATTACGGTATTCAGAAGTACGACCTGCCGGCAAAGGCGAGCGGCGTCTTTGAGCATTATCTGGTGAAGCCGCAGAGCCCGCTGGTCCGCGGTTTTGACGACCGATTCTATGCCGTGCATTCGCGCAACACCGATGTGCGCCGCGAGGACGTGGAGGCCGAGCCGCAGCTTGAGGTCGTGGCCGTGTCCGACGAGGTGGGCCTGTACATCGTCAAGTCGACCGACAGTCGCCGCTTCTTTGTATTTGGCCACCCCGAGTACGATACCGACACGCTGCGCCTGGAGTACGAGCGCGATGTGAAGCGCGGACTCAACCCTCAAGTGCCGGCGCATTACTTCCCGAACGACGACCCCACGACCGAGCCGCGCAACGTCTGGCGCAGCCAGGCTCAGCTGCTCTATACCAACTGGCTCAACTACTACGTCTACCAGACTACGCCCTACGACCTAGCCCGCGCCGGCGAGGAGCACTAGACTGCGATGGTACTGCTGTAGCCGTGGCTGATGTGGCGGCGATTAGGCGCTGATGATGTCGGGCAGCGGCAGGTCGTGGGCATCGGTGGGGACGTGGTTGATGCGTTGTTCGTCAAAGGCGATGCCGATGATTTGGCATGCGGGTGAGAGCATGGGCAGGTAGCGGTCGTAGCAACCGCCGCCGTAGCCCAGACGCGCGCCGGTTTGATCGAAGGCCACGAGCGGCACAACAATCATGTCGAGTGCTTCGGCAGGCACGATGGGGAAGCGGCCGCTGTCGATGTCCGTGGCCGCGAAGGCCCGCGCGGGGTGGGCGATAAACGGAGCCGCGAACGCATCGTCGGCGGCAACTGCTCGCATACACATGCGCTGGCCACAAGCTGCGGCATCAATTGCCGAGAGCATGCACGGATAGGCCACGCGCCAGCCGCGCGCGGCGACCGCAGCGGCAAACGCGGCAGGGTTGACCTCGGAACCCATCGCGGCATAGATGGCAACGGTGTGCGGCACCGCGGCATCCGAGCGATCCAACAGCTCAACCAGCCGCGTACAGATAACGGCGGACTTTGCCGCACGCACATCCAAATCAAGAGCATCGCGCCGGGAAATCACCGCCCGTCGCAACTCAGCCTTATCCATCCCAGCTCCCTCTCCCAAACCTACCAAATAGGGACAGGTTTATTTTGGCAGGTTTTATCTGGGCAAACGTCGAAGCCGCCGCAAAGGCGCCCTTTGTGGCGGCTTCGACTCGACGTTGGCTTCACAGCGCCGCAGCGATCGCTTCAGTCACAAACTTATTGAGTGACTCACCCTTCTTTGCCGCCGCCAGTGCTGCTTGCTTGTGGAGCTCAGAGCCCGTTCTTACGTTGAACGAGCCCTTAAAAGCCCGCTCGGGTTCCTTGCCCTTCTCGGCGCAAAACTCAAGGTAATCGTCGACGGCGTCGTGGAAGCATTGCTCCACTTCTTCAGCCGTGGAGCCTTCAAATACGATTGCGTCCCTAATGCCGGCGACCATACCTGTTAGCACATGCTGTTCGGCATCGAACTCGACCGGGGCGAAATAACCCTTATATGCCAAAACGTTACTCATGACTACCTCCGACATCTTGCAGAAAGCGAACGATGTTTCGAATGGTCCCCGCTGTCAATTCGTCAGATGGATGAGGCGTGTGCATTACGAACGTCCTGCCATCTGATGGCCTGCAGAAGCGAACGCGCGATCCGGATGTCTTGCCTTTGCTGTCCATTTCAAAGCCATATGAAGCTATAACTTTAAGAAAGTCAGCGAATCTATACGTTGAAGGACAGCTAAGCAGCTGGGCGATGAGTTTATCGGATCGAGTCATCCCGCCTCACATTCTGCAACTATATTCTAGTTGCAATTTCAGTTTGATGCAAGCACCTCTACTATAGAACATGTGTGCGTATAGAACAAGTGTTCGAATCACAACTGAGGAAGGAGACAGGCACCTTTGTGGTGGTCTGTGCTGTGGAGTGGGCGTCTGCGGCGGTTTGTCTCAATCTGTAACAGTAACTCGGCAAAATTGGACCTAGATGTTACAGATTGAGACAAACCGCCGCGGTGGGCTGCGCCGCCCCGCTCAAACCGCAGAAAAAAGGTAGATTTTCAGACATGTCCCAAAAATCTACCTTTGGTGGTTAGGCCAGAAGGTCGACTACGTTGAAGCCGGCATTGCTCTTGGCGATGACGTCTCGATCGCCAAAGACGCAGGTCGGCGACTCGGCTGCGATGCGCGTCACATCGGCGCCGAGCGAGCGCAGTTCACCGGGCGTGGCGGCAAGTATCTGGGCGCGGCGCTTCTCGCGCGCGTCGGGATCGAGGCCGGCCAGGTAAGTCGTGTTGCGGCGTTTGGTGAGCGCGTACGGCTTCACGGGCGCGTCCATGCCGCTCACACAGCTTACGATAAAGCCCTCGAAGGCGGCCTCGTCGGGCTCAAAGTTGCCGAGCCATTCGCCCGCGCGCGCCACGCGCTCAATTGAGGGATCGATTGCCGGGTCGCGGTAGGTGTGGAACGCCGCCTGGCGCTCGCCGGCCGCGCGGAATCCGCAGCCGTACGCGCCGCCCTTTACGCGGATCTCGTTCCACAGGTAATCGTAGGAGAGCGCGTTGGCGGCAACCGCCCAGGCGCCCGTCACGTCGATGCCCAGACGGCGCGGGTCGCATGCGCTTGCCGCAAAGCAGATGTCGCTGGGGATGACAAAGGCCTCGTGGCGGTCGCGCGGCACCGGCACCACGAGCGCGTCGCGGCCGGCAGCGCCGCCGCCAGCGTCCGCGCTCAACCCCAAGTCGCCCGCGGCGGCCCAGTACGCGTTAAAGTCCTCATCGCTGCCGGTAAAGCTCGCCAGGCAGCCGTCGGCCACAAAGATGCGGCCTGCCAGCTCGGCAAGCCTGGCACGCAGGCCGTCCAGGCGCTCGTCAAAGTGGTCGAGCAAATCGCGCAGGAACAGGTAGAAGTCTACGCCCGAGAGCTGCTCACGCACCACGGCCGAAGGCGAGCTGTAGCTCATCGCGCGACCGAGCGCCGCCGAGTGGCCGTTGTTGATAAAGCCCTGCTCAAGCCCAATACGAATCTGCGTGAGCACGTCGCGCACGCGGTCGGCATCGGCGTCCGCCAGCAATGTGCTCGACCACACCTCGCGCGGCAGGCTCGCCAGCGCGTCGATCTTTTCGGACAGGGCGCCGGCGCTCACCAGCAAGTAGGGGCGCACGCCGTCCACGTCGGGCTGGGTCATGACCTCGGTCGTAAAGCTCAAAAAGCCCAGCTTGCCGGCAAGTAAATTGTCGAGCTCCTCGGCCGAATGCTCGCGTGTGGGCAGCTGCTTGAGCAGGCGGCAGAGCAGCGTCACATAGGGCAGATCCTCAAACGCGACGCAGCTCAGGTCGAAATACTGCATGGCGTAGGCCAGACGGTTGGTGGGGATGCCGTGGCGCAGACAGGGAATGGGCGCAGTGGTGTCCACGACCAGCGGCGGCTCGGGGCGCGCCTCGCCAATGTCGGACACGCGCAGGCGCGGCAGCGTGGCCTTGGCCTCGGGCGTGTCTTCGGCCTCCTGCGCGGCACGCAGCGCGGCCGTGCGCTCGACCACGTCGGCCAGCTCGGCATCGGTCATGGCATCGCGCTTGGCTGCCAGCTCGGCGGCCTCGGCACCCTCCGAACCCTCGGCGGCGTCCACCGGCACCAGCTCGACCAGCGCCATGTGATCGTTTTCCAGCACCAGCTCGCGCAGCAGGTCCTCAAAATAGTTGCCGTCCAGCTCGCCACGCAGCTCCTCGTACACCGGGCCGTACTTGAGCGCCAGCGTCGCGGCGTTGTCATCGTAGAGCCAGGTGCTCAGCGCATCGCACGCAATGGCCACGCCGTCGGCGATACCGTAGTCGCGCTGGCGCAGGTCGTATTCGTTGCTGCTGATGATGGCTTCCAGGCGCTCGCGCGGAACGCCATGCTCGCATAGGTCGCGGCAGGCGCCCTGGAACACGCGGCGCAGCTCGCGCGCCACGCCGGGCTGCGCGTTTTGCAGCATGATGAGCTCGTAGGGCTGCAGGCTCTCGGCCGCGGTGTAGCTCACCACGTTGCCGCCCAGGCCGGCGGACAGAATGGCTTTCTTAACCGGCGCTTCGTTGGAGCCCAGCAGTGCCTCAAACAGGATATCCGCCGCGATCGTGCGTTTGCGGTCGAGCGCGCTGCCCAGCACCAGGCCTAGGCCTACCAGGGCGTTCTCGGGTGTAGTGGCCATCTCGACGCGCTTGTACTCGCAGGTCACGGGCGCCTGCACGCCCAGCGGATTGGGTGCCAGCGTGGACGGGTCCTCGCCGGCGGCAACGGCTGCGTCCATGCGGCGGCTCGCGGCGCTCGGCTGCGACAGATAGCGCTCGTCCAAAAAGGCCAGTGCGCGGTCCACGTCCAGGTCGCCGTAGAGCGTGATGTAGGAGTTGGAAGGATTGTAGTGGCGCGCATGCGTGTCCAGGAACTGCTCGTAGGTGAGCGCGGGAATCGCGCGCGGGTCGCCGCCGCTCTCGTGCGCATAGGCGGTGTCGGGATAGAGCGCGGCGTTGACGGCGTCGTCCAGCACGCTCATGGGGTCGGACAGCGCGCCCTTCATCTCGTTGAACACCACGCCGTTATAGCGCAGCGTGCCCTCGCGCAGGCTCGCGGCGTCGCCCTCGCCTTCGGCGCCCTCCGGCAGGTCCAGCTCGTAGTGCCAGCCCTCCTGCTCAAAAATGGTGGGCTTGGTATAGATAGCCGGGTTGAACACCGCGTCCAGGTACACGTCCATCAGGTTGTACAGGTCCTGCTCGTTGGTGGTGGCAACGGGGTAGATGGTCTTGTCGGGGTAGGTCATGGCGTTGAGGAACGTCTGCATGGAGCTCTTGATCAGGTCGACAAACGGCTCCTTGACGGGGAACTTGGCCGATCCGCACAGCACCGAGTGCTCAAGAATATGGAACACGCCGGTGGAATCGGCTGGCGGCGTCTTAAAGCCAATGGCAAAGGCCTTGTTTTCGTCGTTGCACGCCAGGTACAGCAGACGAGCGCCCGAGGCGGTGTGGCGCAGCACGTAAGCGTCTGCGTCAAGCTCGGGCACGGTCTCGCAGCGCTCGACGGTAAAGCCGTGGCAGGTGGTTCCGGGCACCAGTAGCGCGGCGGCAGCGGCGCGAGGGTCAGTTGAGGTGGTGGGCATATGCAGCCTCCTTTGACGCCCCAGCGGGGGCGAATCGAGTCGAATCCTCGAGAGTATACCCATATGGGGCCGCGGTTCTGCAGCGAACTGAAGGCGATACCGGCGGATTGGGTAAAGGCCCCGCGTGACCGCCGCGCGAGCGTGGAAATTTGGACGCCTATCGAATGAGAGTGGATTTTCGGACGGAATCAGCCTCAAAACGCCCAAAAACCGTCCAAATACCCACCCTCATTTCCCGACCGTCCAAAATCCACGCTCATCCGCCGCCCACACATCTCTCATATCTCATTCGTCTCTAATACGAGAGATAACAGAAAGGTGAGAGATAAATATGAGAGATAACTGAGCAGCAAAGAGACAGGCAATCATGGTATTGTCTCAATACCGATTGTTCTACCAGCAAAAATATGTATAAATGAAGCAAATGGTAGACATTTCATCTCTATCTATCTCTTATCTCTAAGCCGAGAGATAGAGAGATAAATGAGAGATAATTACGAGAGATAACTGAGAGACGAGGGAAATCTATCCGCGGCATTCTCCGCAGGACCGAGCGAAAGGACGTGCAGATGAACGAAAACGAGCTGACCGGTCTGCTTGAGTCTTTAAGGCGTATGGGCTCGGATGATCTTAACGTCGAAGTGAAGGAGAGCGCCACGACGCTTTCCCGCGACGTGTGGGAAACGGTGAGCGCATTCGCGAACACTGCCGGCGGAATCATCGTGCTCGGAGTGAGTGAGCGCGCAGGTTTTGTCCCGGTTGAGAACTTCGAGACCGAGAAAGTGCTCAACCAATTTGTGTCAGGCATGGGTGATGCGGGCGGTCGAGGAAAGCTGGCCAATCCGCCCAAATACACGATCGAGCGAGTGGAGCTTCAGGGCGTCATCGTTCTCGTCATTACGATTGAGGAGCTCGATCCGTCGAGCAAGCCCTGCTATGTCATAGAGCGGGGCGCCCAGGGCGGCAGCTACAAGCGCATCGATGACAAAGATGTGCCGCTTTCATCGACCGAGGTGCTCGCATTGGCGTCATACGGTCGAGCGACTCCGAGCGATCGCGACGCGGTGGCGGGTGCGGGCGCGGACGATCTCGACGAGACGCTGGTCGACCGTACGATAGATCGGGCTTTCTCGTTGACGCCCCGGGCAATGCGCGGCGCGCCGGACAAACAAACGAAGCTGGAGCGCCTAAATATCCTTGATTCCCAGGGCAATGTCACCAAGGCTGGACTCCTAGTTGTGGGCACCTACCCTCAGCAGTTCTATCCCAAGCTCTTCATTGACGTGGCTGTCCATGCGGGAACTCAGAAGGGCATGGCGGGGTCGCTGAGGTTCATGGACCGCACAATCTGTGAGGGAACGTTGGGCGAGATGATCTCGGATGCCGTCGCAGCCGTCGCCAAGAATTTGCGGCGAACCTCGACCGTCCAAGGCGTCTCGCGTGTCGACTCGCTTGAGATTCCCGAGGAGGTTCTGCGCGAGGCAATCGCCAACGCCGTAATCCATCGAGAATACGGGGATCGGTTCTGTGGACAATCGATTGCCGTCGACGTCTTTGATGATCGTGTCGAGGTGACGAATCCTGGCGGCCTTTACGGGGGAAAGACTCGCGAGAACTTGTTTGACGGCAGCTCCCGATGCCGTAACGCGACGCTTGTGAAGCTCATGTCGATTGTCCCGCTGCCGGATGGCGCAGGTTCGCCGGCTGAGGGCAATGGCTCGGGCATCCCGATGATGATCGATGCCATGCGCGCGCATGGTCTGGCCGAGCCCCTGTTCTGCCCGGGATTCGATCGGTTCAAGGTCGTACTTTACCGTTCAAAGATCGAGCCGGTCGATCATGGCGGGGGCTTAATTGTGACGGCACTCAAACACTACGGCGAGCTGGGGACGCGCGAGCTGGCAGAGCACACAGGGCTCACAATTTCCCAGGTTAGGTCGCGCGTCAACGCGCTCATTGCTCAAGGCGAGCTTGAGCCCACGGCGCCGGCGACGAGCCGCAACCGCAAGTATCGACTGTCGGAGCGCGTGGGATAGATGCGTTAGTGGACGAGGCGACCCAATAATCGACTCTCGATTGGCGTCCATTAAGGTAAAGCGGTTGTTGCCCAGTCGACGGTGATGCTAAAGACTCGGCTTACGCCGGCATGGCCCCGAACCCGTCCATCAAGAACAGCCTAAGAACCAGCTTGATGACATATCCCGGTTTGACTTCAGCCGTGCCAAAGACGCTGCGCTCGGCGAGCTCGCTGCAGTATGCATAGATGTCGCGGATAAGGTCCGCGCCCGAAAGCGTAAACATGTAGCCTGCGTCCGAAAGCGCATTGGGTGCGGCGGGCAATTTGGTCATGCGACAAAAGGTCAACAGGTCGGGCGCCATAGCGTCCTGGTAGCCAAGATGGCTGCCGTCTTCTTGTGCGACGAGTTCCAGCTGGCGTACTCGATCCAGCGCCGCTGCCAGCACAAAGCTCGGTGTGGGAGCATTGACGTCCTCCGTGCTCGCCACGAGTCTGCCTGCTGCCTGCGTGACAAGCCAGGCGACCTCGCGCTGGCAGCGCACGGCCTTGCGTGTAACCGGCTTGATGGACGAAGAAGAAACGCTCCCCTTAGGCGGATTCGAAGCAGCTATAAGGCCCTCCCATGAACGACCCGGTCCAACAAGCCCGGATGAAACACGTGCTACATCAGTATACAGGGAAGTGGGACAGCGGGGTACAAGCGCGCCAGCGGCAAACCGAGAGCATCAACGATGTGCCGATTGCGGAATGAGATCTCGTAATAATTGACTCTCGGCCATATTATTGAAGGGCATGACTCGTGTTCGTATGGTTGTAGGTGCTGGCGATGAACGACTTTGACCTTGCTGTTCCGTTGATGGATGGACCAAGCTATGACCGTGCCTGCAATCTCGTGCCTTCCGAATACGTTGAGGCATGGGAGTGGTTTCTGGGTGAGGAGCAGCGCGGCGGCGTTTGGACCAGCCTTCCGCACCACACCAAGGAAGATAGCCCTCAATATCAGTATCGTTTGAGAATTGGCTCGGACTTCTTTCCCGTAACGCGGGATTCAGGGATCTTCTGGCCGGGCCAGGATCGGGTGAAGCAAGATCCCGATAAGATCTTTGCGCTCTCGGTTCATAACTCTAAAAAGAGTTTCTATACCGATGTTCCTCCGCTCTATTTGGATGACGGCACGTGGGTCATTAAGTATTCGGTTCAAGCGCCGGGCACCGTTGGTTCTCGAGACCAAGACTATAACCGGAAAATGCTCAACTGCATGGAATGTGGCGTTCCAGTTGGAGTCATATTTGCAACTGAGGTGGGCTATAAGGTGCTTGGCCTTGCGTTTGTTGAACGGTTCGAGCCCGAAAACGGCTGGTTTGTTCTGCATGGTCCCGTTCATAAAGGCGGGCCTGACCCTCGTTTTGCGTCCGACATGAGCTATCTGAAGCACATGCCAGTCGACATTGAGTTTGCCGGACGGGATGCGACCGATGACGAAAAAGTTCGCTATGCGTTAAGGCGCGAGCGACTGGGGCAACAATGGTTCCGCAAGCAGCTCGTTGCCGCCTATGACGGCCGTTGCGCGGTGTCGGACTGCGGCGTCAGCGAAGCTCTGGAGGCTGCACATATCGAGAATTACTCGGGCCCTAAATCGCAAGTTGCCAGCAATGGCATTCTGCTTCGGCGCGACTTACATTCCCTATTTGATGCTCATCTGATTTCGTTTGAGCCTGTTTGCGGTGAATATCGGCTGTGCGGATCGTACCTGCTGGATAAGACCGACTACGCTTCCTTTGCAGGTGCGACGCTAAGGCAGCCGAATGAGCGTCAGTGGCGACCCAATACGGCGTTTCTTGAGGCCCATCGCATTGAGTTCGATCGCTCGGAAAAGAAGCGTGAAAAGGCGGGGATTCTGCCGTATTAGCGTATTTGGCTTTGGTGGTCTTTTAAGATCGTGTTGTTTGATCGGATCGCGTGGCGATGCAATTTCGCGCGCACTTGCTGGTGCATGCTCTTCCTGGTTTCAATTACGGGAAGGGAGCGAGCGTGAGCTGGCGAGGCGATGTCGTGATGGGGAAGTACGGAAAACTGCCGCGTGCCCTTATCGACAACAATATGTTTCCGAGCGTAGAAGTTGATTGCGGGTCGTTTGTCGTCGCCTGTCCTTGTTGCGGCTCGCAAATACCGTGTCTCGACATTCGGTTCATCGATGCGCGCGACAGACTCAGCGACGAAGTGAGAAAACGGACAGGCGTTCATATGCCGGTGTACCCGGAGAAATGCCCTGTTTGTGGCCTCGATATCGTGTACGACGCCGGCGACGAGGGATAGGTGATGCGGAGGAGCTGGCTGTGAAGGTCTCTCCGTCCCTACAAATAAATCCCCTCACCGAGTTGCTTGTGGAACTCGGCGTGATGGTCGCGTGCCCAGGTAAAGAGCGCCTGGTCAAAGTCGGTACGCGTGGCCGGGACGCCAAAGACGCCGGCAACTTCGACGCGTATAAACTCCAGTGCCGGCAGCTTGTTGATGGCAGTGAGGGCAAACGGGGACGAGGGCTCCTCGAACAGATAGCGGCTGCCTTGCAGCGCGTCGCAACTGGTGCACGTGTTGCCGAGCGACGGGGCTTTGGAGGCTCGCGCGCCCACGGGCTTGTAGCCGCAGCGCTTATGAAGGTAGTCGCGGATCTCGCCCGGCGCGCAGCCAAGAGCGGGCACGATGGCGAGTGCGTTGGCGTTGGCCGTGTCGATGGCAATGTGCCCGGCTTCGTTGGGTGCGTGCGCGATGGCGATGCTCTCGTCGTTATCGGTTCGATAGGGAATGCCGAAGGCCGCGACCGAGGTCTCTTTGTGACACTTCCAGCACTCGCGCTTGCCCAGTACTAGATATATATACGGCGCCGAGAGGTCGGATCGGTCAACACCGGGCAGCCACTCGGCAAAGGGTTCGGGGTTGACGCCGCTAGGTACATACCAGATCTTCTTGGTTCGGTCCCATTTGGCGCCCAGCGCCTTGGCTTCTTCTTTGTGCGAAAAGGGAACATCGAGCTCGGTGCGCATGGCGGCTCCTTGGTGCTGCAGGTGCAAGTGGCTCAAGGATACCGCAGAGCGCAGACATCGCGGCGTTTTGCTGAGAAGTTGCGGTTCGGATGGGTTCGAGACGCGTTGGTCTCGGCCTCGGTGGCTATTGGGGCGGTTTTGATTGACTGCGGAGTCAGCCGGGATAGGCACTTGGGTTGCTGACGCGGTTTTGTGCATGGGCAGGGTGGTTGTTTGAGCGGTTGGAGCAGTTTGCGGCGCAGTTTTGTGCCTGGCTATTGTTGATGTTGGGGTATTGAATTTATTTGGCAGCCATTCGTCAGGTGAATTGATGCTACGTTGCGATGATGGTTGGAGCTGCCAGCGGATTTGGCGACATAAAACAAAACAGCCCAGAGACATAGCCTCTGAGCTGTGAACATTTGGTGGGCGTTAGAAGATTTGAACTTCTGACCTCTTCCGTGTCAGGGAAGCGCTCTCCCCCTGAGCTAAACGCCCGATCAAGGGTGCGCAAGTGCGCAAGGGATAATATAACGGAGCCTGAACTCGGTGGCAAGAACATTTTTAAAAATCGCTTGCATTGTGGTCTGGTGAGAAAAAGCCGCTCGCCGCCTGCAGGTGACCGTTTGCGGTCAAATTATCGACAAAGCGTAGACAGGTTTGTGGCAAGGTTTCAGGGAAGTATGTGCTGGCTTCACCGTCTTGCGCACGATTGCACGAGGCGTGTGCCGTTGTTTGAGTAGTATGGGGGCCGACCATGAACATGCTGGTCGTAGATGATGAGGCTGATATCGCAAATATGCTCGCGGAGTTTTTCCGCATGGAGGGCTACGAGGTTTCGGTTGCCCATGACGGGCCGTCGGCCCTGGCGGCGGCTTCTTCTGGCCCCGCCCCCGATATCATGCTGCTCGATGTAAACATGCCGGGGATGGACGGCTTCGAGGTCTGTCGCCGCGTGCGGGAGCATGTGAGCTGCCCGATCATCTTTCTAACGGCGCGCGTTGAGGATATGGACCAGCTTGATGGTTTTGCGGCGGGCGCCGATGACTACGTGCTCAAGCCTTTTTCTCTCGAGGTTCTGGGTCGTCGCGTGGCGGCGCACATGGCGCGCGAGGGAAGGGCTCGCGATCGGCAAAGCGACGGCGCCGTCCGCTTTTTTGGCGAGATGACCATCGATTACGCTCAGCGCATCGTTGAGGTTCACGGCGCGGGCGGTAATCGGGATTCGTCCGCCGGGGGCGATTCGAACGCGGTGACCGTCGACTTGACCAAGCTCGAGTTCGACATCATCGCCCTGTTGAGCAAGCGCCCTGGCCAGGTGTTTGACCGCGATGTGATTTACGAGCGTGTGTGGGGATGGGATGCCGCGGGTGACCCGTCGCAGGTGCGCGAGCACATTCGCCGCATTCGCAACAAGTTTACGTCGGCGGGGATCGCGGACGATCCGATCGCAACGGTATGGGGCGTGGGCTACAAGTGGGTGGCAAAGTGACGGGTTTTGGTAAGGGCCCACGCGGGCGCCATGCGCCTCACGAAGACGGCCGAGTTGTCGCTTGCGAGGACGGTTGTCGGGACAATGGCGGTTCTGTCCGCAGGCGCGACCGCCGCGCAGCTCGCCGCGCCGAGCGACGCGCGGCCCGCGAGCTTGAGCGCGAGCGGCTGAAACGCCTGCCGCGAAAAGAGCGCCTGCGTGCCTGGTGGAGCCTGCGGCCGTTGGGCGTGATCTTCACGGCGTATCTGGTCGCCTATCTTGTTGTCGCCACGGTGCTTGCGCTGAGCGCCATTGAGGTACTCGCGGCTTGGAATAATGGATATTACGAACTCGAGGTGACGCTCGACAACGGTTTGACCGAGCACGGCGTGATCGATTCGGGCCCATACATCTACGACCCCACCTCTCAGCAGCTGCTTCCCGCATCCGAGCTCAACTTGCCAGGCGATGGTCCGTACGCGGTCTTCATTGCGACGGGCGATTGGGGGACCGGTAGCGATTACGTGCCGGAGGGCGGGCGCACCATCAGCACGCTGTACGCGACCGTCGACATGGTTCGTAGCGGCCAGGTGCAGCTCTACGACTGGGGGCTCAATTACAACGAGGGCTATCCGCAGGAGGAGATTCTCGAGGTGAACAGCACGATTCCAGCGGAGAACCTCGCCCACTACGACGCGTTGAGCCGCGTGGGCCGCGCGCAGAGCGTGGAGCTGTTTGAAAACATGACGGGAGCCGATCTTGAGGAGACGTTTGGCGAGGGGCTCGTCTCGAACACTGCCTATTATGCGGCTTCACCGCCTCCCGATGGTCCGATGCCTTGGGTCCTCACGCTTGCGACGGGGCTTGTGCCCGTTTTGGCGTACGGCGGCCTGGGTTGGCTCACGTTCAAGCACTTCTACCGCGTTCACATCGCCGGGCCCTTGGGGGAGCTGGCGAGCGCCGCGGGGCGCATCGCCGGTCAGGATTTGGATTTCTCGATCGAGCGCGTGCGGGGCAAAGAACTTGGTCGCCTGTCCGAGACACTGGAGAATATGAGGGCGTCGCTGCTCGATGCCCAGCGCGAGCTGTGGCGCACCGCCGAAGGGCGGCGTCAGCTCAATGCGGCGTTTGCGCACGACCTCCGAACGCCGATCACGGTGCTCAAGGGGACGGTCGAGATGGCGCAGATGCGCCTGCGTCGCGGCGATGAGCTCGATGTTGGTTCGTTGGATGCCCTGTCGGCCCAGGTGGTGCGTTTGGAGCGGTACGCAACGGAGATGGGAGGGCTGAGCAAGCTCGAAGATCGGCCTGTAGACCGCAAGCCGCTGACGTCGCGATTCCTTGTGGATGAGCTCGAGTCGCATGCGAACGAGGTTGTTGCGGCGCGCGGGGAAGGGCTCGCGTTGAGGGTTGCAATCGACGAGGGTGAAGATGGCGCCCGCGCCGACATGACCCACATCGACCTACCCCTGGTCGAAGAGGTCCTCGACAACCTTTTGAGCAATGCGTGCGGCCATGCGAAGGGCGTCATCGAGGTTGAGATTTCTGTTCGAGAGGGCAGGTTGGCCCTGAGCGTTGCCGATGATGGTCCGGGCTTTACGCCCGAAGCCCTGCGGCGCGGGTGCGATCCGTTCTTTAGCGAGAACAAATCTGCCGAGCATTTTGGACTGGGCTTGAATGTGTCGAGCATTTTGTGCGGTTTACACGGGGGAGCGCTTGAGTTAGGGAATGGTTCGACCGGCGGGGCACGTGTGACGGCGACGTTTAGCATGGGCGGCGATGGGGACGAAACAGGGGAATTGTGACGAGGGCGCGCGCTGCGCGGGCGTCGCCGGGCTCATCGAGCCGTCGGCGAACCAGTTACCTGCTCTTACCTTAAGAATGGCTTACCTTAACGTAAGGCTTACTGAATTGTCATTGCTGGTAGACAAAACATAGACACCAAGTTGCGAAACTGTCCTTGTCAGGTACACAAGGAGGTAACGCGATGATGAGGATGCAGCCCGAAGCCGAAGGGTATTCCGGTCAGGTTTCTTGCGGGGGCGCCGCTCGCCGTCTTGACGTAAGCGCCTTGAGCGAGCTTCGCAATCGAGTCGCGAGCGCTCATGACGCGCTGGACGACGCCTCTTCTGCCGGCGCGCGGACCGCAAACGCCCCCTCATTCGCGACCGCTGCGGCAATGTCGGCCGAGGCCGTCGCAGAGGACGATGGTCTCGATGCCCGCCGTCGAATCCTGCGCCGTCGCGTGCTTTTGGCGCTTGCAGCCTCGGTCGCGATCCTCGCGACTGCATGCTGGGAATACCTTCCGGGGATCTTGGCATGGCTTGCAGACCCTCAGGCGGTTCGGTCGTTCGTCGCCGACCATAGCGTGATAAGTCGTCTCGTCATGCTTGGAATCAACGTCACCCAGATCTTCTTGGCCTTTTTGCCCGGCGAGCCTGTGGAGCTGGCGAGCGGTTACGCGTTTGGCTTCTGGGAGGGGACGGCGCTGTGCCTCGTCGCCTCGGGGCTGGCGACGTCGGCGATTTATTGGATGACGCGTCGATGGGGCTGGAGCCTGGTTGGCCTCTTCTTCGACCGCAGCCTTCTCGACCGGTTTTCGTGGCTCAATAATGCGAAGCGACTCGAGCTGGTCATGCTGGTGATTTTCTTGATCCCGGGAACCCCGAAGGACTTCTTGACGTATTTCGCCGGCCTCACCAAGATGCGCTTCGCCCCCGTGGTGCTCATCGCAACGTTTGGGCGCATTCCCTCCATTGTGACTTCGACGGCCGCGGCATCCGCTGCGGGCAGCGGAAACTGGTTGGTGGTTGGTGTCGTCGCTGCCGTGTCACTGCTGTGCGTGGCGTTGGGCGGCTTGCTGTATCGTCGCCTGTGTGCCAAGGCGAACTGAGGCGGCCGACGAGGATGTACGGCGGCTGATGGGCCTTTTGCGGCCACATCGGACCGCCGGTCGCCACAGCAATCCAAAACCTCCCCAACATGTGCATTCTGAAATCGAAATCTTGCGGAAACGCGAGCAAAATGCACATGCTGGGGGAGGTTTCGAGGGTTTACGCGCTTGCGACCCCGCTATGCGCTCCGATTGATGAAAAAATCGGCCATGGAGCAGAGCAGGTCAGCGGCGTTGTGCGAAATGACACCGGCCTCGGCGAGCGCGCGGCTGGTGTCTTGCGCCTCTTGTGCGAGTTTGAGTGCGAGATCACGGCACGCGTCGATGCCGCCGCCGATCTCGATGAGTTCGACGGCGCGCGCGAGGTCCGCGGGGTCGCTCGTTTTTGCTTCGAGCAGCCCCCAAGGGCCGCGGCCTCAGGTTCGACCGGCTGGCCCCGGCGGACCTGTCGTTGGCGATGTCGCACGTGAACTCCGAGCCGCGCGGCGCGCTCGGCTTCGCGACGCCCGCCCGCGCCTTCCGGGCGATGCTCGGCGGCGACGCGGCGGCGCTGCTGGAGGCGTACGGCATCGAGGACGTGCCCGTCGGCGAGCTCGACCTGACGCCGGGGCTCATCGCGCGGGCGCGCGAGGAAAGGGGCGATGCCCCGCTGTCCTAACCTGAAAGGGAAAACGGAATAGACGGAACCGACCGTCCGGCTGAGTCTGGGAAGAGGCGCCGGGCGGCGGGCGGAGCATGGCCACCGGACCCATCGAAACACATCTCCACCGTTCATTCAACTGGGAAAACGGCGCCCCCGGGCCCCGGGAGGGGCCGCGGGGGCGTTCGGCTAGGTGCGGGAACGGCCTATTTGCTCAATGTGTTCGGCTGAGATCGGAAATCAACCCTTGCATTGTGGAATTCGGGGGCTTTGTCATATCCATTTCAAAAGAGCCTGCTGCCGCGATTTGACTGTCGCATAATGCAAGGCCATTGCGGTACCGAGCTATGGAAAGACGCCTGCGGAATTGTCCTACCGATAAGCGGACAAGCCTCCGGCTGGTGCCTTCGCCGTGGTAAGGTAAGCCGAATTGTTTCCAGGCTGTTTCGGGGGAGTGGTATGAGCAAAGAGTGCGTCGAGCAGGTCGAAGGCGCAGGAGCTTCGGTGCCGATGACCGATATATCGAACATTGATGTGCCCGAGGGCACCGACGAGCTCAGCCGCAACACCCGCCGTGCATGGCGCGACCGCCTGAACAGCGCTTCGACGCGCAAGTTGATCATGGGCGTCTTGGCTACGCTGGTGGGCGGTTCGTTTTGGGGCTTCTCGGGCACCAGCGCGAGCTTTCTGTTCGATACCTACCACGTCGATACCTTGTGGCTTATGAGCGTGCGTCAGATTCTCGCCGGTCTACTCTTTATGGCCGTGGTTGTTACGCGCGACCGCGAGCGCCTGATTAAGCTCTGGACCACAGCCGCCGATCGCAAGCAGCTGCTGCTCTTTACCGCCTTTGGCCTGCTGTTCAATCAGTTTTGCTATCTTTCGGCCGTGCGTCTGACGAACGCCGGAACCGCGACGGTGCTTCAGTGCCTGCAGCTCGTTATCATCATGGGCTACACCTGCGTGACCGATCGCCGCATGCCGCGTACTCGCGAAGTCATCGGCATCGGTCTGGCTCTGGGTGGCACCTTTTTAATCGCCACCGGTGGCGACCCCACCAGCCTGAATATCTCGCCGCTCGGCCTGATCGCGGGTCTCATGTGTGCGGTCAGCGCTACATGCATGGCGGTGATTCCCGCCAAGATCCTGCCCGAATACGGCAGCCCCATCGTCACGGGCTCGGCAATGCTCACGGCGGGCGTGGTCTCGTGTGTCTTCGTGCAGCCTTGGGCGCATATGCCGGCGCTCGACGCTGCCGGCGTCGAGGCGCTCGCGGTGTTCGTGGTTATCGGCTCGTTTTTTGCTTACATGCTCTATATGCAGGGCGTTAAGGACATCGGCTCGGTACGTGCGAGCCTCATCGGAACTGTGGAGCCGGTTTCGGCGACCATCACCAGCGCCGTTATGCTGGGCACGGTGTTTTTGCCGACCGACCTTATCGGCTTTGCCATGATCATCGTGATGATGTTCCTCACGGTGTAGCTGGCGCCGCCGCCAAGACAGAAAAGGTGTTGTGCCACATTTTCGCCAATTGATGTCCGTGTCTGGAGTTTAGCTGTCGATGCCCAAAATGCCATAAACTAGCAACGTTATGGACTTTTTCATTGCGACTCAATTGCGAGGATTTCTTTATGGCTGGTAATCACTTTAAGGGCAGCGATAGCGGCCGTCCTGCAGTTCCGCCGCGTCCGAACGGGGCTGGTAAGGCCGGCACGCCGGGCGGCGCTGGACAGGGCGGTTCTGGTAAGCGCGTGTCCCCGGGCGAGACGGCGATGTTTACCGCTCTGTACGAGCAGTCTCAAAAGGCAAAAAAGACCGGCCGTGCAAGAGGGAATGTCTTTGCGGGCGGTGCAACCTCCACGTCGCAGCCGAGCGGGGCTCCTTCGGCACCTGCGAACAACGCAGGTGCTGTCAACGCCGCGAATACCGACGGCAACGTTAATGCCGGCAGGGCCGCCAACAATACTCCCTCTTCCGGTGGCGTGGGGCTTACGGGTAACCTTGGCACGATTTACACCGGCGCCTCCGAGACTGGCACGTTCGCCCGCCTGGATGATAGCGGTGTCGAGTTTGCGGGCTCGGGTTCCAAGGAAGATTATTACGATTTTGGCTTGAACTACGGTGGCGACGCTTCGTCGAGTTCGACCTCTGACGGTCTGGTCCGTCATCGCCATCGCAAGGGCGAGCGCAAAAAGCGTCACACTGGCGCCATTATTGCCGCTGTAGTCGCGGTGCTTCTCGTTGCGCTTGGCGCAAGCGGCTTTATGCTGCTTAACTCGGCAAAGACCGTAAAGAGCGAAGCGAAGGAGGCTGTCGAGATCGTCGGTGGCCTTAAGGACAAGGTCACGTCGGGCGATTTTTCGACGCTGCCTGACGACGCGAAGAAGATCGATGAGCTCTGCGACAGCATGAAGGCGGAGACCTCGAGCCCGCTGTGGACGGCGGCTTCATTTATCCCGGTGTATGGCAGCGATATCAATGCGGCCCGCACCATGATCGACGCCCTGTCCGATGTCTCGAGCAACGCGCTGGTTCCCATGGCCGATAACCTTTCGCAGGCCACGCCCGGCAAGCTGTTCCAGGATGGGACCATCAACGTGTCCGCACTGCAGGCGGTCGCCGATTCGCTCTCCGATAGCTCGAAGGTGTTCAAGAGCGTCAACGAGAAGATCCAGGGCATTGGCGATACTCATATTTCCCAGGTGACCGAGTTGGTCGATAAGGCCAAGGACGGCTTTGCCACCCTCAACGGCGCGGTTGACGCGGCGGAGAAGGTCGCCCCCGTCCTTCCCCAGATGCTCGGCGCCAACGGCCAGACGCGCAACTACCTTGTGTACGCCATGAACAACGTCGAGATTCGTGCCTGCGGCGGCTTTGGCGGTTCGCAAGGTTTGATTTCAGTTACCGATGGCCAGATGTCGATCGGTGACTTTGTTCCCCGCATTGGACTCAGCGAGGATGAGGCAGTCGAGAGCGTCGACGAAGAGGATGAGGCGCTGTTCGGCAACCACAGTAACCTGTACAACTCGGGCAATACCTATTCGCCTGATTGGCCCCGCAACTCGCAACGTGTCGCAGCCCTGTGGAAATCTCAATATGGCCAGGACGTTGACGGTGTCGTGGGTATTGACCCGGTGTTCTTGCAGTACCTGCTGGGCCTTGTCGGTAATGTCTCGCTGCCCGATGGTACGGTCGTCGACGGTACCAACGCGGCGAAGGTTCTCATGCACGATGTGTATTGGAACTATCCGGTCGAGGAATCGGATGGCATCTTTGCGGCTGTTGCCAGCGCCGCCTTCGACAAGATTCTCGGTGGCATCGGTGATGTCGACGTTACAAAGCTTGTCGGTGCATTCGAGCGCGGTGCCGAAGAGGGCCGTCTGATTGCTTGGATGAGAAACGATGATGAGCAGAATGCCATCAAAGAGACGGGCATTGACGCTTCGCTGCCCGATCCGGATGATCCGAGTGCCGATCCCGTTGCCGGCGTTTACTTTAACAACCTGAGCTTCTCCAAGCTCGACTGGTATCTGAACGCCGACACGCAGATTGGCCAGGGCGTCAAGAACGGCGACGGCACGTGCTCGTATCGCATCACCGTTACCCTGACGAACATCATGACACAGGAGGAGGCAGGCAAGCTGCCCGATTACGTCGCGGCGAGCGCGCCCGATGCCGCGCGCGACGACGAGCGTCTGAATGTCTCACTGTTTGCCCCGACGGGCGGCAACATTACTGATCTGACCGTCGAGGGCGCCCAGTTTGGTCTTGGCGCCGCTACGTGGCATGGAATTCCCTTCTATTCGGGCACCGTTGACCTGCATGCTGGCGAGACGACGACGATCACGTATACGCTGACCACGTCGGCCGAGGCGGGGGACAAGCCGCTTACGCTGCGTCAGACTCCTACATGCCAGGCGGCTCGCGACAGCGCGTCGGCGTAGGGTTTTTCTGGTAGCGCAGATAATCGAGTACCATTTTGGGGCGGACAGGCAATCTGTCCGCCCCTATTTTGTAAGGAGAGCGCATGAAGTACTTTGGCACCGACGGCTTTCGCGGTGAGGCCAACGTTGGGCTGACGGTAGAGCACGCTTATAAGATTGGCCGTTTTGTGGGCTGGTATTACGGCGCCAACCGCGAGCGCAAGGCGCGCGTGATCGTGGGCAAGGACACCCGTCGCTCGAGCTATATGTTCGAGGCGGCGCTGGTGAGCGGCCTGGTCGCGAGTGGTGCGGATGCCTATATGCTGCACGTGATCCCCACGCCGGGCGTAGCGCATCAGACCGTGGAAGGCTGCTTCGATTGCGGCATCATGATCAGCGCGAGCCACAACCCGTTTTGCGATAACGGCATTAAGCTCGTCAATAGCGACGGTTTTAAGATGGACGAGGACGTACTGGAGCTCATCGAGGACTACATCGATGGTAAGAGCGAGGTACCGCTGGCCACGGGCAACCACATCGGCGCCACGGTGGACTACATGCAGGGCCGCAACCGCTACATTGCTTCGCTCATCGCCAGCGCGAACTTTTCGCTGCAGGGCGTCAAGATCGGTATCGACTGCGCCAACGGCTCGGCTTCCTCGGTGGCCAAGCCGGTGTTTGACGCGCTCGGTGCCGACGTGCGCGTGATCAATGCCGCGCCCGATGGCTTTAACATCAACGTCGACTGCGGTTCCACGCATATGGAGCGTCTGCGGCGTCATGTGGTGGAGCAGGGCCTGGACGTGGGCTTTGCCTATGACGGCGATGCCGATCGCTGCTTGGCCGTGGACGAGCGCGGTCGCGTGGTAGACGGCGACCAGATCCTGTACGTGTGCGGCGTGTATCTGAACAAGCACGGTCGCCTTTCGGGCGGTACCGTGGTGCCGACGATTGCCAGCAACTTTGGCCTGGTCAAGTCGCTGGAGCTTGCCGGCCTAAGTGCCGTGACCAGCGGCGTGGGCGACCGTCACGTGTATGCCAAGATGCGCGAGGGCGGCTACAGCCTGGGCGGCGAGCAGACGGGCCATACGATCTTTGGCGATATCGAGCGCACGGGCGACGGCATTATGACCTCGCTGCGCGTGATGGAAGTGATTCGCGCCGAGCGCGAGACGCTCTCGCAGCTCACGGCACCGTGCAAGCTGCTGCCGCAGGCGCAGGTTGCCGTGCGCGTGGCGGACAAGGACGCCGCGCTGGGCAACCTGGGTGTGCAGGCCGCCATCGCCGAGGCCGAGGCATCGCTGGCGGGCGAGGGACGCGTGCTCGTGCGCAAGAGCGGAACCGAGTCGGTGATTCGCATTTTGGCCGAAGCCCCCGACCAGGCATCCGCCGATGCCGCCATGAAGCGCATCGCCAACGCACTCGAGGCTCTATAGGGCGCCTTTTGGGCTGTCTGACAGGGGGTTATAAAAGGCTGTGGTCAAAAAAGGGCAAAAATGAGTACTGTCACTAAATAAGTAACAGCAAATTTTGCCTCAAAAGGCCGTTTCGGCATTGCCTGAGCGTTATATCGACAGACGTTGCTCCTCATATGTCCAATAAACAGGGTCGCGGATGAGATTAAATCTCATTTGCGACCCTGTTTTAGCCCGAAATAAATGCTATCAACCTGACAACAGTACTCATTTTTGCCTTTTTTGACCACAGCCTCTCCGGGGCAGTCACCCAGCACTTGGGGACGTTCCCTTTCTGCCGGCACTTGGGGACGTTCCTTATCTGCCGGCAGTTTAGGAACGTCCCCAAGTGCCGGGTTGTTGGCTGGCGAAGAGTGTCCCAAACGACTAGTCATTAAAGAGCGTCCCCAATGACTAAGTGAAGGGGGGGCGCTGCGAATTGATTCCGCGGCGCTCCCCTTTGCGTTGGCGTGTCGGTTATGCCTTACAGCTGGTACAGCGTGGTGAACTTGTCTTGGAGGTAGCTGCAGTAGTAACGGGCGTCAAAGTCCATGCCACAGGCGCCCTTGATGAGCTCCGGCGCGTCCTTGGCGCGGCCCCACTGCCAAATGTGCTCGCCCAGCCAGGCACGGACGGGCGCCAGATCGCCGCTCGCGCAGGCACCGGTAAGGTCGACGCCGTCGCGGCACATGGCCGGCACAAACATGGCGTCGTAGGCGCTGCCCAGCGCATAGGTGGGGAAGTAGCCAAACGAGCCGCCGCTCCAGTGCGTATCCTGTAGGCAGCCGTGCGTGTCGTCGGGAACGGGAATGCCCAGGTACTCATCCATGAAGCGGTTCCAAAGCGCGGGGATGTCCTTGGCCGTGGCCTCGCCGGCAAACAGCATGCGCTCGATCTCGTAGCGCACCATAATATGCAGCGGATAGGTGAGCTCGTCGGCCTCGGTGCGGACCAGCGACGGCTGCGCGATGTTCACGGCGCGGTAGAGCGTGTCTTCGTCCACGCTGCCATAGACCTCGGGCGCGTGGCGGCGCAGTACCTCGAGCAGCGGCCCCATAAAGGCGCGGCTGCGGCCCACGGTGTTCTCGAAGAAGCGGCTTTGGCTCTCGTGGATGCCCATAGAGGTGCCGCCCTCCAGGCACGTGCGCGCATAGGCGGGGTTCACGCCCAGCTCGTACATGGCGTGTCCCGCCTCGTGGATGATGCTGTAGACATTGGAGATACAATCGTCCTCGTAGATGTGCGTCGCGATGCGCGCGTCACCCACGGCAAAACCCTCGCTAAACGGGTGCTCGGTAAAGGCAAGCGTGGTGTCGTCCAGATTCAGGCCGACAAGCTTCATAAGGTCGAAACTCATGGCACGCTGGGCGGCCTCGGGCACGCGGGCGTGCAAAAAGTCGGCAGCCGGCTGCTGGCCGCGCTCGCCGATGGCGTGCACGAGCGGCACGACCGTGGCCTTGACCTCGTCACAAAACGCATCGAAGCTCTTGGCGGAAAGGCCGCGCTCGTACTGGTCGAGCCAAACGTCGTATGGGTCGCGCTTGGGGTCCATAAGCTCGGCCTGATGCTTGAGCTGGCCCACAATCTTGTCCACATAGGGCTCAAAGCTCGCCCAGTCATTGGCCGTCTTGGCCTTGTGCCACACGGCGTCGGCCTCGCAGGTGAGCCTGGTCCAGGCCTCGGCCTCCTCGGTAGGGACAACGCTCGCTTCGCGCTGGTCGCGGCCGAGCACGCGGAGCTCGTCGAGCAGCTGCGGGTCGTCTACATGTCCGCCTGCAACCGTCTCGCGCGCTAACGAGCGTACGAGCTCAACGGATTTCTCGCTGGTCAGCAGCTTGTGATGCTCGCCGGCAAGCGTACCCATGGCGTCGGCACGGGCGGCAGCGCCGTTGGCGGGAGCAATCGTCGCTCCATCGAACTCGGCAATCTTGAGCAGGTACTCGCGAGTCCACAGCTTGCCTTCGAGTTTGCGGAACTTTTTGACGGCCTTGTCGACCTTCATGCCTTTAGGCGTCTTGCCCGCTGCGGGCTTGGCCTTCTTATCGAGCTTCTTTCCCATATCGTATCCTTAATCTCGCAGGCCGAGCGCCGCAGGCGGGTGCACGGCCAGTTTGCACAGCTACCTGCTTTGTACCCAGCGCGAACAAAACGGAACGCGGCGATATGCTTGCAGAATGTGTTATCCTATAGCCCAATGCGTTGACGGAGAGGGTTTTTGCCCGCCGCGTCGCCGGCAAGAGAGGGAAGGTCATGGGCTGCAAGCCTTCCTGCGGTGGCAAGGGCCAAGCGTTCACTCCCGAGCAGCGACCTCAACGGGCGCGCGGCCAGTGGCAGCAAAGCCCCAGTAGGGAAGCCGTGAGCCTCGCGACAAGAGGCGCAGAGTGGGCGCGGCGGGCCAGACATCCGCCGGGTCAAACAAGGTGGTACCGCGGAATTTAACCGTCCTTGGGCAATGCACATGCCCGAGGGCGGTTTTTTGTTACCGAACCGGGCCGCGTATCCGCAGCATCGGGCGGCGTCAGCCGTCCCGGAGCGCGGATACGCGAGAGACGAAAGGGAAGACATGAGTCTGATTGATGATCTGGTCAAACTCGAGGAAGAGGCCAAGGAGCTCGTCGCAGGCGCCGACGACGCCGCAAAGCTCGAGGCTGCGCGCGTTGAGCTGCTCGGCCGCAAGGGCCGCATCACCGGCCTGATGCGTATGATGGGCAAGCTCGCCCCCGAGGATCGTCCTGTCATGGGCAAGCGCGCCAACGAGATGCGCCAGCTGATCGAGGGCATGCTCGACGAGCGCACCACCGAGATGAAGGCCGCCGCCCTCAAGCACGCACTCGAGCACGAGGCCGTCGACATTACGCTGCCGGGCATCCGTCCGCAAATCGGTCACCAGCACCTGATCAAGCAGATCATCGAGGAGGCCGAGGACATCTTCTGCGGCATCGGCTACACCGTCGAGTCCGGCCCCATGGTCGATACCTCCTACTACAACTTCACCGCGCTCAACGCGCCCATGGATCACCCGAGCCGCTCGGCCCGCGATACCTTCTACGTGGTCGACAACAACCCCGGCAGCGTCGCGCACCCCGAGGCTCACGCCCATGGCGAGTCCGACGTACTGCTGCGCACCCAGACCTCGGGCGTGCAGATCCACACCATGGAGTCGCAAAAGCCGCCCATCTACATGATCTGCCCGGGCACCGTCTATCGTCCCGACACGGCCGACGCCTGCCACCTGCCGCAGTTCAACCAGATCGAGGGCCTGGTCGTCGACGAGGACATCACCTTTGGCGACCTCAAGGGCACGCTCGACTACTTTGTTAAGTGCATGTTTGGCGAGGACCGCAAGACGCGCTACCGCCCGCACTTCTTCCCCTTCACCGAGCCTTCCTGCGAGGTGGACGTGAGCTGCCACGTGTGCGGCGGCAAGGGCTGCAACTTCTGCAAGCACAGCGGCTGGATCGAGATCCTGGGCTGCGGCATGGTCGATCCCAACGTGCTCATCAACTGCGGCATCGACCCCGAGAAGTACACCGGCTTCGCCTTTGGCATTGGCGCCGAGCGCGTCGCGGCCCTGCGCTACGACCTGCCCGACCTCAGAACTCTCATGACAGGCGATATGCGTTTCCTGAACCAATTTTAGGCTTGCCCAGGCACCCCATCTTGGCGTTCAAACCGTCGCTCGCGTACCTTTAGTACGCGTCGCTCCTCTTTCACGCCAACCTGGGGCACCTGGACAACCCTAAGGCGAACGTCTTCATTTGATATTCCTCCCTATGCGGAGATTAAGAACTAGGAGAGCTACATGCGCGTTTCTTACGACTGGCTCAAGACCATGATCGATATTCCGGAAGATCCTAAGACCCTTTCGGACGAGTATATCCGCACCGGCACCGAGGTTGAGGCGATTGACACCGTGGGCGAGTCCTTCGACCACGTGGTGACCGCCAAGGTGCTCACCAAGACCCCGCACCCCGATAGCGACCATATGTATGTGTGCTCGGTCGACGTGGGTGACAAGAACCTCGACGCCGACGGCAACCCCGCCCCGCTGCAGATTGTCTGCGGCGCGCAGAACTTCGAGGCCGGCGACCACATCGTCACGGCAATGATCGGCGCAGTTCTGCCCGGCGACGTCAAGATCAAGAAGAGCAAGCTTCGCGGCGTCGTGTCCATGGGCATGAACTGCTCCGCGCGTGAGCTCGGCTTGGGCGGCGACCACTCCGGCATCATGATTCTGCCCGAGGATACGCCCTGTGGCATGCCGTTTGCCGAGTATGTGGGCTCGAGCGACACCGTGCTCGACTGCGAGATCACGCCCAACCGCCCCGACTGCCTGTCCATGATCGGCATGGCCCGCGAGACCGGCGCCATCTTCGACCGCGATTTTCACGTTGAGCTGCCCGCCATCAAGGCCGAGACCGGCCGCGCGACCGACGACGAGCTTTCGGTCGAGATTGCCGACGAGGGCCTGTGCGACCGCTATGTCGCCCGCATCGTGCGCAACGTGAAGGTCGGCCCGTCGCCCGACTGGATGGTCAAGCGCCTCAACGCCCTGGGCGTGCGTCCGCACAACAACATCGTCGATATCACCAACTACGTGATGATGCTCACCGGTCAGCCGCTGCACGCCTTTGACCTGTCAACCTTTGCCGAGCGCGAGGGCCATCGCCGCGTGGTGGTTCGCGCCGCCCAGCAGGACGAGAAGTTCACGACCCTCGACGGCGAGGAGCGCACGCTCGACGCCGGCATGGGCCTCATCACCGACGGCGAGCGTCCCGTGGCGCTGGCCGGCGTTATGGGCGGCATGGATTCCGAGATCGAGGACGACACCGTCGACGTGATGGTCGAGAGTGCCTGCTTCAACGCCGGTCGTACCTCGCACACCAGCCGCGACCTGTCGCTGATCTCCGACGCCTCCATCCGCTTTGAGCGCCAGGTCGACGAGACCGGCTGCGTGGATGTCGCCAACGTTACCTGCGCGCTCATCGAGCAGATCGCCGGCGGCGAGGTCGCTCCCGGCTACGTTGACGTTTTCCCCGCGCCCAAGACCATCGACAGCATCAAGCTGCGCCTGGCCCGCGTGCATGCCATCTGCGGCGCCGACATCGAGCCCGACTTTATCGAGCGTTCGCTCACCCGCTTGGGCTGCACCGTTGAGCGCGACGGCGAGGACTTCATGGTCACTCCGCCGAGCTTCCGTCCCGACCTGCCGCGCGAGATCGACCTGATCGAGGAGGTCCTGCGCCTGTGGGGCATGGGCCGTGTGACGGCGACCATCCCGGCTGCCAAGAACCACATCGGTGGCCTGACTCGCGAGCAGAAGCTCACCCGCAAGGTCGGCGAGATCCTGCGCGCCTGCGGCCTCAACGAGACCACGACCTTTGGCTTTGCCGCCCCGGGCGACCTGGAGAAGATCGGTATGTCCACCGAGGGCCGCGGTTGCCCCGTGGTGCTCATGAATCCGCTGGTAGCCGAGCAGACCGAGATGCGTCGTTCGCTGCTGCCGGGCCTGCTGCAATCCGTGGCCTATAACGAGGCCCACGGCACGCCCAACGTGCACCTGTACGAGGTCGGCAGCCTGTTCCACGGTCGCGAGAACGCCAGCCTGCCCAAGGAGACCAAGTCCGTGGCGGGTGTGCTCTCGGGCCAGTGGAGCGAGCAGTCCTGGAACATGAAGTACCGCAAGCTGCGCTTCTTCTTTGGTAAGGGCATTGTCGAGGAGCTGCTCGCCCAGCTGCGCATCGAGAAGGTTCGCTTCCGTCCCGCCGTGGGCGAGGGCTACGCCTTCTTGCAGCCGGGCCGTGCCGCCGAGGTTCTGTCTGGCGGTACCGTGCTGGGCTGGGTCGGCGAGATCCACCCCGAGGCGCGCGAGGCCTGCGGCATAGATGAGGTCGTCGTTGCCTTTGAGCTCGACCTGGACAAGCTGATCAAGGGTGCCCGCAACCAGGAGAACTACCGCGAGTTCTCGCAGTACCCGGCTGTTGAGCACGACCTGGCAATTGTGGTCGACAACGCTGTGACCTGCGAGGATCTTGAGCGCCGCATTACCAGTGCCGGCGGTAAGCTGCTCGAGGGCGTGCGCCTGTTCGACGTCTACCGCGATCCGGTTCGCATCGGCAAGGGCAAAAAGTCCATGGCCTTTGCGCTTACGTATCGCTCCGACGACCACACGCTCACCAGCGAAGAGGTCGAGAAGGCGCACCAGAAGATCGTCACCAAGGTGTGCAAGGGCGTAAACGGCGAGGTTCGCGGATAGGATCGCTTGCGTCTGTGACAAATGTATTGCAAAACGGCGCACTGCTTTGTTGGCAGTGCGCCGTTTGCTATGATAGCCGGCGGCGTGTTACGAACCTAGCAATACGTAACACTGGCAAGGTGATTCAAACGGCACTGCGATCGCGTGCCGACAACCGGGAGGCGCTATGCACATTCCAGATAATTATCTGTCCCCGCAGACCGATGTCGTCATGGCGGTGGCGATGGTGCCCGTTTGGGTCCACTGCATCAAGAAGGTGCGCGCCACGCTCGATCGCGAGCACATGGCTTTTCTGGGCATCTGCGCCGCGTTCTCCTTTTTGCTCATGATGTTCAACGTGCCGCTGCCCGGCGGCACCACGGGTCACGCCGTCGGCGGTGCGCTCATCGCGCTGCTGCTGGGCCCCGAGGCCGCGGCTATCGCTGTCTCGGTTGCGCTGGCGCTGCAGGCGCTGCTGTTTGGCGACGGCGGCGTTCTGTCGTTTGGCGCCAACTGCTTTAACATGGCCTTTGTGCTGCCGTTTGCCGCCGTCATCGTGTTCCGCGCGCTCAACAGTCGTCTGCACGACAAGAGCTGGGGCACCTCGGTTTCTGCCGTCGTGAGCGGTTGGGTCGGCCTGTGCCTGGCGGCCCTGTGCGCGGCAATCGAGTTTGGTATTCAGCCGATGCTCTTTACCAACGTTTCGGGCGCGCCGCTGTACTGCCCCTTCCCACTGTCCGTGGCTATTCCGGCCATGTTGATTCCGCATATGCTGGTTGCCGGCGTGATCGAGGGCGTGGCGACGGCCGCCATCTACGGTTTCATTAAGAAGACGGCGCCGAGCGTTATCGTCGGGCCCGAGGCCGTCGATGGCCAGCTTGCTGCCGATGGTACCGCCAAGAAGACTTCCCTAATCCCCACGCTTATCCTGGTCGCCGTGCTTATCGTGGCCACGCCGCTGGGCTTGCTGGCCACGGGTGACGCCTGGGGCGAGTGGGACGCTGAGGGCGCCGCGACCGCCGTTCAGGAGGCTGGTGACGACAGTCTGCAGGCTTCGGTCGGCCTCGATGCTCCGACCTTTGCCGATGCGCTGCCCACGGGCGACTACCTGCAGGTCTATTCCGAGGAGCAGGGCCTTGGCTTTGCCGGCCAGGCCGCGATGTATATTCTTTCGGGCGTGATTGGCGTGGCGGTGCTTACCATCGCATTCCGCCTGGTCTCGCTGACGGTCAAGGAAAGCGGTGCTCATGGCAATAGCCGAGCTGCCTAGCTGGCTTGCGGCCGAGGAGCGATATGAGCCCGTGGGGGCTCGGCATCGTGTGATGCAAAAGAATGTCCTGCACCTGGCGAGCCTGCTTGAGCGGGTTCGCCTGGGTGGAGGCGCGCACGAGGGCGGGTCGATGGTCGACCGCGCCCTTTCTTGCGTTTCGGCTCCGGTGCGCCTGGTGGGGATGTTCGTTTGCGTCCTGTGCGTGTGTCTGACGCAAAGCCCGCTGTATCTCATGTTGATGGCGGCTATCGCGCTGGTGCTCGTTGCCGTGCGCCCTGTACGCGGGCTGCGCGCGACCTTTGTGCCGGCGCTCGGCGCCGCGGGACTCGCAGTGGTTCTGGCGCTGCCTGCTCTGCTGCTGGGCGCTTCTGCCACGGGCGCCATGCTCAAGATCGCGCTCAAGACCTTCATTAATGTGTCGCTGGTACTGGGCGTTTCGTGGACGCTTACCTGGAGCCGCATGTCGGCGGCGCTCAAAATGCTGCATCTGCCCGACGAAGTTATCTTTACGTTTGATATGGCGCTCAAGCATATCGAGGTGCTGGGACGCACGGCGCACGATCTGTGCGAATCGGTCATGCTGCGCAGCGTCGGATCCGCGCCTGCGGGTTTTTCGCGCACCGACTCGCTGGCGGGTATCATGGGCATGACGTTTATCAAGGCGATGGAATGCAGCCGCGCGATGGACGAGGCTATGCTTTGTCGCGGTTTTGCCGGTGCGTATCCGGCGCCCGCGCGCGCCGGGTTTGGCTGGCGCGATGCCGTTTACGCGGCCGTTGTGGCGTTGCTCCTCGTGTTGTGCGCGGTGTTGTAGCGCGGACGGTCGAACTGTCGATGTGAGTAGGGAAGGGCGGCGTTTTGACGATCGATATGAATAATGCGGCGGGCACGAACGGTGCGGGCGCCGAGGTCGCGCCGCTCATCGAGCTACGCGACGTGGTGTTTTCCTATGCGGGGCATACGGTTGTCGATGGTGTGTCGCTGCAGGTCGATCGTGGCGAGCTCGTTGCCCTGCTTGGTCCGAATGGCTGCGGCAAGACGACGATCATGCGCCTTATTAACGGTCTTGAACTCGCGGACGCGGGTGCGTACCTGTTCGACGGGCATGCGGTCGATGCGGCATATCTCAAGGATTCCGCGACGGCCCAGCGGTTCCATCAGCGCGTGGGCTTTGTGTTCCAGAATGCCGATGCGCAGCTCTTTTGCGCCACGGTTGGCGAGGAGGTCGCGTTTGGCCCCGCCCAGATGGGGCTGCCGGCAGACGAGCTCGAGCGCCGCGTGCGCGATGCCATGGGGCTGTTCCAGGTTGCCGACCTTGCCGACGCCTCTCCCTATCAGCTCTCGGGCGGGCAAAAGAAGCGCGTTGCGCTGGCTGCGGTGGTGTCGATGAACCCGGATATCTTGGTCCTCGATGAACCTACCAATGGACTCGACGAAGATTCATGCGACATCGTGGTCAACTTCTTGCTGGCCTACGTCGCGGCGGGTAAGACGGTTTTGATGAGTACGCATCACCAGGATCTGGTGCGACGCCTGGGTGCCCGCGCCATCTATATCGATCGATATCACCATGTGGTCGAGGCGTCTTCGCCGTCGTATGGAACCGAAAGCGGTGCTACGGACTAGTTGCTGCGTAAAGCGTGCGTAGCCGCCTGCGCGGCTTTGCCGTGATGGTATAGTTATCCAGGTTTTTTATGGGGGTGGCTATGCCAAGCTGGAACATTCATATCGCTCAGACGGAGCGTTTGCTGGATCGCACCAGTGTGCTTGCCGATAGTGTGCGCGACCGCAATGCCTTTTTGTTTGGCTGCGTGGTTCCGGATATCTTCGTGGGCTATATGGTTCCTGGCATTGCCGATCCCATTCCGTATAGCATTACACATTTTGCCAAGCCCGAGCCTATCCCCAAGCCGCGTGAGCAGGAGTTTTGGGACACTTATGTGGCGCCGCTGCTCAAGGGTATGCCGATAGGTGCGCCGGCTGCGGCGACGTCGATTGTCGAGGAACGCGAGCGACTGAACCGCGTGCACTATCCCCAGCGCTACAAGTATGCCGAGCCGGTTGCCGGTCCCGGCGCTAGTGAGTTCTCGCTTGCGTCCGAAGATGTGGCGCAGTCGCTGCTCGATTTAACGCTGGGCGTCTGGTCGCATCTGGTGGCCGACACGGTATGGAACACGCGTGTGAACCAGTATCTGGAGGCGCACGGCGGCAAGCCGTGTGAGGAGTTCCGCATTAAAAAGCAAGGCGACTTTGACTGGTTTGGCAAGACGCTGGGCATTGTTTCGATTCCGCGTGCGACCAATCGCCTGTATACCGCGGCGACGCGTTTTGGGCAGTATCCCATCCATAAGGAGTATGTGCTCAAGACTATCGGCGTCATGCACGAGATTGTACGCGAAAACCCCGGTGAGCCCGATCATCCGCCGTATCGCCTGCTAACCGAGGAATTTTTCGATGCAACGTTTACCGAGGTCATCGAGCTAACCGAGGCAGGCTTTGCCGAGCGCGTAGCCGCTCCCGGCACACCCGCACTGCCCCTGATTGCTAGCTGCTAGCTGGCCGGCCCGGTAGTGAACAGCTCGTCCCAATCGACAAATAGCTTTTGCCGCAGGGCATCTTCGGCGTCGCACTCCTGTTTGGTCTTTGGGGTGTAGGGAAGCCCAGCCTTTTTATGGATGAGCTCGGCTATGTGGTCGAAGCTCTTCTTATCCTTAATCTGGTCATAGGTAAGTTGGATGACGTCGTAGCCCATGCTTGTGAGTGCGGTGGCGCGCTCGGCATCGGAGAGGCTCGCGGCTTCGCTGTCATGAGCGGAGCGGCCTTGGCATTCCAGAATGACACCCATGCTGTCGGTGAAACTTTCGATGAGGATGTCGGCGTAACAGCAGGTTTTGTCATACAGCGAACGTGCGGCTTCGCTGAGCGGGATGCGCGCGTTATTGGTGATGTCTATGCCCAGGCCGCCTTCGTCGCGGGGGAGTGAGATGAGCATGGATGTTTGGACCTCGAAGGGTGAGGCAGTCTGTCCTGTCATGCGTTTGGCGGCCCAACGGAGTTGCTTGACGCCGCGCAGGCCTGCGGCCTGCTTGGCGAACGCGGCGATATCCGCCGCGCTGAGGAGCGGCGCGCGTTTCCACAAATTGGTGCCATTGCCCTTGGTGTCAACAACGCGCTCCCAGCCACAGTCGGGTGGAATGAGCTTAAGGGATATTGCCTCATCAAGTTGCTTTTGCGCACGCTCGCAGGGCGTAAATACTGCAAATGAGCTGCACATCTCATAACACGCCATGAGCAGCTGGTTGCGTGAGACCTGCGTAGCAAGGTTGAGCAGTGTGAACTCGGGCGATGTGACATCAAATCCATGTTCAGTTTGCCTAAACGACCCGGGAGGTGGTTCCTGGGTCAGCAGGCGGCTGCGAAAAAGCTTGCCGTTCGCGCGGCGACCCTTTTCGCCCACGAATCTCCAGACCGGCTTGTCGAGTAGATCCTCAAATACTGGCTGTTTTGAGTAATGCACCAAGCGATGGTCATGGTCGGGCGGCAGGATTGCCGGATAGAGTCCCAGTATCTGGGGCGGGATGCGATAGTACTGGAAAGCCGAGGGTCCGCAAGCGAGAAATGACATAGCAATCCGATCGTTTGAGCGTTGTTTGGGCTAGAAAGGCTATCGGTTTCGGAAGTGCGGGGAAAAAGAGAAGCAGGCAAAGCACAAGGAGTATTTGAGCCAACTTTATCAGGGGTTTTGTTGAAATAAAAGGGCTTGTGCTTGGGGGTGAGCAATTTTTCCCCGCACTTCCGAAAACATAGTCATTTTTGACCTTGCTAAAACGATTTAGCAGCGTCGGTTAAGGTGTGGGTTTGCCACCGGGCGAACACTTTTAGCGCTTGGGACTTTATTATTTGGGCCCTGAAGGGTGGATTTCGCGCTTTTGGTAAAGAAATGAGTGCGTGTTTTGCCGTGTGCAGGTATTGGCACACAGAAAAAGGGCCCGGAAGGCGAAGCCTTCCGGGCCCTTTGCAATGCAAATCTGCTTGCAAGTGCGATTTAGCGCACCTGAGCGACGTAAGCGACGTTGGTCGAGGAAACCTTGTCCTCGAGCTGGACGCTCATGCGGGGATCGCCGGCGGTGGCGACGGTCAGATCGCCGGCCTCGACGTAGCCGAGCTCCTTGGCGGTCTCGATCGCCTTGACGATCGTGCCGTTGACGGTGCCCTGGGTAATCTCTGCCTGGTGCGGGATGACGCCCCAGTACATGATCATCTGCTGGACGGCCCACTCGTGGCGGGAGAACGCGCAGATCGGCATGTTGGGACGGAAGTGTGAGATCAGGCGAGCGGTACGACCGGTGGTCGTCGGCACGGTGATGCACTTGGCGCCAACGGTGGTGGCCATGTTCACAGCGGACATACCCACAACGTTGTTGACGACGCGGGTGCCGTGAGCGTCAGCCGGAACCTCGAGCGGAGCGTGGGCCGGGAGGTACTTCTCGGTCTCGAGAGCGATGCTGGCCTGCATCTTAACGGCCTCGACCGGGTACTTACCGGCAGCGGACTCGCCGGACAGCATGACGGCGTCGGTGCCGTCGTAAATGGCGTTAGCAACGTCGGCAACCTCGGCGCGCGTCGGGCGCGGGTTCTGCTGCATGGAGTCGAGCATCTGCGTAGCGGTGATGACGGGCTTGTAGGCCGCGTTGCACTTGGCGATGATCTCCTTCTGGATGTGGGGAACGAGCTCGGGCTTGATCTCGATGCCCAGGTCGCCACGGGCGACCATGATGCCGTCGGAAGCCTCGAGGATCTCGTCGAAGTTCTCGACGCCAAGGGCGCACTCGATCTTCGGGAAGATCGTCACGTGCTCGCCACCGTTCTCGCGGCAAAGCTTGCGGATGCCACGGACGGACTCGCCGTCACGGATGAAGGAAGCGGCGATGTAGTCGATGTTCTCGGTCAGGCCAAAGAGGATGTCCTGACGATCGCGCTCGGTGATGGCGGGCAGCGAGATGTTGACGTTGGGCATGTTGACGCCCTTGCGCTCGCCGATCAGGCCGTCATTCTTGACGACGCAGGTCATGTCCTGGCCGTCGACGGACTCGACCTCGAGGGCAACCAGGCCGTCATCGATCAGGATGAGGGAGCCCTTCTCGACCTCGGAGGGCAGAGCCAGGTAGTCGAGGGAGATGTGCTCAGCGGTGCCGTGGAAATCCTCGGACGTGGGCTGAGCGGTGACGACGATCTTATCGCCGGTCTTGACGGCGACCTTCTTGCCGTCGACCAGAAGGCCGGTGCGGACCTCGGGGCCCTTGGTGTCGAGCAGGATGCCGACGGGCAAACCGAGCTCCTTGGAAATACGACGGACGCGCTCGATGCGACCGTGGTGCTCGTCGTAGGATCCGTGCGAGAAGTTGAAACGGGCGACGTTCATGCCCGCCTTGATCATCTCGCGGATGGTCTCGTCGCTATCGCAGGCGGGACCCATGGTGCATACAATCTTAGTGCGCTTGTACATTCAGACCTCCATCTGACATCGTCTTGCGCTGATAGATAAAGCATAAGAAATAAAACTGAGTTGATTATAACGAAATGACGACCGAATACCCCAAAAAATCGACCGTACGCCGATTTAGAAGTTCATTCTTTAGTCAAAAAAGACTAAAGAAAAACTTTTACCAAGCGGTCTTACCGCTGCTATCTGGGCGATATTTCAGTTTGCCGATGCGCTGAAGAAAAAACGTTTTATCAATCTCGAGCATCACACTGTCTGCACCGTTGCGCCTGTGCCGTGTTTCCAGATGGAATGTTTTGGCTAGACGCGTCGCTTTGGGGTACCATAGCTCCACTATCAACTGCCGCTCAGCACGGCAGCCTTGATGAGCCCTTGCCCTTCTCCTGGGAATTATGATCGGGCATCAATCTGCTGAGTGGCCCGAATCCCAGGAGGGGACTCTATATGCAAAAGGAATACCTGTCCGCCGCGGCGGAGGTGCTCAGCGACCAAGGTGTCGATGAGAACCTCGGCCTGAGCAACGGCGAGGCGTCGTCGCGTCTTGCCAAGACAGGCCCTAACAAGCTTGAGGAAGCCGAGAAAACGCCGCTTTGGAAGCGTTTCTTTGAGCAGATGGCCGACCCCATGGTCATCATGTTGATCGCGGCCGCGGTTATCAGCGCGCTCACGGGCATGGTCAAGGGCGAGCCCGACTTTGCTGATGTCGCCATCATCATGTTCGTCGTTATCGTCAACTCGGTGCTGGGCGTAGTCCAAGAGGCCAAGAGCGAGGAGGCCCTCGAAGCCCTGCAAGAGATGAGCGCGGCGCAGTCCAAGGTACTGCGCGACGGCAAGCTCGTGCACCTGCCGAGCGCCGAGCTCGTGCCCGGTGACGTGATCATGCTCGAGGCGGGCGACTCCGTCCCGGCCGACTGCCGCGTGCTCGAGAGCGCCACGATGAAGATCGAAGAGGCCGCACTCACCGGCGAGTCCGTGCCGGTCGAGAAGCACGCCAACGTGATCGAGCTTGCTGCGGGCACCGATGACGTGCCGCTCGGCGACCGCAAGAACATGTGCTACATGGGCTCCACCGTTGTGTACGGCCGTGGCCGCGCCGTCGTGGTCGGCACCGGTATGAACACCGAGATGGGCAAGATTGCCGGCGCCCTGGCCGAGGCTAAGGAAGAGCTCACGCCGCTGCAGGTGAAGCTCGCCGAGCTCAGCCGCATCCTTACCATCATGGTTATCGTCATCTGCGTCGTCATCTTTGGCGTCGATATCCTCCGCCACGGCGTGGGCAACGTCCTTACCGACCCGACCGCTTTGCTCGACACCTTTATGGTCGCCGTCTCGCTCGCCGTCGCTGCCATCCCCGAGGGCCTGGTCGCCGTTGTGACCATCGTGCTGTCGCTTGGCGTGACCAAGATGGCCAAGCGCCAGGCGATTATCCGCAAGCTTTCTGCCGTCGAGACCCTCGGCTGCACGCAGACCATCTGCTCCGACAAGACCGGTACCCTTACTCAAAACAAGATGACCGTCGTCAAGCACGAGCTTGCTGCGCCTAAGGAGAAGTTCCTGGCCGGTATGGCGCTGTGCTCCGATGCCCAGTGGGACGAGGATTTAGGCGAGGCCGTGGGCGAGCCGACCGAGTGCGCGCTTGTCAACGACGCCGGCAAAGCGGGCCTCACCGGCCTGACTGCCGAGCATCCGCGTGTGGGCGAGGCCCCGTTCGACTCGGGTCGTAAGATGATGTCCGTGGTCGTCGAGACCCTGGACGGCGAGTATGAGCAGTACACCAAGGGCGCGCCCGACGTGGTGATCGGCCTGTGCACCCACATCTACGAGGGCGATAAGGTCGTCCCCCTGACCGAGGAGCGTCGTGCCGAGCTCGTGGCGGCCAACAAAGCCATGGCCGACGAGGCCCTGCGCGTGCTGGCGCTGGCGAGCCGCACCTACACCGAGGTTCCCGCCGACTGCAGTCCCGCTGCGCTCGAGCATGACCTGGTCTTCTGCGGCCTGTCCGGCATGATTGACCCTGTCCGCCCCGAGGTCGCCGACGCCATCCGCGAGGCCCACGATGCCGGTATTCGCACCGTGATGATCACGGGCGACCATATCGATACCGCCGTGGCCATTGCCAAGCAGCTGGGAATCGTCACCGATCGCAGCCATGCCATCACCGGTGCCGACCTCGATCGCATGAGCGACGAGGAGCTCGACGCGCATATCGAGGACTACGGCGTGTACGCCCGCGTCCAGCCCGAGCACAAGACCCGTATCGTAGAGGCTTGGAAGTCGCGCGACCAGATCGTGGCCATGACGGGCGACGGCGTCAACGATGCCCCGTCCATCAAACGCGCCGACATCGGCGTTGGCATGGGCATCACCGGCACCGACGTTACCAAGAACGTTGCCGACATGGTGCTTGCCGACGACAACTTCGCCACCATCATCGGTGCCTGCGAAGAGGGCCGTCGTATCTACGACAACATCCGCAAGGTCATCCAGTTCCTGCTTTCGGCCAACCTTGCCGAGGTCTTCTCGGTGTTCATCGCCACGCTCATCGGCTTTACCATCTTTCAGCCGGTGCAGCTGCTGTGGGTGAACCTGGTCACCGACTGCTTCCCCGCGCTCGCGCTGGGCATGGAGGACGCCGAGGGCGACATCATGAAGCGCAAGCCGCGCAACGCCAAGGACGGCGTCTTTGCCGGACATATGGGTCTGGACTGCGTGGTCCAGGGCCTGATCATCACCGTGCTGGTGCTGGCGAGCTTCTTTGTGGGCGTGTACTTTGACATGGGCTACATCCACATCGCCGATATGATCGCCGGCGCCGCCGACGAAGAAGGCGTGATGATGGCCTTCATCACGCTCAACATGGTCGAGATCTTCCACTGCTTTAACATGCGCAGCCGTCGCACGTCGCTGTTTAAGATGAAGAAGCAGAACAAGTGGCTGTGGGCTTCGGCCGCGCTGGCGCTGGTGCTGACGGTGATCGTAACCGTGCAGCCGACGCTTGCCGAGATGTTCTTTGGCCCTGTGACGCTTGAGCTTAAGGGCGTTATCGCCGCGCTGTGCCTTGCCTTCCTGATCATTCCGCTGATGGAGATCTACAAGGCGATCATGCGCGCCGTGGAGAAGGAGTAGGTCGAAAGGCTATCCTTCCCACCGGCCCGACCGCCTGCGGGGTTTCCACGGGCACGTCCTCGCCGCTTTGCGGCTGCGGGATGTGCCCTTGGGAAACCCCTCCCGGCGGGCGGGCCTTCGGATAACCTCTCAGGACCATAAGCTGAGGGAAAGTTTGTGAGCTGGTCGGGCTTTGCCCGGCCAGCTCTTTTTGTTTTAAAATACCTGCTCAGTTGTGTGGTTTTGTGCTGGGAGGCATCTGTGGGCAAAGCTAAGGCTAAAGCGAAGAAAAAGACGACGGGGGCGCGGGCTAAGCGCGATCGTCGCCGCAAGCTCGCGACCGAGGCTCCCGCATCTGCTGAGGAGCTGCTGGCAAGCGTGCCGGGACTCGACGCGCTGCAGGACGTTCCGGCGTTTGATGACCTGCCGGTCGATGAAGCCCAGCAGACTGCCTTTGATGATTTCTGCGCACATGCCGAGGAGCCCGAGCAGATGCAGCTTGGCGCCGTGGTGCGCTTGGATCGCGGGTTTCCGCTGGTGGCTACTGCCGACGACACCTTTCGCGCCGAGCATGCCGTGGGGTTTGCCAAGTCGCGCGGCGAGGACGAGGTCCTGCTGCCTGCCGTGGGCGACCGTGTGGCGGTGCGCCGCGCTCCCGGGCACGATATGGGCGTGATTGAGTGCGTGCTGCCGCGCCATACGAGCTTTGAACGTTGGCGCGGCCGTGCCCGCGGAGAGCGCCAGGTGCTCTGCTCCAACGTGGATAGTGTGCTAATCGTGCAGGCGCTCGGTGCTGGCGAGGTGCTGCTCGACCGCGTGGCGCGCTCGCTGGTGTTGGCGCTCGACTGCGATGCCGAGCCGGTGGTGGTGCTCACCAAAGCTGACCGCTGCGATGCCGAGGAGCTCGAGCGCGATCTGGACCGCGTGCGCCGCCTGGTGGGTCCGGACGTGCGCGTGATCGTGACGTCCTCTGCCGAGGGCCGCGGCCTGGACGAGGTCCGTTCCTGCGTGCCCGCTGGGAGCTGCGCCATGATTCTGGGCGAGTCGGGTGCCGGCAAGTCGACGCTGCTCAATGCACTGCTGGGCCACGATACGTTGGCGACCGGCGGTGTGCGCGAACGCGACGATCAGGGCCGCCACACTACCGTTGCGCGCGTGATGGTGGCGCTGCCGGGCGACGCCGGCGTGATCGCCGATGCCCCGGGCCTGCGCAGCCTACCGCTCGTGGGTCACGAGCGGGGTCTGGCGCGCGCCTTCCCCGAGATTGTCGAGGCATCGCGAGCGTGCCGGTTTGGCGATTGCACACATACCCATGAGCCGGGTTGCGCCGTTCGCGAGGCCGAGGACGCCGGGCAGATCGACGGCCTGCGTCTGGAAACGTTCCAAAACCTGGCGTCATCCATGCGCGTGAGCGCTCAAATGCTCGATCCCGATGTCCATTTGTAATTGATTTTTCCTATGACAGCCGTCTCCCAACTGTTCGGGAGACGGCTTTTTTGCTGTGGAAAAGCCTCGAAACATGCAGTTTGCTGACGTGCTGACCAAAACCTTGCCACGAGCTTGACGGGCTGGTCAGTTTTTGGTCAGCGATTGGTTTGACATCGAAAACCAAGATCGCGATTGCGCCGCTTTGCACTCTGACCGCCCAGACAATGGTGGTACGGGCATTCGCCCGGCACTGCCATGAGAGGAGCGGCCGTGAACAAGAGCAAGCGCATCGCCATCAGTCTGGTCGCAGGCGTGCTCGCTGCTCTGCTCTGCATGGTTTACGGCTCGTCGATCCGCTCGCAAGCCGAACAGGTCCAGGCTGAGACCTTGGCCAAGTACGGGGGCGATCGCGTCGAGGTATGCGTTGCGGCGCGCGATATCGATGTGGGCGAGACCCTCGATGAGACCAATGTCATAACCCAGGAATGGCTGACGAGCCTGCTGCCGCGTGACGCAGCGACCGAGCTGCGCCAGGTGCGCGGCGACGTGACGACTTCGCGTATTCCCAAAAACGCCGTGATCTGCAATGTCTACACCAAGGCCGAGAGCCACAAGCTCGAGGTGCCTAAGGGCAAGGTCGCCGTTTCGGTGGCGGTCGATGCCGAGCACTCGGTCGGCGGCGCCACGGGCGTGGGCAGCTACGTGGATGTGTATGTGCAAAAAGACGGCGTAACCGATCGGCTGTGCGGCGCGTACGTGATCGATACCAGTGAGGATTCCGGTGCCACGCGCGAGGGCAAGATCGAATGGGTGACGCTGGCGGCTGACCCCGAAGACGTCAAGGAACTGCTGGGCGCCTCGGGCAAGGGAACGGTCAGCTTGACGATTCCCGCCACGGCTCGCGGCAAAAAGAGCGGAGGCGACGAGTGATGAAGGCGATCTGGCTTGCGTGCTGCGCGTGCGGCGATTACGGGCTGTTGCAGCGGGAAGTCGAGGGCCGTGATGCGGGTGCACAGGTGCTTCGCGTGGGTGACCTGGACGGGCTGGTTTCCATGGCGCGGGCGTTTCCGTCGCGCCGCGGGGCTGCCATCATCGCGGCGTCTCTGTTTGATACCGAAGATGTGCGCAAGACTGTTGCGCGCCTGACGGCCGAAGGTCGCGTGAGTCGCGTGGTCGTGTTGATAGAAGCGCTCGATCCGTCGGATATCGAGGGGCTGTTTCGCGCGGGGGCGACCGAGGTCATCGCTGCGCACAGTATATGTGGCAACGGGCGCGCGGGCGAGGGAGCGGTTGATTCCGATCGGCGCATGACGATTGAGCCCGATGCTTTTGTTGATAGGGAACCCGGGGCGCCTCGCGCTACAAGAGGCCCGCGTGTTGATGATTATGGAAAAGCGGAAGCCGAGCATGGTCGGCGCCCCCGGAACCCCCTTGTATACGATGACGCTGGAGGGCCGGCACAGCATGCTGGCGACTCCCCGGCTGTAGATATGGGATACGTGCACGGCGTGAATCTGGCGGATGAACTGGACGAAGTTGAGGGCTTTGCCGGGTGCGGCGAGTTGTCGCCGATGCAGCATGAGCAGATTGCACAGAACGAGCCTGCCTCGCAGACCGAACAAGCTGCCATGCCGGCTTGGACGCAGCGTGTGGTTGCGGCGGGGGAGACGGGGACGCTGTCACCGACGCCCGCCCCGCCGCTTCAGATGCCGCCGGCAGACGCCGCCGCTCCGCCGCATCGAGCTCCGGTCATCTGCGCCATTTCGGGTTCGGGCGGTTGCGGCAAGTCGACGATTGTTGCCACCATGGCACACACATCGTCGCTGTTGGGCTTGCGTGCCGCCGTGCTCGACCTGGACCTGATGTTTGGAAACCTTTACGACTTGTTAGGCGTCGATGCTCCGCGCGATATAGCGGCACTTATCGAGCCGTCGGCGGCGGGCGCGCTCGCCGAGCCGGATATCGTAGCCGCATCGATGCGCGTGGCGCCGGGCGTTACGCTCTGGGGTCCCGTCGCGGCGCCCGAGCAAGCCGAGCTCATGGCACGTCCGGTGGAGCTATTGCTTGATGTTCTGCGTCGCGAATCCGACGTGGTCTTTATCGATACCTCGGTCTTTTGGGGCGACGCCGTGGCGGCTGCGGTGGCGGCGAGCGACCGTTGTCTGGTCGTTGGCGATGCGGCGGTGTCGTCCGCGACATCGGCGTCGCGCGTCATTGAACTGGCAAGTCGAGTAGGTGTGCCGCGCACGCGCATGAGCGCTGTGTTCAACCGGTTCGGTGCGCGCGGGGCAGACGAGGACGTCGCCATGCGCTTTGAGATTGCCTGTGCGTTGAGCTCCAAGATTCGTATCGCCGATGGCGGACAGGATCTCGCCGCGCTCATGGCGTTTGGGCGCGCTGACGAGGCAGTGGGGCAGACCAGCGCTTTTGCGACCAGTGTGCGCGAGGCCACGCGCGAGATGCTCGTGGAACTGGGGTGCGCCGTCGGCCCTTGGAGCGATATGGTCGCCGACCGTGCAACACGCACCGAACGCCCGCGTATTCGCCTTCCCTGGTCGCGCGAGGGTGATCAGCGATGAGCCTGCAAACGAGGATTAAGGCTGCCGGCGCTGCAGCGACGGCAGCGCCTGTAGATGCAGGGCGTCGCCGCGCGGTGAAACGACGCACCAAGCGCGCCGTAATGGACCGCATGGGTTACGACGAAGTGGCGCGTATCAGCGCCTATATCGACCCGGCGCTTGCCCGCTCGGAATTGCGTCCCGCGGTGGAGGCGGCGCTCAATGTTGAGGAGCCGACCGATCTCGCGACGCCCGAGCGCGAGACCATCATCGACGAGATTTTGGATGATGTGGTGGGCTTGGGGCCGTTGCAGCCGCTCATCGAGGACGACACCGTTACCGAGATCATGATCAACGGCTGCCGCTCGGCTTTCTTTGAACGCGGCGGCGTTTTGTATCCCATCGAGCACGCGTTTGAGGACGACGAACAGATCCGTGTGCTAATCGACCGCATCATCTCGCCACTTGGCCGCCGTATCGACGAGCGCAGCCCCATTGTCAACGCCCGCCTCAAAACGGGCTATCGCGTCAACGCGGTGATTCCGCCTGTGGCGATTGACGGACCGATTCTCACCATCCGAAAGTTCTCGGACCGTATCTGCTCTCTGGACGAGCTCGTGGGGTTGGGATCGCTGCCGCTTTGGTATGCGCAGCTGCTGTCGTGCGCGGTGTCGCTGCGACAGGACCTGGCGGTTGCGGGGGGCACGGGATCTGGTAAGACCACCCTGCTCAACGCGTTGTCATGCGAGATTTCCACCGGCGAGCGCATCGTGACGATCGAGGACTCTGCCGAGCTCAAGTTTGCGCATCATCCGCACGTGGTGCGCCTAGAGGCGCGCGAGGCTTCAATTGAGGGTGAGGGCGCGGTGACGATCCGCGACCTGGTAACTAATGCCCTGCGCATGCGCCCCGACCGCATCGTGGTGGGCGAGGTGCGCGGTGCCGAGTGCTGCGACATGTTGCAGGCCATGAACACGGGCCACGACGGGTCGCTCACCACACTTCATGCGGGTTCAGAACAGGAGACCGTGGTGCGCCTGACGTTGCTTGCACGTTATGGCATCGATCTGCCGAGCGAGCTCATCGAGGAGCAGATTGCCATGGCGCTCGACGGCATCGTGATGTCCGAGCGCCACGCCGATGGCAGGCGCTTTGTGGCCTCATATTCGGGGGTTCGCCGCGGCGTGTCGGGCGGTGTTGAGCTCGAACGCTACGTGACTTTCGATGCCGCCGAGTGCACCTGGACGCTCGACCGCGAGCCGCCGTTTATCGCAGAAGGCCTGCGGTCGGGGACGCTTACACAAGAGGAGGTGGACGAATGGAGATCGCTATGCCCCTCGTCGTAGGGGGCTTGGCAGGGCTTTCTGTCGCGACGGCGTGTGGGGCAGAGCCTCGTGTGCCGCAGGTACCGCCGGCGGAGCTGGCACGTCAGGCGCTCGAGACGGTGGCAGAGAAGCTGCCGCGTGAGCTGGTGGAAAACGATCTGCTGAAAAAGATCGCCCGTTCGTGGGCATCGTTGGTCCCCACAGATCGCTTTGGGCTTGCTATTGAGGATAACGCGACTCGCCTGGCATTTCTGCTGCTATCGAGCGGTGTCTGCTGCGTTTTGCTAACGATGGTGTCGTTATCGCCCCTCGGATTTGCCTTGGGACTTGTTGCCCCGTTTGTCGTTGGCGCCGCCCGGGATGGCTTTGAGAGTCGGCGCGAGCAACACGATGTGGAGGAGGCCATGCCCGAGGCGTTTACCGCACTTTCCATGTCGCTTGCCTCGGGACATTCGCTGGCCCAGGGCATGCGCTTTGTGGGCGCTCATGCGCAAGAGCCGGTGCATACCGAGTTTTTGCGGGTGGCGGCGGCGATCGATTGCGGCATCTCGGCGACCGATGCGCTCGACGACCTGCTTGTCCGCATCGACGCCCCCGGGCTTTCGCTTGTCGCGTTGGCGCTCAAGGTGTCGCAGCGAACCGGTGCCCCGCTTGCCGACCTGCTGGCCGAGGCGTCGAGCATGGTGGGGGAGCGCATTGAGCTCAAGCGCCGCCTGGATGTCAAGACGTCGCAGGCCCGCATGTCGGCGCATATGGTCGCGGCGATGCCGGCGGGCATGTGCGCGGTGTTGGCGCTGCTTTCGGCAGATTTTCGTCGCGGTCTTGTGACGCCTGCCGGTGCGGGCGCTGTGGTGCTGGGTCTTGCCCTCAACGCCGTTGCCCTGGTGGTTATCCGGCGCATTATGAGGGTGGAGCTATGAGCGCCCTGGTTGCAGTTGCGGCTTGCCTGTGCGCTCTGAGTGTATTTGTCGCGACGGGTTTGGATCGGGCGGATGCACGCAAGATCGCAGGTACCTGCAAGCGCGAGGCAGTGCTGGTCGCTGCTGCGGGTCGCTCGGTGGCCGATGCCCTGACCGCGCGAGTGAAGGGCGCGGTTGGGGCGGGCGGCCCGGCGCGAGTGTCGCTCGGCGAAGTGTCCGAGATGATCGATGTTGTTCGCTTGGGTCTTTCGGCCGGTCTTTCGTTTGATGCGGCGCTTGAGATTTTCTGCGCCAACCGCCGGTCAGTGCTGGCTCTTCGCCTTGAGCGGGCCCGCATGGCGTGGCAGGTGGGCGTGGGCACGCGTGAGGACGAGTTGTTGGCCGCCGCGCGCGACCTGGACGTGCGAGCGCTCGAGACCTTTGCCATCACGGTGGGGCAGGCGCTCGCCCTGGGTGCCCCACTTGCCGAGACGCTGGCCGCTCAAAGTCGCGAGATCCGTGCAGCTCATCGCGCCGCGGTTGAGCGCGAGATCGAGCGTGCGCCCGTCAAGCTGCTGATTCCCACCGGCACGCTCATCTTGCCGGCGTTGCTTCTGTCCATATTGGGCCCGCTGCTGGGAGCAGGCGGGATGATGTAGGGAGGAATACATGAACACGATGGTCGAAGTTGCTGACAAGGCTTGGAACTGGGCTTTTTGCCGGGCGATCCGCGCTCGCCAGCATGCCAAGGAACTGTTGCAGGAGGAGAGCGCGCAGGGTACCACCGAGTACGCCATTTTGGTGGGCGTGCTTGTGGTGATCGCGATTATTGCCATCGTTGCATTTAAAGGCAAGGTTAAAGAGCTATGGGATGCGATCAGCGAGGGCATCAACAGCCTGTAGAGGGCGAGCGCCCCATCGGGGTGCTGCTGGTGTTTGCTTGCCTGATCGTGGCGATAGCGGCGGTGCTTTGGGGGCTTAACTCCGCGCGGCAGCAGCGTCCTGGGGCCGCCTTCGACTCGGGCTCAGATTCGGCGGTGGCGTCTCAAAAAGATGAGACGCGAGATGCGGACGATTCGGATGTCGCTGTCACGGCGCAAACCTTTCTGCGGACGCTCGACAAGCGGTCTGCCACTGCGACGGATTCGCCTGAGGGCAACGCGATTGCGGTCCGGCTTGCATGGTCCGAGGACCGACCGATGACCGAGGCAGCGGCGGATATGTTACGCGCCTACCGCGAGGTGCCAACGGCCCAGCTCGCCCTGAGCGGCTATCTCGATATTAAGGGCAACGTATGGGGCGCCATCGTGCGCGATGGACGCGGCTGGGTCGATATGGTGACGGTTGCTGCGGATGTCGGCGATGCTTCGTGCCGCCTGCGCGTGATCCGCCTGAGCCCGCAGGCATCGAACTCAAAGGAGGGGTCGTGAAATGCATGACGTCCTGCGCGAGGAATCTGCCCAGGCGACGGTCGAATACGCCATCGTCACGGTGGCGCTGCTTTCCATCGTGCTGGCGATCGCGGGACTTTGGCGTGCTGGCACCGATGGGCGCTTGGCGGCGCTGGTCGAGCGGGCGGCATCCCATGGCGTTGCCTCGACGTCGGTTATCGACGCCGCTGCGGGCGCTAAGGACATCGCGTTGTATTGATATCGCGCGTGAGGACCGGGCGCAGTCTACGGTCGAGGCCGCTTTTTTGCTGCCGACGTTTCTGACGCTCATCCTTCTCGCACTGCAACCGGTGTGCCTGCTCTATACGCGCGCGGTCATGGAGTCTGCCGCCGCCGAGACCGCGCGGCTCATGACCACGACGACGGCGGAGGACGATGATCTTAAGGAGTTCACCCGCCGCCGGCTTGCCGCAGTGCCCAACGTTTCGATCTTTCATGCCGGCGGGCCGTTGTCGTGGGATATCGAGCTTGGCCGGGCCGGTGCGGGTGGCGTCTCGTCCGTGTCCGTTTCCGGCGAGGTCAAGCCGTTGCCTGTGATCGGTGCGTTTGCGCAGGCTATGGGTGGTACCGCCGAGGGCGACTACGTTGAGCTCAAGGTCAATGTCTCGTATCAATCGCGTCCCGAATGGCTGGAGGGAGATTATGATTCGTGGATTGCTGCATGGGATTAAGCGTTTCTGGTCTAGGCGCGTTTTGACGCGCCGTCCGAGCTGCCATCGCAAACGAGGAGGCTTTATGGGTCGAGCCGGTATCGACCTGTTTATCGAAGACGGTGCCTACACCACGCTTTCCTCTGCCGTGGTCATCCTAGTGGTGCTTACGTTGTTGTTTTCGTCAACCGCGGCGATATGGAGCATGTCGCGTGCCGGGGATACCCAGGTGGCGGCCGATAGCGGCGCGCTGGCGGGTGCCAACGTAGTGTCGTCCTATCACACGGCTGCCACGGTGGTTGATGCGAGCATCTTGAGTCTGGGGCTGGCGGGGTTTGCCACGATCGGGACGGGCCTGGTCGCCATCCTCATCCCGGGTGCCGAGCCGGTTGCCGGCAATATGGTCGACACCGGGATTGGGATCATTAAAACGCGCAACAAGTTTGCCAAAAGCGCATCGGAAGGCTTACAGAAAATCGAGACGGCTCTGCCGTATCTGGTTGCCGCGCGAGCTACACAGGCGGTGTCGGCGCAGGATACCGATAGCGTGAGCTATACCGGTACGGCGCTTGCCGTGCCCAGGACGTCCGAGTCCGATTTCGTTGCGCTCGAGGGGTCCGAGATCTCGCCCGATGCTATTAAAGACACGTCAGATGATTTAGAGCTCGCAGCCAAAAAGTTGAAGGAGGCTTCTGAGGATACGGCGAAAGCAAAAGAGCGCGCCTGGCTTGCGGACTGCGGCGGGTCGGACAAGGGCACGATTGGTAGCCGTTCGTGCATGTGGGAGCGCGCGAAGAAGCTGGCGTCGCTGCCGGGCGAGCTCAACCCACATTACGCATCGAGCGTCACGTGGGAGCCCCAGGTGGCGCTTGACCGAGCGAGAACATATTACCGTCAGCGCCTGGCTAACGAAAAGCCGCTTGGAAGCGGTGTCGAGATGCAGGCGGAGTCTGCCGCTCGAAAGGCGTTCTATCGGTATGCCGGTGAAGAGCTCGGGCGTGCCTCCATCGTGGACGACGGCACGAGCGTCGTCGCGGACCTGCCGCTGCTGCCGCGCAATGCGGACGAGGTCAGGGCGAGCGATCTTTATACCGATGCCGCGTGGCCGACGAGCAGCAATGACGGCAAGACGTACATCCATTATGGAACTGGCTGCCCAAACTATAAAAAGGGAGCGCCGGGAGGACTGTCATCGGTTGCTGACTTTGACGGGAGAGAAGCATGCGACCGCTGCCATTTTGGAGTCAAGACACTGGGTGCCGTCGCCGCTCCTTCTACATCGATCGAAAACGGCTTCGAGTATCACTTTGACAAGTTCAAAGACGCCATGGAAGACTACGCCGAATGCCGCAACAAAGAGCTTGAGCTCGAGCGACAGACCGAAGGCGAGGCAGATCGCGCGGGAAGCGCATTCGATCAGGCCATTCAAGCGCTTTCGGGTGAGCGTCCGCGTATCGCGCCGCCCGGTCGCAACGGCGTGGTCGCCCTTGCGGTTTCGGGCGATATGACCAGCCCCGATCAACTTAACTCCTCGTTTAACACGGCGGTTGAGCTTGGCAGTCGCGGTGCCATCTCTGCCGCGGTGCTGGCGCCCGATGAGGCGACGGCGCAAAACAACGTGCTTTCGCGATTTTTCTCGACATTGAAGGAACACTCGGGCGGCGTTGCCGGCGTGCTCGACGGCGTCATGGATGTTTGGGGACGGCTGCTCGTAGGATACGGTGATATCCAAGGTTCGGCCGACGAACTTATGGACGAGATGATTAAAGACCTAGGAGGGGGCGGCGGCGCGTTGGGCTCCATCGCATCGTGGCTCGGCGATACCGTTTCGGCGTCCGTGGCGGCGCTGGGTTTGGAACCGTGCGACTTGCGCCTGCGAAAGCCGGTGCTGACCGATTCCGCCAACGTCATTAAGAGTCCGGGGTCTGACATTGCTGGTTTCTCTCAAGCGCAAGACAAGCTGCGAGGTATTCCGTTGGGCGTGACCGATCCCAAGGCGCTTTGCGAGGCGTTGGAATATCAAGTCGAACGCACCATTGGCGGTACGGTGTTCACGCTTGCGGAGATTCCTCTGCCCGGCGGCGGCTCCATCCCACTCACCGTCGATGTCGCCACGCTGGTTGGCGCTCTGGGCGGTGGGTCGTAATGAGTATCCGCATGCGTCTGCGCGAGGAGCGCGCCCAAGCGACGGTGGAGATGGCAGTGGTTACGCCCGTTTTGCTGGTGCTGGCACTCATCGTGTACAACGTCATGATCTTTGCCAGCGCTGTCGCGCGCTTCGACCGCGTGGTGCCCGACATCGTGTTGGCGCACGCCGTGGCGTCGGAGGGGGAGGGCGGCGAAAGCTCTGCCGATGCCTCGGCGACGGTTCAGACTCAAATTCTGAATGCCATGGAAGGCTATGACTTGCAGATCGAAGTGTCGAGCGAGCAAGGCGCGGAGGCATCGGATGGTGGCCTGCTCTCCCTATCCGGTACGTTTAGGACCTACACCTGCACCATGCACTATGAGCCGTGGCCGACTTCTCTCAGCATCGCTGGCGTTCCGCTGGGGGCGCCGACAACGTTGTCGCACGAGCGCGCGGTGACGGTCGATCCATGGCGTCCGGGGGTGGTTATGTGACCGCGGTCTCGTCCTACATCGCTTACGCGCGGGCACTCAACAGGCTGGGTTGGACGCCGGCCGAGTTTGCGGTGGCGGAGTCGTTCGTCGTGCGCCTGCTCGGCATGCTGGGACGGCGTCCGGTTGCCGCCAACGGCCTGCCGCTCGTCATGGCGTTTCCACACTGTTCCTCGGTCCACACGTGTTTTATGGCCTATCCCATCGATATCGCCTTTATCGACCGCAACGGCAACATCCTCGCACGCTATGAAAACGTCCGTCCGTGGCGCATGTGCTCTCACCCGTGCGCCTGGGCCGTACTGGAACGTCCCTCAATCCTCGCCTCGCTCCCTGCCCTCCAACAAGTGCCGGCGTAAGAATTGGCGATAGCGGACTTTCGTCATACGAAATTGGGTAAGATGGAGGAGAAGATGCATGGATGTTGAGATCCATCCCAACGCTAAAAAGCACCTGACGGAAAAGCAGGTGCTTAGCGCCTGGCTTGCGGTTACTGAGTGCATTCGTCGCGAGTCGAAGGACGAGCCGCCGAGATGGCTTGCGATTGGATGGCTCCCAGACGGACGAAGCGTGGAGCTTGTCGCGGTCGAGCTTGTCCGTGGGTGGCTTATCATTCATGCCTTGTCTCCAGTCCAGAAGAATTTTTGGCAGAAGATTGAACAGACTCGGCAAAGGGGTCGATGATGGGCAAGACGTATACGGCCGCTAATGGTCAGGTTGTAACGGATGAAATGATTGACGCGTGGTGCAAGTCGTACGAGCGCGGAGAGTTTCCGGATGGCGAACACACCGTTGGTGGGATTGTGCATGGACGGCCCCCACTCTCAGGTGAGGGGACGGCAACGCTGTCGGTCAAGATTCCTCTGGGAATGAAGGAGGCCATTCGTCGACGGGCGGCTGTCGAGGGGATGACGCCAAGTGAGTTTGCCCGTGTGGCTCTGAGTGAAAAACTTCTTGCTTCCGGCTGATGCCTCTGACGTGCCGATTTATAGAACCAAGGCTGTGCTCAAAAACTTTTTTAAAATTCTCGGTTGACCGGAACGCGTCCTTGGTTATACTAATCAAGCCTTGAAACAAGGCACACCTCAAATGGCTGGGTAGCTCAGTTGGTAGAGCAGAGGACTGAAAATCCTCGTGTCAGGGGTTCGATTCCCTTCCCCGCCACCTTGAATTGACTAGGACCTCTGCAAAGGGGTCCTTTTCTTTTATGCAGACCCCACATGGAATCGAACCCCGTGAGGGCGCGGAGCTGAGTAAACGCGTAAGCGTTTGCCAGCGCAGCTCGCAAGGCGCGCAAGCGCCGCAGCGGTCCGTCCGCGCAGCGCGCGGACGCGATTCCCTTCCCCGCCACCTTGAATTGACTAGGACCTCTGCAAAGGGGTCCTTTTCTTTTATGTAGTCCCCTGCGGAAAGCGCATCCCAGACATTCCTCCCGCTTTTGCGTCACTTTTCAGACCATTCGGTCGCCTGCCCGCACGCGCGGGTATACTCAAAACGATACTTTTCCTATGCAATACGATGCGGGCTCGACCTGCACGATCCGAAGGGGGCAGTGATGGAGAGGATACTCGGCGTTAATCTCTCTGGCTGGTTTATTCCCGAGCCTTGGGTGACCCCGTCGCTGTACGCGGCGACCGGTGCATCCAACGCGGCCGAGCTGCAGGAGGCCATGGGCACCGCCGCCTATAACGAGCGCATGCGTCGTCATTACGAGACGTTTGTGAGCGAGGATGATTTTCGCCGTATGGCGCAGATCGGCCTCAACGCCGTGCGCCTGCCGGTGCCTTGGTATGCCTTTGGCTCACAGGAGTCCGATGCCTCCTACATCTCGGTTGTCGACTACATCGACCGCGCGATTGAGTGGGCTGCCAAGTACAACATTCGCGTGCTGCTTGACCTGGCAACTGTGCCCGGTGGTCAGGGCGATTCCAACGATTCGCCCACCACGCCGGAGGCTGTTGCCGAGTGGCATTCGTCCACTAACGGCCGCCATGTCGCACTCGACGTGCTCGAGCGTTTGGCCGATCGCTACGGTGAGGCCGAGAGCCTGCTGGGCATTGAGCTGCTTGACACGCCGCAGATGAGCGTCCGCAAGAGCCTCTTTACCATGACGGATGGCATTCCTGCTCACTACCTGCGCAACTTCTATCGCGATGCTTACGAGCTCGTCCGTTCGTATATGCCCGAGGATAAAATCGTCGTCTTCTCGTCTTCGGGGTATCCCAGCGAGTGGAAGCATTTTATGCGCGGCACCAAGTACAAGAACGTCTACATGGACCTTCACCTGTACCATTACCGTGACGAGTATGCACTCGACATCACGAGCCCCCGCGGGCTGACGACGGCGATTTCGCGTAACAAGCGCGAGCTTAAAGAAGCGATTTCGACGGGGTTCCCCGTGCTGGTGGGCGAATGGTCGGGTGCGGCGATCTTTGCCAACTCGTCGGTTACGCCCGAGGGCCGCAATGCCTACGAGCGCGTGTTCATCGCCAATCAGCTGGCATCGTTTGCGCCGGCTGCCGGTTGGTTCTTCCAAACGTGGAAGACCGAGAAGCGTATTGCGGCATGGGATGCCCGCGCGGCGCTCGGTACGCTCGAGCGCGGCATGATTGAATAGGTTGATATGACGCAAAACAGCGCCCATACGGGCAAACTCTATGTGGTCGGCACACCCATCGGCAACTTGGGAGACCTGTCCCCGCGCGTTGGCGAGGCGTTTGCCGCCGCCGATGCCATCTGCTGCGAAGACACGCGTGTGACGTCAAAGCTGCTAATGCACCTGGGTATCTCCAAGCCGCTTGTCCGTTGCGACGAGAATGTGATCGCCAGCCGCGCCGCCGGCCTGGTCGACCGTCTGCTGGCGGGGGAAACCCTCGCCTTTGCCTCGGACGCCGGCATGCCGAGCGTGTCCGATCCCGGCCAGGCGCTGGTCGAGGCAGCGCGTGAGGCCGATGTACCCGTCGAAGTTATCCCCGGGCCCTCTGCTTGCGTCACGGCGCTCGTTTCGTCCGGCATTCCCTGCGAGCAATTTTTCTTTGAGGGCTTTTTGGGCCGCAAGCACGGTGACCGCGTGCGCCGTCTGCAGCGCCTTGCCGTGGTGCCCGGCGCGCTCATCTTCTACGAGTCTCCACATCGCATCGTGGCGACGCTCGAGGCCGTGGCCGAGGTCTTTCCCCAGCGCGATGTCGCCGTCTGCCGCGAACTCACCAAGCTGCACGAGGAGGTCTTGCGCGGCCCCGCCGCCCAGCTTGCCGAGGAGCTGTGTGCCCGTGGTGAGGTGAAGGGCGAGATTGCGCTGGTCATCGCGCCGCCGAGCGGGGACGAGGAGGCCGGCATCGCGCCGGTTGGCGCTGCGGTAGCGGATCCCGACGAGGCCCTGCGCGAGGATATCCGCACCGCGCTCGAGGAGGGGGAGCCCGCCTCTGCGGTGGCCAAGCGCCTGTCTCAGAAGTATTCGCGCCGCAAGCGCGATGTCTATGCCATGGTGCTCGATATGCAATAGATGGAGGATATCCAGCCCTTGCGCTAGAATCATCCCCTGTATGCAACGTTTTTCTGGAGGACAAACCCCATGGATCAAAGCAAGCCTTCGTTCTTTATCACGACGCCCATCTACTACGTCAATGCCGATCCGCACCTGGGCACGGCTTATTCCACCATCATCGCCGACGTTCAGGCTCGCTATCGCCGCTCCGCCGGCTATAACGTCAAGTTCCTGACCGGCATGGACGAGCACGGCGAGAAGGTCGCCGAGGCCGCAGCCAAGCATGGCATGACGCCGCAGGAGTGGACCGACAGCCAGGCCCCGCACTTCAAGGAGCTTTGGAGCAAGCTCGAGATCTCCAACGACGACTTCATCCGCACCACCGAGCCGCGCCAGCATCATGCCGTGCAGTACCTGTGGGAGCGCATGAAGGAGTCCGGCTATCTGTATAAGGGCAGCTACGACGGTTGGTATTGCGTGCCTGACGAGACCTACTTCACCGATACGCAGGTCCAGAAGGGCGACGAGGAGTACGGCAGCGTCGGCCAGCATCTATGCCCCGACTGCCACCGTCCGCTTGAGCGCGTGCAGGAGGAGTCCTACTTCTTTAAGCTTTCCGCCTTCCAGGACAAGCTGCTCAAGCTCTATGACGAGCACCCCGACTTTGTCGAGCCTGCGTTCCGCATGAACGAGGTACGCAGCTTTGTCGAGGGCGGCCTCAACGATCTTTCCGTGAGCCGCACGAGCTTTGACTGGGGTATTCAGGTCCCGTTTGACGAGGGCCACGTGACCTACGTGTGGTTCGATGCGCTGCTCAACTATATGACGGCCGTCGGCTACGGTGTCGACACCGACGAGGCCCGTGCCGAGCTGGCCTATCGCTGGCCCGCGCAGTTCCACATCGTGGGTAAGGACATCATCCGCTTCCACTGCGTCATTTGGCCCGCCATGCTCATGGCCATCGGCGAGGCCCTGCCCGAGCACGTCTTTGCCCACGGCTTCCTGACCGTGCGCAACGCCGAGACCGGCAAGGCCGAGAAGATGTCCAAGAGCCGCGGCAACGCCATCGCTCCGCAGGACGTCATCGACATGCTGGGTGTCGAGGGCTATCGCTATTACTTCATGACCGACGTGGTGCCCGGCACCGACGGCGCCATCAGCTTCGATCGCATGGAGCAGGTCTACAACGCCGACCTGGCCAACAGCTGGGGCAACCTTATCTCGCGTTCGCTCAACATGAGCGGCAAGTACTTTGACGGCTGCGCGCCCGCCAAGCCCGCATCGTTCGATGTGTTCGACAGTCCGCTGGCAAAGATTGCCGATGGCCTGGTCGAGCGCTATATGGCCAAGATGGACGTGCTCGATTACGGTGGAGCCAAGGACGAGGTCATGGAGCTCGTCCATGCCGCCAACCATTACATCGAGGACTCCGAGCCTTGGGCGCTTGCCAAGGACGAGGCCAAGGCTGACGAGCTCGCGTTTGTGATCTACAGCCTGCTCGAAGCCATCCGCATCGCCGCCCACCTGCTGATGCCGCTCATGCCTCAGACTTCTGCCGAGGCTCTGCGCCGTCTGTCCTGCGAGGACGAGGCCGCAAGCGACGATCTCAAGGGTATTTGCGCTTGGGGTCTGCTTGCCGGCGGCGCTCCCGTCGAGAAGGGCGAGCCGCTGTTCCCGCGTCTGGGTTAAGACGCCGCGCGCCATATCGGCAATTCGCAGTTTAGGTGTAAGGGCATGGCCGCAACGGTCCATGCCCTTTTGTTTCAAGACGTCGCCACCATGCTAAGGAGGCAACTATGACAACTTCGCCTTTGGCAAACCCCACGGCAACAAGGGAGCTGCTGGAGGAGTTTGGCCTTGCGACCAAGCATCGCCTGGGCCAGAACTTTCTAATCGACAACCATGTGATTGAGCGTATCTGCGAGCTTGCCGAGCTTGCAGGTGACGAGCGCGTACTCGAGGTGGGTCCGGGTGTTGGCACGCTCACGCTTGCGCTGCTGCAGGAGGCTGCGTGCGTCACGTCGATCGAGGCCGATCCCGAGCTCGAGCCGGTGCTCGATGCCCATGCTGCCGACTATGCCAACTTCCGCTTTATTATGGGCGATGCGCTCAAGGTGGGCCCGGAGCAGATTGAGCAGGCTGCTGGCGGCGAGCCCACGGTATTTGTCGCGAACTTGCCCTATAACGTGGCGGCGACGATCATTTTGCAATTTTTCCAGACGATGCCGGCGCTCAAGCGTGCCGTCGTCATGGTGCAAAAGGAGGTTGCCGATCGCATTGCCGCGACGCCGGGCAATAAGACCTATGGCGGCTATACGGCAAAGCTCGGCCTGTATACGCAGGTGACGGGTCGCTTTGAGGTGCCGCCGCGCTGCTTTATGCCGGCGCCGCATGTGGACTCAGCCGTCGTGCGCATCGACTGCGTTGACGGCGTGGTGCCCGAGGGGCTCGATCGCGAGTTTGTGGCCCGCGTGATCGACGCCGCATTTGCTCAGCGTCGCAAGACCATCCGCAATTCCATGAGCGCCAACGGCTTTGCCAAGGATGTGCTCGATGCCGCCTTTGAGACTTGCGGTATCGCGCCGACCACGCGAGCCGAGACACTCGATGTTGCCGACTTTGTCCGTCTGGCCCAGGAGCTCATCCATGACGCCTAATGCCGAACGTGTGACGTTTACCAAGAAAAAGAAAACGGTCGCCTGTCCGGAGCCCTTGGCGCCGCTCGCTGATACTCATGCGCACCTGCTTTCGTTTTGGGGCAAGGAAGTGCCCGAGACGCTCGTGCGCGCTAAAGCCGCGGGCGTCGACCTGTTGGTGACGATCTTCGACCCCATTGCCGATAAGCGCAGTGTGGCGGACTATAGCGACTGGCTAACGCGTGAGATTCTGCCAATGCAGAATATTCCGCAGATTAAATATCTTGCCGGCGTGCATCCGTATGGCGCGCCGGACTATACCGACGACGTTCACGCACAGGTCGTTGCCGCACTCGATGACCCCTTATGCGCAGGTATTGGCGAAATCGGCCTGGACTACCACATGGACTATGACGACGATATCGCGCCGGCGCCCCATAACGTGCAGATTGACTGCATGGCGCGCCAGCTCGAGCTTGCCGTGTGCCGTAACGTGCCGGTGGAGCTGCATCTGCGTCACGAGGACACGGACCCGGAGCGTACCTCGCACGTGGACGCCTACAACGTGCTTCGTGAGGTGGGCGTGCCCCAGGCCGGTTGTGTGCTGCACTGCTTTGGCGAGGACCGCGCCACGATGGAGCGCTTTGTGGGTTTGGGCTGCTATATCGCCTATGGCGGCGCGGCCACCTTTAAGCGCAACGATGACGTGCGCGAGGCATTTGCGGCGACCCCGCTCGATCGCATTTTGTTCGAGACGGATTGCCCGTATATGGCGCCGGAGCCCATTCGAGGTCTTGAGTGCGAGCCGGCAATGATTTCAATCACGGCAAACACGCTGGTCAACGACCGTGTCGATCGCACTGGTGAGGACGCCGAAACAATCGCGCAAGCCGCTTGGGAAAATGCTTGCAAACTTTTTCAAAAATAGTTCTTGCGTTCACGGTGTCGCTCCGTTATTCTAATTCCTGCACGCGGGCGTGGCGGAATTGGCAGACGCGTACGGTTCAGGTCCGTATGGGGGCAACCCCATGAAGGTTCAAGTCCTTTCGCCCGCACCATTGAATGAAAGAGCTCCCAGCAATGGGAGCTTTTTTGTTACGGGCCGTTTTTGGCAGATTTGACCTATCGATTTCGCGCGGTAGATGCCCCTGCGGTCAAAAAGTGGCAAATATGAGTACTGGCACGAAAATAGAGACATTTCACGAAGCCATTTTTGCTCATTTTACGCAACAGATGTACGCTAATTTGACTCAATCATGAGACGAAATGAAGTAATTTCGATAGACTTCGGGTTCAAAGAGGCGATTTTGACCCAAATACGCTGTTACTAAACTGGTAACAGTACTCATATTTGGTCTTTTTTGACCACGGGTCCTCTTGTTGGTGTCACACAGCTGCTTCGTGCGGGTATCCTAGTCCCAACGTGTGCCTATCAGAGGAGAGACCATGCTGTTTTCCGGTATCATCGCCGCCCTTACCAGCCTTTTGATTCCCATCATCATCCTGTTGCTGCTGCTGCCCAGCGCCTGCTATGTCGTTGAACAGCAGCATGCTGTGATCATCGAACGCTTAGGCAAGTTCAACCGCATCGTCAACGCGGGCTTCCACATGAAGGTGCCCGTAGTCGACCGTAAAGCTGCCACGGTGAGCCTGCGCACGATGAAAAACGGTTTTGGTATCGACGTTAAGACTCAGGACAATGTGACTATCGGCCTCGAGGTCTCGGCTCAATATCACGTGAGCTATGACATGGGTGCTGGCCCGGCGGATTCGGGCATCTACAAGAGCTACTATATGCTGCAGGAGCCCGTCGACCAGATGCGTGACTTCATCACCGACGCCCTGCGCTCTTCGATTCCCGTCTACACACTCGATGAGGTCTTTGCCAAGAAGGATGACATCGCCAAGGATGTTAACGCTACCGTTTCCGAGCAGATGGCTGCCTACGGCTTCACCCTCGTGTCGACGCTCATTACCAAGATCGCACTGCCGACTGAGGTCGAGAACTCTATGAACGACATCAACGCCGCCCAGCGCAAGCGCGCTGCGGCACAGGAGCTCGCCGAGGCCGACCGCATCAAGCGCGTCACCGAGGCGACCGCCGAAGCCGAGGCCATGGAAAAGGCGGGCGAGGGCATCGCCAACCAGCGCAAGGCGATCGCTCTGGGCATTAAGGACTCGCTCGAGATTATCCAGGAGACAGGTGTTGGCAACGATGAGGCCAACCAACTGTTCATGTTTACGCAGTGGTCCGAGATGATGACGGAGTTTGCTCGCATGGGTAAAACCTCGACGGTCGTACTGCCGAGCGACTTCTCGCAGTCGGCCTCTATGTTCGAGCAGATGCTGACCGCCGGCAAAGTTCAAAACGGTTCGAAGGAGTAGGCACGCGTGAAATACACCGTCGTTTGTGTTGGCAAGCTCAAAGAGCGCTTTTGGAAGGACGCGTGTGCCGAGTACACCAAGCGCCTGGGCGCCTATGCCAAGGTGGATATCCGCGAGGTGGCCGATATCGACCCTGCCAAGGCGGGCGGCGTGGATGCCGCGCGTGACAAGGAGGGGGCGGCGATTCTTGCTGCCTTGCCGTCTCGAGCGCATGTGATCCTGCTGGCTATCGAGGGCAAGGAGCGTTCGAGTGAGGAGCTCTCGGCGAGGCTCGACGATCTTATGCTGCGAGGCAGTAGCGACATTGCCTTTGTAATCGGCGGTTCGGACGGCGTGAGCGATGACGTGCGCGCACGAGCCGACGAGATGCTCAGCTTTGGACGTATTACCTTGCCGCATAACCTGGCGCGTGTAGTGCTGCTAGAGCAGATTTACCGTGCCTGCAAGATCAGCCGTGGCGAGCCGTATCACAAATAGGTCGGCAATACGAAACAGTGACGTGGGACAATACCTTTCGTTTTGAGGAATGTGTCTGAGAGGACTATGTGATATGAAGATCGGATTTGTCGGTTTTGGCAATATGGCGAGCGCCATGGCCGATGGCTGGATTGCCGCCGGTGTGACTGCGAGCGACATGTGCGCCTGCGCGGGCCGCTACGACGCCTTGGTTGAGCGCTGCGAGGCGCGTGGGATGGTCGCCTGCCATGATGCGGCGGAGGTTGTCGCCGCATCTGATATCGTGGTTGCTGCGGTCAAGCCGTACATGATCGAGAAGGTCTTCGCTCCGCTCAAGGACATTCTTGCCGACAAGGTTGTCCTTTCGGTCGCCTGGACTTGGGACAGCGCCAAGTGGGAACAGGTCCTGCCGGGTGTCGCGCACATCTCGACGGTGCCCAACACGCCGGTTTCAGTGGGCGAGGGCGTTATCGCCTGCGAGAAGTCCTCTACGCTCAACGACGAGCAACGTGCTGTTGTGCTCGACCTGCTCGGTAAGCTTGGCGCCGTCGTCGAGCTCGACACGAGCCTGCTGTTTGTGGGCGGTACCGTGGGCGGTTGCGCACCGGCATTTGTCGCCATGGCGATTGAGGCCTTGGGCGATGCGGCCGTCAAGCACGGTATCCCGCGCGCCGATGCCTACCGCATCGTGAGCCAGATGGTGCTGGGTACGGCAAAACTGCAGCTTGTAGGCGGCCAGCATCCTGCGGCGATGAAGGATGCCGTATGCTCGCCCGGCGGCGCCACCATCAAGGGCGTCGTCGCGCTCGAGGACGCCGGCATGCGCAGCGCCCTGGTCAAGGCCATCGACGCCACCCTCCAGTAAACCTGCCATTTAGGGACAGGTTTATTTTGGCAGGTTTTTCCTGCGGTTTTGTCCTTTTAGCGAAAAGCGCCCCGCAACTGGCTCAATTCCAGTTGCGGGGCGCTTGCGTTTGCCCAGATAAAACCGACCATAATAAACCTGTCCCTTTTTGGTCGGTTAGTCCCAGAAGCCGTCTTCTTCGTCCTCGGATTTGGGGCCGCGGTCGACATACATCTTATGGGTGCGCTTCTCCATTACAAAGGCAAGAATCGCAAACAGCAGGATGCCGCCGGCGAAAAGGATGGCAAAACCGGTGCGGGTGCCAAACAAAAAGGAAAAAACTGCGTCCATTGGGTGCCTTCTTGCGTAGTTGAGTTGGGTCGTAAACGCTCATAAGTATATACTTGCCCATACATGTACAAGGTTGCAACCTAAATGGAATGTATATCGCCGGAGGATCTAATGCTTGATATCAAGTTTGTTCGCGAGAACCCCGATGCCATCGATGTCGCCATGGCTAACCGCCAGACATCTTGGGATCGCGAGAAGTTCTTTGAGCTCGACGACGAGCGCCGTGCCGTCATCACCGAGGTCGAGGAGCTCCAGGCTACGCGCAACGCCGAGTCCAAGAAGATCGGCGCCCTGATGAAGGAGGGCAAGAAGGACGAGGCAGAGGCCGCCAAGGAGGCCGTGCGCGCCGTCAACGAGAAGATTGACGGTCTGGCCGAGCGCCGAGGCGCTCTCGAGCAGGAGCAGTATGACTTCATGGCTCACCTGCCCAACATCCCTTGTGAGGCCACGCCGTACGGCAAGGACGAGGACGAGAACATTGAGCGCCGTCGTTGGGGCACCCCGCGCGAGTTCGACTTCGACTTTAAGCCGCACTGGGATCTGGGCACCGATCTGGACATCCTCGACTTCGAGCGCGGCAACAAGCTCTCCGGCAGCCGTTTTACCGTTCTCGGTGGCGCCGGCGCCCGTCTTGAGCGCGCCCTCATCAACTTCTTCTTGGACACGCACACGAGTCGTGGCTTCAAGGAGTGGTGGCCGCCCATCGTCGTCAAGCGTCAGACCATGTTCGGTACGGGGCAGCTGCCCAAGTTCGAGGACGACGCTTATCACGTCTCGGGCGACAACTTCCTGATCCCTACCGCCGAGGTTGTGCTCACCAACCTGCACGCCGGCGAGGTGCTCGACGCCGACACCCTGCCGCGCCGCTACACCGCCTTCACCCCCTGCTTTCGCGAGGAGGCCGGTTCCGCCGGTCGCGACACCCGCGGCATCATCCGTCAGCACGAGTTCGACAAGGTCGAGATGGTCAAGTTCGCTAAGCCGGAGGAGTCCGACGAGGAGCTCGAGAGCATGACCGCCGAGGCCGAGTACCTGCTGCAGCAGCTGGGCCTTCCGTATCGCGTGATTAGCCTGTGCACCGGCGACTTGGGCTTCTCTGCCCGTCAGACCTACGACGTCGAGGTCTGGCTGCCGAGCTACAACGCCTACAAGGAGATCAGCTCCTGCTCCAACTGCGGTGACTTCCAGGCTCGCCGCGCCAATATCAAGTATCGTGACCCCGAGAACTTCAAGGGTTCGCGCTACCTGCACACTCTCAACGGTTCCGGCCTGCCGGCCGGCCGCACCATGGCCGCCATTCTGGAGAACTACCAGAACGCCGACGGCACCATTACGATCCCCGAGGTTCTGCGTCCTTACATGGGCGGTCTCGAGAAGATCGAGCCGGTCGCGTAACTTGGCTGCATAGGGGATATGCAAGGGCGCTCCTTCGGGGGCGCCCTATTTCGTGCGCAGGTCCATACCATGCCGTGCGGACAGCTCAATAGAAAACACACGAACAACTGTTCTGTATACAGCCATCTACCTGCTATGCTTTTGCTAAATAAGAGCGAGAGAAAGGGGACGCGATGGAGCTGTTTGATGATCGGGTGGTTTTGTTTGAGAGCGACGAGGGCGGGGAGTACCTGCTTGTAACGTGTGAGCCGTCTGGCATGGGTGGCCTGGTGGTTCGACAGACGAGCGAGGGTCCGTTGACCCAATGGTGCTTTGAGGAGTCGCCGCATGTGGTCGAGACCTTTGTGACGCATGAGGGACTTGTGGCCCTGGAGCATTTCTATGGGGTCCGGACATCTAACCAGGCTGCGCGCATGCTGAGCATCTCGTTTGCCGATTATGATTGTGCCCAGCGGGTGAGATCGCTCCTGAGGGAACTTGATGCTAAGTTTGACGTGATCGAAAAGCCAATCGATCGTACGGGGAACGGTGGTATATGCGGAGCAGCGTGACAAAACTGCGTTCCACAAAAAAGTTTGAGATTGTGCTTGACTCCAATAAGCTAAAGTGGTTTTATATGTCTTGCGCTGCGGCGTTACCTCAGCTGGATAGAGGGTCTGACTACGAATCAGAACGTCATAGGTTCGAATCCTATACGCCGCACCAATTGAAATTGAAAGCCTCCGGTGACGGGCGCTTTTCTTTTAGGCGGACGCCGCATGGATTCGAACCTCGGTCGAGGCGCGAGCGTGAAGCGGACGCGGAGCGTCCGTAGCGAGCGGGCGAGTCCGCCGGCAGGCGGGCGAAGCCGGTGCGGATCCGCGCAGCGGATGCGCGGAATCCTATACGCCGCACCAATTGAAATTGAAAGCCTCCGGTGACGGGGGCTTTTCTTTTAGGCGGACGCCGCATGGATTCGAACCTCGGTCGAGGCGCGAGCGTCTTAATCATCATTTCGTAAAATTTTTCCAAATTGTCGCTTGACCCATCGAGGGGTCACGTGCATAATAATCCGTGCGTTGCGGCGTTACCTCAGCTGGATAGAGGGTCTGACTACGAATCAGAACGTCATAGGTTCGAATCCTATACGCCGCACCAATTGAAATTGAAAGCCTCCGGTGACGGGGGCTTTTCTTTTAGGCGGACGCCGCATGGATTCGAACCTCGGTCGAGGCGCGAGCGTCTTAATCATCATTTCGTAAAATTTTTCCAAATTGTCGCTTGACCCATCGAGGGGTCACGTGCATAATAATCCGTGCGTTGCGGCGTTACCTCAGCTGGATAGAGGGTCTGACTACGAATCAGAACGTCATAGGTTCGAATCCTATACGCCGCACCAATTGACTTTAAAGCTCCCGGCAACGGGGGCTTTTCCTTTACGGGGGCATTGCGGAGATTCGAACCTCGGTCGAGGCGCGAGCGTTAAGAAAACGCGGAGCGTTTTTAGCGAGCGGGCGAGTCCGCCGGCAGGTGGGCGAAGCCGGTGCGGATCCGCGCAGCGGATGCGCGGAATCCTATACGCCGCACCAATTGACTTTAAAGCTCCCGGCAACGGGAGCTTTTCTTATATCGCGATGCGTCGAAGATCGCATCAAGGGGTCAAAATGAGTAAAAATCAAATTCAATAACTTTTTTTGAAAAACGCTTGACGATTATTCAGTCCATGTGCATAATAATCAACAAGTCGCGGCGTTACCTCAGCTGGATAGAGGGTCTGACTACGAATCAGAACGTCATAGGTTCGAATCCTATACGCCGCACCATTTGAGATTAAAGCTCCCGGCAACGGGGGCTTTTCTTTTACGTAAACACCGCATGGATTCGAACCTCGGTCGAGGCGCGGGCGTAAAGAAAACGCGGAGCGTTTTTAGCCCGCGGGCGAGCACGCCGGCGGGCGGGCGAAGCCGGTGCGGATCCGCGCAGCGGATGCGCGGAATCCTATACGCCGCACCATTTGAGATTAAAGCTCCCGGCAACGGGGGCTTTTCTTTTGCGCCAGCTTGAGTGCTTTCGTCCAAAGGGACGATTTCCTGTCGACTCGTGTAAGATTCCGAGTAGATGTCGCGACTTATTCGCGACCACTCCTTCTCAAGCGACCGATCAGGGTGATATTTCGTGGCAGAGCGTCCGACATACAAGCTCAGGTTTCTCGATCCCAAGAAGCGCTTTCCGGCGATGCCCGAGCAGCCTGCGGGACGCTCATATGGCGTGGTCTGGAAACTCTTTGGCGAGGATCAACATGAATCTTGTTATGTCGTCGAATTCGTTGGCAAAAGTCATGTGTCGCTTTTGGGCTACGTAAGCGTTTCGGGTGAGGTGTACAAGGTGGACCGCCCCGTTAGCGAGGCTCCGCTGCCCAACGATCCCGACATGGAACTGGTCCTTGACGAGTCCGATTCCAGTATTGGCGAGATTATGGTGAGGGCGGCCAACGGCGCCATGCGCGCGTGCGCGCGAACTGCCGGATCTCCCGAAGGCCCCATGCGCGAGCAGTCCGACCGCGAGACGTGGAATTCGACCCGCGCTCTTCCTTACGGCGAGTTCATGGCCTCGATGTTCTTGCGCTACGTGATATTTGCCAACTCCGAAAGCGCTATTGCGAACACGGCGGGCGTCGACGGTCTCGATGCGGACATGCAAAACGTTGTCGACAAGATCAAGCTCGTAAAGTTACCCGAGCCGGTCGAGGTGTTTTTGGGCTTTAACACGGCACCGCTCCCCGATGCTATCGAGACGCTGCTTTACCGCGTTGACCATGCCGAGAATCCGAGCGGTATCGAGCGTTATGCCGCCGCCCTTATGAGCGAGGTCGACCTGCCCCGTCTACGCACCATTGCCGCCAAGTCCGAAATGAGCCTAGCGCGCATCGACCGGTCAAAGCTGTTCTATCTCAATTTTGATCGCAGCTTGCTGGACCAGGACGAGATTGACATGCTGCTTGCCGTCGAGTGCCGTCTCAACCGCCTCTCCGGCATCCTTGAGCGCATCGGGGCCGGATTGGTCCCCGCGGCATCCTCGCCGAGCCTTGAGGGCTGCGCGCTCTTTGATGCGTGGCATATCGCCAAGACGATCAATGATGTTCCCCGACTGCTCGATACGGCCTCGAGCGATAACCCGTGGGGCAAACCGGGTACGGTGGCTTGCCAGCCGGGCGGTGAGTGGGACGTTCGCACCCGCTTTGCACGTATCGTAGAAGCGCTCAACGTGGTCACACGGCTCGACTATACCTATCGGGCAAACGTTGCCGAGGGGATTATGCTCGTTCGGTTTGGGCACTCTGTCGTGGATGCCATGCCGCAACGTGAATACGACGCTCAAGATGACGCCTGGCGCGAGCTGGAAGAGGACACGCGTGCGATCTGGGCTGCGGAGCACGATGCGCGCGTGGCGCTCACGCTTGCGGCGGCGTGTTTTGCCGCGGGCACCTGCATCACGCGCTGCTATGTGCAGATTGCTGCTCCCGACAGTGAGCAGGGCGAGCGCGTTGTCGCAACGTATTTCTTTGGGCGCGCGGCCTATCTGGCCGATTGCGTGCCTGTCGCCAAGGATCTTGAGAGCATGGACATGGACGATATGCCGTGCAAGCGTGTGCTTGAGGCGTATGAGTCAACTGCTCCGGAGACGATTGAACCTGCGGAGGTTCATGCTCGTCCGCGTGATGACCATCGCACGCTGCCGCCGGCACTGCGCGATCTGCTGCTTGCCGATAAGGCTGACGAGTTGGAGGTCATGGAAGAGGACGATGACCCATACGTGGCCCGTGTTGTTGAATTGCGCGAGCAGGCAAAAGTCGACCGTACAGGTGCTTTTGAAGGTTTTTCCCGTCTTGTCGAGGAGTTGGAGGCTAAGTGCGCCGTCGCCGAGCTTTTGGCGACAGGTCCGGTTCAAACGCAGTTTTGTGATAACCAGCTGGTGCGCATGGTGCTACCGGTGTTGGAAGAAGACCGCTCTGTGCGAATCCTTCGTGCGCCCGATGCGCTGTACTTTGCCCAGCACGAGATCTGCAGCTTTTACGCCGAGCAAGAGGACTTTGAACGAGCACTGCCCGAGGTGCGCCATCTTTACGATCTGGCGCGTTCGTCCATGCAGTCTCACTTCGCGCTCATCAACGTGTTGGCACGTCTGGAGCGCTTTGACGAGATTATCGAGGTAGCGCGCCATGGCCTGCGCATTGCAAGCGACCGTACTTCAATCGGTTACCTGTTTTATCGCCTGGCGTTTGCCTATTGGAACTGCGACCAGCTCGAGCTCGCGTTGGCGTGCTACCGCCTGGTGCCGCGCGGCGAGGAGTCGGGCAGCAGCGCGCTGGAAGAAATGCAGGGCCTTATGAACGAGATGGGCGTCAGCGAGCCTCCGACGTTCGAGGAAGCGGGCGAGACCATCCGCAAGGCTGGACTCGAGCTGCCGCCAGTGTCCGCCGTGACGAATCAGCTTGCAGATGCCGCCGTGCAACTGGTCGACAACGGTTTCTTTTTCCTGGCACGCGGTTGTATCTTCCAAATGTGGCGCACCATGGGCAACGACGAGCTCGGCTCCCTCAACCGCTCGCTGGGGTAGGCGAAGCTTTCAAGGAGGAAAGGCTGCTAGGCAATTAGAAAATTTCCTCTTGCCCAACTTCGGCTGTTTGGTTACTATAGAACGGCTGTTACGGAGAGCTGACCGAGAGGCCGAAGGTGCTCGCCTGCTAAGCGAGTATGCCCCAAAAGGGCATCTGGGGTTCGAATCCCCAGCTCTCCGCCAGTAAGACTTTAAAGAAGGGTTCCGAAAGGGACCCTTTTTTAGTTGAACCACGTTAGCTGGGGATTCGAACCCGAGAGGGCACGGGCGTTAAGCAAACGCGAAAGCGTTTGTAGCCCGTGGGCGAAAAGCCGCCAGGCTTTGAAGCCGGAGGGCATGCGTAGCATGCCCGGACATCCCCAGCTCTCCGCCAGTATGAATTGAAAGAAGGGTCCCATTTGGGGCCCTTTTTTATTATCAAGAATGGCGGCTGGGGATTCGAACCCTCAAAAAAAGAGGCATCCTTTCGGACGCCTCCTTTTAATGGGCTTATTATTTTTTGCGCCCTACACCTCGGGTGCCTTGGCGACGGTCTCGCTTTCTGCCATGAGTGGGCGGTTGTCGATGCGACGGCCCAGGCGGTCGAGCTTCACGAGTAGCCACTCAATGGGATTCGGCCCCGAGCCTTCCTCGTCGGCAACCAAATCCATGACGGCGATCTTGGTACCGTCCTGCTTGAGCGTAATGCTGCCCACCTTGTCGCCCACATGCACCGTGCCCGAAAGATCGTCGTAGCTAACCTTTTCGGTCACCTCGCCGGCAAGGGAAAACACGGTCGCTTGCGCCGTAGGATCGGCGAGCGTGGCGTCGATCGTCTTGTCCGTCCAATCTGTCTGGCTAATGCGCGCCATGAGCGGGTTGCCGTTGGCGGTCTTCTCCTGCGTGTTGGCGATCGCGACCGTGACCTTGTGGCCGTAGTACCAGTTGGCAAGGGTGGCGGTATCGGTAAAGCGCTGGTCGGTGGTGGTGGAGTTCAAAATAACAGTGTAGATCTCGTCGCCGTCGCGGTTGTAGGCGCTCGTAAAGCAATAGCCCGCGTCGTCGGTGGTGCCGGTCTTGCCACCAATGTTTCCGTCCTGACCGAGCAAAACGTTGTGCGTGTCCATGGAATGCGAATGGTCTGAGCCATCGGCGCCCGTGACCTCAATCCAAGAATCCTCGCTCGCGACGACTTCACGAATCGTATCGTCTTTCATGGCCTCCTGCATCATCAGTGCCACGTCGTGTGCGGTTGAGTGCATGTCGCCGGCCCACTCATCAAAGTCCAGACCGTGTGGGTTCTCAAAGACCGTGCCGGTGCAGCCGAGCTTTTTGGCGCGCTCGTTCATGGCCTTCACAAAGGTTGCCTCGGCGTCTTTGGTCTTGGGGTCGATCTTTTTGCCCACGTACTCGGCAAGCACGATGGCGGCGTCGTTGCCCGAGGGGGTCATCAGGCCGCGTAGTGCCTGCTCCACGGTGAGCTCGTCGCCTTCGAGCAGGCCGGCAGTCGAGTTGCCTACGGTGGCGGCAGCGTTGCTCACCGTGACCTTCTCGTCCATCTTGCAGTTTTCGACGGTCAGGATTGCGGTCATGACCTTGGTGATCGAGGCAATCTTGACCTGCTCATCGGCGCCGCGTCCATAGTAGACGGTGCCGTCCTTGCCCATAACAAGGGCATTAGTTGCCTCGATATCGGGCAGGTTTTCTGTCGTGATGCCGCGGACGTCGGCGGTCTTGCCGCAGACGTCGTCGGTCGTGAGCACTTGGGCGCCGGCAACAGCGGGCGCGCCGGCAACAAGGGCGATGGCGCAGGCAAAGCCGGCGGCAAGCTGGGCGGAGCGTTTTGCAAAAGAGGTGAGGGACTTCACAGATTTCGCTTTCGACGGGATGGTCTCTTCTGGCACTAGAGTATATCGTTTGCCGGCGACGACGATCGTTGCGTGCGCGCATGGCCCGCATTCGTGCTCGAATGGGCGCAAGGGTGCTTAAGGTCGACTTAATCGCCCACGCTTGTTGTGTGTGGCGGGCGCCGCCTCGGGCATAATGGAGCGCGAGAGGAGCACGCATGAACGAGCGCATACTGGTAGTTGATGACGAGAAGGCCATCGCCGACCTGGTTGGTATCTACCTTACAAAAGAGGGCTTTGACGTCCAGATCGCCTACAGCGGGGCCGATGCGGCCAAGGCAATTCTGGAACAAAAGTTTGACCTGGCACTGCTCGATGTCATGCTGCCCGACATCGATGGCTTTGAGCTGCTGCGTACCATCCGTGTCAGCCATACCTATCCCGTAATTATGTTGACGGCACGCGATGCCCAGCAGGATAAGATCGAAGGCCTTTCGCTTGGCGCGGACGATTACGTGGTCAAGCCGTTCCGCCCGCTGGAGCTCATCGCGCGCGTTCATGCTCAGTTGCGTCGCTATACCAGCTACGGCAGCCGCGCGCAGGCGACCGAGTTGCCGACCCTCCAGCTCGACGGCCTCGAGATCAACCGTGACGCTCGCTCCGTGACGGTGGACGGTGCGCCGGTGCGCCTCACGCCCATCGAGTATTCCATCTTGCTGTATCTGGCCGAGCATCGCGGCAGCGTAGTGCCCGTGGAGGACCTGTTCCGCGCGGTGTGGAACGAGGACTTTATGCCCGGCTCCAACAATACGGTGATGGTGCACATTCGCCATCTGCGCGAAAAGATTGGCGACGATGCCCAGAAGCCGCGCTTTATCAAAAACGTCTGGGGCGTCGGCTACATAATCGAATAACGCCTTTGATGGTGGGGGAGTAGATATGACAAAAGACGATAGGCGGGCATTCGAGGTGCCCGATCGACTCTTTGAATACGTAAGGGCGGTCGTTGACAACCGTGCGTTAGCGACGGTGCTGCTCTTTTTGCTGAGTCTGCTGCTCATCGGCATTGACAATATCGTTGGCATCCTGGCAGTTCTACTCATTGGCATTTTGCTGATTGATCGATTCGAAATCGTTCGCCGCTGTGTGGTGATCGGCGGCGCCGCGTGGACAATTACGTTGGCGATCGGGTCCATGGCGCTTGGCGGTATTGGCGAGCCCGTATTCTTTGACGCCGGCTTTGTGTTCAACATGCTTGGATTTGTGCTGGCGCTTGCCGTGTGCGTCCTGTTCTTCTGCGGACGCGCCCTGTACTACCAGGGTTACGAGCAGGGCGAGCTGCACGCAGACCGCGTGATTGCCGCCCGCATTCAGGACCGTCTGATCGATAACCCCGACACATGGGACAACATTGACGGCGACTTCCTCGAGGCCGAGGGTGCGCTCAACCGGGCGCGCGATTGCGAGCGTAGGGTTCAACAAGCCCTGCGTGACGAATCCCACCGCAAAGATGACCTGGTGACGTACCTGGCGCACGACCTGCGCACGCCGCTCGCCAGCGTGGTGGGCTACCTTTCGCTCTTGCAGGAGGCCCCCGATTTGCCGCTTGAGCAGCGCGCGCGTTTTACGGGCGTGGCAATCGACAAGGCCCACCGGCTCGATGCGCTCATCGAGGAGTTCTTCGACATCACGCGTTTTGATTTCCACGATATCGTGCTCACCCGCAGCTACGTCGATTTGGGGCTCTTACTGGCACAGGTGGCCGACGAGTTCTATCCCATTCTCAACGAACAGCATAAAGAAGCCCAGGTTGATATCTGCGAGGATCTGACGGTGCTCGTGGACGGCGACAAGATGGCTCGCGTATTCAACAACATCATGAAAAACGCTGTTGCCTATAGCTATGAAGGCTCGATGATCACGATTGAGGCCAGACGTTTGGGTAACGGCGGCGTGCGCGTACGATTTATAAACCAAGGCGATCCGATCCCTGAGCCAAAGCTCAAGGTGATCTTTGAGAAGTTCTATCGCCTGGATGCGGCGCGTGCGACCAATCGCGGCGGCGCTGGGCTGGGTCTCGCCATCGCCAAGGAGATTGTATGCGCGCATGGCGGTACCATCGCGTGCGAATCGACGCCCGAGCATACCGTTTTTACCATCGAGCTGCCCGCCGCGTAGCGTAGGAGCCCTTACAAACACTTGACAATGCGATCACGTGCGTATGAGCCGCGATTCCTACTATCGATACTGCTGGATTGATATCGATATGGAGGTATGCGGTATGACGGCTGCTGCGGCTGTGGAGCCCACGGAGCTTGAAGAACTCATGGAAGCGCGAGCCGAGGCTGCGCACGAGCGCGAAGTCGGAGACGCGACGCGCCCCACGGCGCAGGACCTTGCCGCCTCGCCGACGCGCATCGACGTCGAGGGCCTCGATTTGTTCTATGGCGACCACCGCGCACTCAAGGACGTGTCCATCAAGATCCGCGACAAGCAGATCACCTCGTTTATCGGTCCTTCGGGCTGCGGCAAGTCGACGCTGCTACGTTGTTTTAACCGCATGAACGACGGCATCAAGGACTGTCGCATCGAGGGCAAGATCGCGCTCGATGGCCAGGATATCCTGGGCGACTACGACATCTGCCGTCTGCGCCAGCGCGTGGGTATGGTGTTCCAACGCCCCAATCCGTTTCCCATGAGCATCTACGACAACGTCGCCTACGGTCCTCGCGGCATGGGAGTGCACGACCGCGTCGTGCTCGACGAGTTGGTCGAGGACTCCCTGCGCCGCGCTGCCCTGTGGGACGAGGTCAAGGACAAACTGAAGGAGTCGGGCCTGGGTCTTTCGGGCGGCCAGCAGCAGCGTTTGTGCATCGCCCGTGCACTGGCCGTGCAGCCCGACATTCTGCTGATGGACGAGCCGACCTCGGCGCTCGACCCCGTATCGACGCTGGTGGTGGAGCAGCTGGCCTGCGAGCTCAAGGAGACCTGCACGCTGGTGGTCGTTACGCACAACATGCAGCAGGCTGCGCGCATCTCCGACTCGGTCGCGTTCTTTTTGCTGGGTGAGTTAGTGGAACACGCGCCCGCCGCTCAGCTCTTCAAGAATCCGACCGACCCGCGCACAGCGGATTATTTGACGGGACGTTTTGGCTGATACCATCTCGTAAAGGTACCTTTAGGGTTAAGATGCGGTCATGCCGGCCGCAAAGGGGTTCAACATGATCTATTACGTCGAGGACGATGACAACATCAGGGATTTGACGGTCTATGCGCTGCGCAAGCAGGGGATCGAGGCCGAGGGCTTTTCGTGCGATGGCGAGTTTAAAGCTGCCGTGGCGCGACGGGTGCCCGATGCTGTCCTGCTCGACATCATGCTGCCCGATACCGATGGCCTGGCAATTATGCGTCGCCTGCGTGCCGACCGCCTGACGGCGACGGTGCCCATCATGATGCTTACCGCCAAGGACACCGAGCTCGACAAGGTGATGGCGCTCGATGGCGGTGCCGACGATTACCTGACTAAGCCGTTTTCGCTCATGGAGCTTGCGAGCCGTTGCCGCGCACTGCTGCGTCGCGGCGGCATGGTCAAGCAGGCGAGCGATGTGCTCAGTGTGGGCGACATCGTGCTCTCGCCCAGCCATCGCGAGGTGACCGTTGCCGGCGAGCCGCTTAAGCTTACCCTGCGCGAGTTCGACCTGCTTGAGTATCTCATGCGCAAGCCTGGCGTGGTCTTTACCCGCGAGTCGTTGCTGCAGAGCGTGTGGGGCTGGGACTTCGACGGCGGTTCGCGCACCGTTGACGTGCACGTGCAGACGCTTCGCCAAAAACTGGGCGAGCATGCCAGCGCCATCGAGACCGTGCGCGGCGTGGGCTACCGCTTGGCCGAGCCTTCTGCCGGTGATGGTGCCGAAGGTGACGACACCGCGGCCACCGCATCGGAGGAGTAACCCGTGGTCTTCGCCCCCCAGGGAAAACAAACGCTGTCGCACCGCGTTTTTGTGACGATCTTTGTCTGCGCCATGGCGGTTATCGTGGCGTTTACGGTGCTGGGTGCGTTTTTTTTGCAAAACACCTTGGCGGATGCCACGAGTGCCAATCTAGCGCAGGAAACCGAGCTCATTGCTGCCGCCCTCGACGAGCAGCAGGAGCCCATCCTGTTCTTGCGTAGCCTCGATCGCGAGGACTTGCGCATCACGCTGATTAACAAGGATGGATCGGTTGCCTACGACAACGAGGCATCGCCTTCCATACTGCCCAACCATGGCGATCGCCCCGAGGTCATCGAGGCCTTTGAGAGTGGTTTGGGTTCCGCGGAGCGCGCAAGCTCTACGCTCGACGAGATTATGCTGTATCGCGCCGTCGCCCTTGATAACGGCCAGGTTGTCCGCTTGGCGCAGGCCCAGCCTGGCGTTGCGGCGATTTTGCTGTCGATGGTGGCGCCGATGCTGCTTATCGCAGCAGCGGGTGCGGTACTCTCGTTTTTCATGGCGCGCCGCGAGTCCCGTGCCATCATCGCGCCGTTGCAAGAGGTGGATTTGGACCACCCGCGCCGTAGCTATGAGCACGCCTATGCCGAGATGGTCCCCATGCTTGAGCGTATCGAGTCGCAGCGCCAGGAACTCAAGCGCCAAATGGCGGTGCTAGCGGACAACGACCGTATGCGCCGCGAATTCACGGCGAATATCACCCATGAGCTCAAGACGCCGCTTACGGCGATTTCGGGCTATGCCGAGCTCATCGCAAACGGCATGGTTGAGGGCGAGGATGACCTGCGCAACTTTGGCGGTCGCATCTATCGTGAGGCGGGCCGCTTGGCAGCGCTTGTCAACGATATCCTTACGCTGTCTAACTTGGACGAGGCCGAGCGTGCAACTGAGGGCGAGGCGGTGCCCATTGGGTCCACGGAGCCTATTGAGCTCTCGCGTGCCATCTACACGGTTGAGCAGCGTCTTGAACAGGTCGCCCGTCAGGCGAATGTGACGATAAGTCATGAGACCAAGCCTGTGGTCATCGAAGGCGTGTCGCGCTTGATTGACGAGCTCATCTACAATCTGGCAAGCAACGCCATCCGCTACAATCGACCCGGCGGTACGGTTACGCTGCAGTGCGGCACCAACGACGAAGGCCATCCGTTCCTCGCGGTCGCCGACACGGGAATCGGTATCGCGCCTGAAGAACAGGGCAAGGTATTTGAGCGGTTCTATCGCGTGGACAAGAGTAGGTCCAAGGCACGCGGCGGAACCGGTCTGGGGCTTGCCATTGTCAAGCATGCGGCCCTGTATCATCACGCCACGATCGATCTATCGAGCGAGTTGGGCGTGGGAACCACCATTACGGTGACGTTTCCCATACAGCAGGACGAGCCATTCGCATAGCGATACAACATAGATAATGATGTAGACGCCGCATCGGACTTTCGGGTGCGGCGTTGTTGTGCAATTTTACGATTGTTTCCGTCATTTTTACAGGAGAGCCTGTTTCTTATGTATAGAGTTTGGTCTCGGTAAAAAGATGCGATAACATACGGACAGTTTTGTCAATCCGAACTGGGGAAATGAAAGGCAAGCTGCATGACCCTTCTCGAACTGTTCCAGCTGCTGAAGAAGCACCTCAAGCTGGTCATCACCCTTCCGGTGGTCTGCGCGATCGCCATGGGCATCGTGTCCTTCGCTGCGATGGACAACACCTACACCGCGACGACGAGCATGTACATTCTCGCCAAGACCGACGATAGCGGTCAGATGAGCTACAACGATCTCTCGGCGAGCCAGATGCTTTCCAACGATATCGCCACGCTGCTGGATAGCGATAGCGTTAAGAGCGGCGCCGCCAAAGAACTGGGCCTCACCGATCTGGATGACTACAAGGTGTCTGTTTCCTCCGAGACCACCACGCGTGTCATTACGCTTTCGGTTACCGGCACCGATGCCAAGGAGACGGCTGAGGTCGCAAAGGCCATGGCCAGCTCGGTGAGTACGGTCGCTCAGAACGTCGGCGCTGCCCAGAGCATCAACGTTATCGACGAGGCTAAGACCCCCGAAGCCCCCAGTGGCCCCAAGCGCGCGCTGTATATTGCCGTCGCGTTCCTCGCCGGTATCTTTATCGCAGTTGCCTATGTCGTTTTGGCAGACATGCTCAACACCCGCATCCGCGGTGCCGAAGAGGCAGAAGAGCTCCTGGGTATTCCCGTTGTTGGCCGAATTCCGGCTATGAAAGGTGGTAAATAGGCATGGCTAAGGCGAAAAACACCGACAAGCTTGTTGTGCAGAATGCCGCCAAGACCCTTTTGGCCAATATTCGCTTTGCGAGCGTAGACGATCCCATTCGCACCATTACCGTCACGTCCTCGATTCCCAACGAGGGCAAGTCCACGGTTTCCATCAACCTTGCCCAGGCTATCGCCACCAGCGGCAAGAGTGTCCTGCTGGTCGAGGCCGATATGCGCCGCAGGTCCCTTGCCGATATGCTCGGTGTCCGCTCCCGTGGCGGACTCTATTCGGTCCTGTCTGAGCAGGTGTCTATCGACCAGGCGATCGTCGAGACCGGCCAGAAGAATTTCTACTTCCTCGATGCCGAGCCGCACATTCCCAATCCTGCCGATATCATCGTCTCTCACCGCTTTGCAAAGCTGGTAAAGGCACTGTCCGCCAAGTTCCAGTACGTCATCTTTGATGCTCCTCCGGTCGGTACTTTTATCGATGCTGCCGAGATCGCGAGCCTGACCGACGGCGCGCTTTTTGTCGTGCGCGAGGATTTCACCAAGCGTGAGGAGGCGCTCAACGCCATCGGTCAGCTTAAGAAGTCTGAGAAAGTCAAGCTTATCGGTACCGTTATGAACTACTGCGAGACCGAGACCAGCGAGTACTACTACTCTTACTACACCAAGGACGGTAAGAAGGTGAAGAAGGGCTCCGGCGATCAGGGGACTTCCAAAAAGGGCATCTTCACCAACCGTGCAAACGTTTAGTTAATTAGGGCTGATCTATGCGTGACATTCATTGCCATATCTTGCCGGGTGTAGACGACGGCGCCGCCGATCTCGATGAGAGCTTGGCGATGCTCGAGGCCGCCAAACGGGCCGGTGTAACCAGAATCGTTTGCACTCCTCACTGCCGTGATCCCTATTTTGATTACGACAAGATGTGGGATGCCTTTGAGCTGCTGCGCGATAACGCTGACGGTTTTCCGCTCCAGATGGGCTTCGAGGTCAACCATCGAAAGCTCGTTGAGCTTGGTATCGATGCCGCGGAGCACCTGCATTTCGATGGGACCAACGAGTTCCTGCTCGAGCTTTCGACGCATGCCGATGCGTATGCGTTTAGAGAGTACGAGAACACGATTTACGATTTGCAGTGCCGTGGCTACCAGGTGATCATCGCTCATCCTGAGCGCTATCGTGCGGTTCAAAAGGATGTAAGCGTGGCGGAGCGCCTAGTCGATATGGGCTGCAAGCTGCAGGCTTCGGCGGACTTTATTGCCGGTGGTCGCTTTGGTCGCGAGAAAAAGCCGGCCCAGCGCCTGTTCGATCAGAACCTGTACAGCTTCATCGCGAGCGATGCCCATAACGTGGGTCATTACGACTGCCTGGCGAAGGCTCGCGCGAAGTTTAGCGTGCGCGGAGCTCATTTTCGCTAAAATCTGTCCCTAACGTTCGTGCTGAATGAAGGGGGCTGTCATGGATATCCAACTTAAGACGGGATGCTTTGAGGACGCGGCGCTGGTGCGCCGCGTCGTTTTTATGGACGAGCAGGGCTACGAGAATGAGTTCGACGCTATCGACGAGGATCCGAACTGCATTCATGTGACGCTCTATGTAGACGGTGAGCTTGCCGGTTGCTCGCGCGTGTTTCCCGAAGAGCTTGAGCGCGCGACTGACGCAGAGGCTCCGGTGTCGCCGACGTGCGACTTGGACGAAGGCGCCGCGGCGGGGGAGACCTACATTATGGGGCGCGTGGCCGTGCTGCCGGCTATGCGTCGTCGTGGACTGGCGAGTGCGATCGTTGAGGCCAGTGGTGCGTGTGCACGCGATGCCGGCGCTAAGCTTATTAAGCTGCATGCGCAGGAATACGTGCTGCCGCTCTATGCCAAGGCGGGCTACACGCAAATTGCCCCGGTAGACTACGAAGACGAGGGCCAGCCCCATGCCTGGATGGCCAAGCGCGTAGATGGCAGATAGGGACGTTCCTTTTCTGCCGGCAGTTGGGGACGCTCCTTGGCAATTGGCGCATCGGAGCGCTTAGACATACAGTTTTTCGATTCCGTATGTATATATGCGCGCTAATGGGTTATAAAATCTAAGTCTGAACATAGCAGGTCTGCGATGCGGCTCGGGCGACCGGGCCGTTTTTGCGGACGGGGGTAGCGCGAAAGGACTGCACATGCGTCAATTTAAGACCGAGAGCAAAAAACTGCTCGACCTCATGATCAACTCCATCTACACCAATAAGGAAATCTTCCTGCGCGAGCTTATCTCTAACGCGAGCGACGCCGTTGACAAGCTCAACTTTAAGAGCCTGCAGGATCCGAGCGTCAAGCTCGACCAGGGCGACTTGGCTATTCGCGTCTCCTTTGATAAAGATGCCCGCACCATTACCATCTCGGATAACGGCATTGGCATGACCGCCGAGGAGCTCGAGCGCAATCTGGGCACCATCGCCCATTCCGGCTCCGAGGAGTTTAAGACCGAGAACGCCGAGCAGCAGGGTTCGGATGTCGATATCATCGGTCAGTTTGGCGTGGGCTTCTACTCTGCCTTTATGGTTGCCAGCCATGTGAAGGTGGTCAGCCGCGCCTATGGCGAGGACACCGCTCACGTGTGGGAGTCTGATGGTCTTGAGGGTTACACCATCGAAGACGGCGAGCGCGCCGAGCACGGTACCGATGTCGTCCTGACGCTGCGCGAGAACGAGAAGCTCGACGCCGACGGCGAGGCCGAGACCTACGATCGCTTCCTGACCGAGTGGGGCCTCAAGAGCCTGATTCAGCAGTACAGCAACTATGTGCGTTACCCGATCCAGATGATGGTGTCCAAGAGCCGCCAGAAGCCCAAGCCCGAGGATGCTGGCGACGATTATAAGCCCGAGTACGAGGACTACCAGGAGCTCGAGACCGTCAATTCCATGACGCCGATCTGGAAGAAGCGCAGCTCCGATGTTGAGCAGAAGGACTATGACGAGTTCTACAAGTCTACGTTCCACGACTTTGACGATCCTGCGCGCACCATCAGCTTCCACGCCGAGGGCACGCTCGAGTACGACGCACTGCTGTTTGTGCCGGGTCGCGCGCCGTTCGATCTGTACAGCAAGGACTACGAGAAGGGTCTGGCACTCTACAGCTCCAACGTCCTGATCATGGAGAAGTGCGACGACCTGCTGCCCGACTACTACAACTTTGTCCGTGGCGTTGTGGATTCTGCCGACGTGTCGCTCAACATCTCGCGTGAGACACTGCAGCAGAACCGTCAACTCAAGGCCATCGCCAAGCGTGTCGAGAAGAAGATCACCGCCGACCTTGAGGATATGCGCGACAACGACCGCGAGGCCTACGAGAAGTTCTTCGAAAACTTTGGCCGCGGTCTTAAGTACGGCATCTACTCGAGCTATGGCATGAAGGCCGATGAGCTCGCCGACCTGTTGCTGTTCTGGTCTGCCAAGGAACAGAAGATGATTACCCTGGCCGAGTATGCCAAGGGCATGCCCGAGGATCAGAAGGCTATCTACTACGCCGCCGGCGACTCGCGTGAGCGCTTGACCAAGACGCCCGTGGTAAAGGGCGTGCTCGACCGCGGCTATGACGTGCTGCTGCTGACGCAGGATGTGGATGAGTTCACGTTCCAGGCTATGCGTGAGTACGTTGCGCGCGATATGCCCAAGATCTATGAGGACGATGCTGCTCGCGAGGCTGCCGAGAAGGCTGTTGCCGACGGTGCCGAGCCCGAGGTCGAGGATCGTCACCTGGAGCTCAAGAATGTCGCTACCGGCGATCTTGACCTGGCGACCGAGGACGAGAAGAAGGAGGCCGAGGACGCCACTAAGGAGAACGAGGACCTCTTTGGCGCTATGAAGGAGGCACTCGGTGACAAGGTCGAGAAGGTCGCTGTCTCTGCGCGCCTGACCGATGCTCCCGCGTGCATCACCACCGAGGGTCCGCTTTCGCTCGAGATGGAGAAGGTGCTTCAGAAGGGTCCCGAGGGTGCGCCCGACGGTATGCCCAAGAGCCAGCGTGTGCTCGAGCTCAACGCCAAGCACCCGGTCTTTGCCAAGCTCGTCGCTGCTCAGAAGGCGGGCGACGCCGACAAGATCAAGCAGTACTCCGGCCTGCTCTATGACCAGGCCCTGCTCGTCGAGGGTATTTTGCCCGAGGACCCCGTTGCCTTCGCGGCGGCTGTCTGCGAGCTTATGTAACTTAAGATACGCGGTTCTACGAACCGCGTAACGGCTCGACGCTGCCCTCAGGTCCGCCGTTCTAACGAACGGCGGACCGGTCGACGCTGCGCGGGCACCAGAGCGACAACTTGTCATTCAAAGAGGACGGCATGACCAGAAGGTCTATGCCGTCCTCTTTTCATGCCAATTTGTTCGCTCTGGTGCCCGCTCGCTGGCATTGCCAAAACATCGACGTTACCGTGGTCCAAACTAGTCATTGGGGACGTCCTTGTTTGACTGGTCGTTTAAGAACGTCCCCAATGACTAGTTTAAGAACGTTCCTAACGACTAATCGGATTGCTAATTTGTGCGGGTTGTGGTTTTGTGACCTGCTGAAATTTAAGATACTGTACAACTGTACGTTAACTCATCTTCGTAGTATATTGCTACCCGCAAAACTCAATACCATTGTGCATCGAGACGTTAAAACGCCTTCGTACAATGGTTATCGATAGTACGATTCGATTCAACGACAGGATGGATGGTCCAAGCGTGAGTCTCGGCAGCAAACTATCCGATGCAAAGGTTTCCTTTGCAATCTTTAAACGCGACATCAAGCGATTGATCGTGAACCCCGTCGCCCTGGTGGTTACCCTCGGCGTGTGCGTTATTCCCTCGCTGTATGCCTGGTACAACATCGTGGCCAACTGGGATCCGTACGGAAACACCCAGGGTATCAAGATTGCCATCGCCAACAACGATCAGGGCACCCAAAACGACTTGGTGGGCGAGCTCAACGCGGGCGATAAGGTCGTCGATCAGCTCAAGGAGAACGATCGGCTGGGCTGGACCTTCGTCGATTCGGCGGCCGATGCCAAAGAGGGCGTTGAGAGCGGTGAGTACTATGCGGCCATCGTAATCCCCAAGAACTTCTCGGATAACCTGGTTTCGATGCTCGACGGCAACTACCATCAGCCCAAGCTTACGTACTACGTCAATGAGAAGAAGAGCGCCATTGCGCCCAAGGTCACCGATACCGGTGCCAACACCATCGAGGAGCAGATCAACTCGGAATTTGTCTCCACGGCGGGCGAGACCGTTGCCGGTATCGCCAAGGATGCCGGAGTCGATTTAAAGGACAAGGCAACCCAGACCCAGGATTCGCTGGCAGCCTCGGTGTCCGAGGCATCCGACACCTTGAGCGAGGTGCGTGGTTCGATTGGCGACATGAATGCCGCCATCGATAAGACGAGTGGTTCCATTGTCTCGGCAGATGCAGCACTTGCCGGTCTACAGGGTCAGGCGCCGTCGCTGACGCAGGCGATCTCCCAAGGCAACGACCTGCTGGGCGAGGCTCGCGCCACGGCGGGTAATTCCATCACCTCGCTCTCCAAGGCGCTCTCAGAAGGCAGCCTTGCGCTCACCAAGACGTCAGCCTCCGCGAACGCTGCGATTGGCAAGCTGACGGGCACGGTCACATCTACGACCACCCGTATCGACAACTCGCTTGACTCTCTCCAGGCGACGATCGACCACAATAAGGCCGTTATCGGGCACTTGGAAATTCTCGTTAATGACACGTCGACAGGTTCCGAGGAAATTGACGCGCGCATTGTATCGACCATCGATTTTCTCCGCGAGCAGAATGAAAAGCTTCAGAGCATCAAGGATAGTCTGTCTGAGCAGGCGAGAGCCATGAAGAAAGTCGCCGCCGCTGTCTCGGGTGCCAGCGGCGCTATCGATACCGCAATCCAGACCGGTGCGACTAACCTTGGCCAGGCCCAGACGGACCTGGGTCAAAACGCGCTGCCGAAGGCCTCGAGCGCGCTTGATTCATTTGCCGCCGTCTCGGGTGATCTGACGGGAATTGTGTCTGGCCTCACGCCTGCTATTGCAAGCGCGCGCGGTACACTTTCGCAACTCAACGCTACGCTCAAACAGGCCAAGACCACACTGTCCCAGACCGACGACTCTCTTGCCAAGGTCCAGGACAGGCTCGCAACCGCTGCCAACGACATCGCGGCCCTGCAGACTTCCGAGTCCATGGGCGAGCTGGCTGATCTGATGGGCGTCGATGTCAATGACGTCGCAGATTTTATGGCATCTCCGGTCGAGCTGACCTCAAAGTCAATTTATCCGGTCAAGAGCTTCGGCTCGGGCATTGCTCCTTTCTACACCAATCTGGCACTGTGGGTGGGCGGCTATGTGCTCATCGCCATCTACAAGCTCGAGGTTGACCGTGAAGGCATCGGCAGCTTTACCGCGCGTCAGGGCTACTTTGGTCGCTGGTTGCTCCTGGTGATCCTGGGCGCGTTCCAGGCCATCATCGTTACGGTGGGCGATCTGGTCATTGGCGTTCAGTGCGTCAATCCGCTGCTCTTTGTGCTGGGCGGCATCGCTATCTCGTTCACCTACGTCAACATCATCTATGCGCTGTCCACTACCTTTAAGCATATCGGCAAAGCCATTGGCGTCATCCTCGTCATTGTGCAGATCCCCGGCTCGTCGGGCATGTATCCCATCGAGATGATGCCCGGCTTCTTCCAGTGGCTGCACCCGCTGCTGCCCTTTACCTACGGCATCAATCTGCTGCGCGAGACCGTCGGCGGCATGTATTCGTTCAACTACCTGTTTAACCTGTGCATTCTGGGCGTGTTCTTGATCGTGGCGCTCTTTATCGGTCTGCAGCTGCGCCCGTTGCTGCTCAACCTCAATCTGCTCTTTGATAAGCAGCTTTCCACGACGGGCCTCATGATCTGCGAGTCCAATGACCTGCCGCGCCAGCGCTATTCGCTGCGCACGGCCATGCGCGTCATGCTCGATTCGGATTCGTACCGTCGCGAGCTGCTCGATCATGCCGTGGCGTTTGAGCATCGCTACCCGTACTACATCAAGGGCGGTTTTGCCGCCGTGGTAGGCGTGCAGGTCCTGCTCTTTGTGCTTTCGACGGTGCTCGATATCGACAATAACGGCAAGATCATCCTGCTCGTTATCTGGATCATTTCGGTTATCGCCATCTGTGGCTGGCTCATCAACATCGAGTACATCCGCGCGAGCCTCAATACCCAGATGCGTATCTCGGCGCTTTCGGACGAGGACCTGCGCCGCGAGATGCGCGAGCACACGGCTGCCATCCCCGCCGCCCGTCGCATGTTTGGTCTCAACGCCAGCGAGCGGGGCACCAAGGACAGCGAACAGCCCACGAGCCGTCTGCCGCATATCGGTGCGCATCGTAAGGCTCAAGATGCCGACGGCGTTGACAACGTAAACGGAAACGACGGGGACACCACCCCGCTTGGCAAGCACTCTAAAGGAGGTGAGGCATAAATGAAGAACATCCTGCACCTGTTTAAGCGCGATGTCCAAAACGTGTCTCGCTCCGTGATCGGCATGGTCGTCGTGATGGGTCTCATTATCGTGCCGTGTCTGTACGCGTGGTTTAACATCGCCGGCAGCTGGGATCCGTACGGCAACACCGGCAATCTTAAGATCGCCGTGGTCAACACCGACGAGGGTTACGAGAGCGATCTGATTCCCGTCGAGGTCAACGTGGGCGAAAACGTAACCGCCACCCTGCGCGGCAATGAGAACTTCGACTGGGTCGTCCTCAACGATCGCGATAAGGCGATTGAGGGCGTTAAGTCGGGCGCGTACTACGCTGCCGTCGTTATCCCTAAAACGTTTAGCGCCGACATGATGACGCTTTTCTCGACCGAGGTGAAGCACGCCGATATCGAGTTCTACGAAAACCAGAAGGCTAACGCCATCGCCCAGATCGTGACCGAAAAGGGTTCGAGCGCCGTCCAGAGCCAGGTGAATGAGACCTTTACCAAGACCATCACGACCATCGGCCTTAAGACCGTGTCCAGCCTGCTCGATTACATGAGCACCGATCAGGTCAGCAACTTTATCGCCAATCTTTCCTCTACGCTGGGCGATTCGGTCGAGGACCTGCAGGATGTTCAGGCGAGTGCGACGTCGCTCGCGGGCATTTTGAGCTCTACGTCCGATTCACTGACATCGGCGGGCGGCATGCTCAAGCAGACGGGCACTGTTGATGAGTCGACGAAGCAGCTGATGGAGCACGCAAAGAACGGTGTGAGCGATTCCGAGGAAGCGCTCAAGGCAGCCAACGACGCCATCAACACCGCGATCGACGGAAGCGCGGGCTCATTCGACAACGTGTCTACCGAGCTTGCGAAGGCGTTTGACGCCGCGAACCAGCATGTCGACGTTACGGTGACCCAGCTCAACAAAGCCGCGTCGGCACTCGAATCGCGTGCCAACGATATCGATGACGTGGCTAACCAGCTTCGCAGTTTTGCCGAGCAGGTGAGTGACGAAAAGCTCCAGGACAGTCTTAAGTCTGTGGCGACATCGCTGGGCAGGATCGCGACGGAGTATGACAACAACGCCAAGGAGCTGACGGGCATCGCAACGTCTCTCTCGGACAGCATGGCAAAGGTTTACGATGTCCGCGCCGAAACCGACCGGGCGATCGCCGACGCCAAGGCGGGTGTCTCGGGTGCCAAGATCGATTACGACTCCACATTCTCGGTCAAGGCAAAGGAGCTCAAGAAGACCATCTCGGGCGTTTTGGATTCGCTGAACGGTATTTCGAGCAATCTGGATAGTGCCGTGAGCGGCCTCACCGATGCATCCGGCTCGTTGGCGAAGGGCCTCTCCAAGGCTGCCAAGCTGGTCAACAAGGCTTCCGATCAGCTAGGTGAAGCGTCCGATAAGATCAGCGCCTTTAAGGACGAGCTCGATGGCGCCCTGATGTCGGACGACCTTGCCACGATCAAGACGATGATCGGCAACGACCCCGAGGGCCTCGCCGCGTCGCTTTCCGGCCCCGTTGCGCTCGATCGCAAGCCGGTCTATCCGATCCGAAATTACGGTTCGGCCATGGCGCCGTTCTATACGATCCTGTCGCTGTGGGTGGGCTCGATCGTGCTGGCAGCCATGATGAAGGTGTCGGTTGACGATGAACTCATCAACGAGCTGATCCCCGTGCGCCTGCACGAGATCTACCTGGGCCGCTACCTGTTCTTTGGCGGCTTGGCCTTGCTGCAGGCGACGCTCGTGTGCGCCGGCGACATCTTGTTCTTTGGCATTCAGTGCGACAACCCGCTGCAGTTTGTGCTGGCGGGCTGGGTCGCGAGTCTCGTGTTCTCCAATATCGTCTACACGCTTACGGTATCGTTTGGAGATATCGGTAAGGCTCTCGCCGTCGTGCTGTTGGTCATGCAGGTCGGTGGTTCGGGCGGCACATTCCCCATCGAGATGACCGGTCCCGTGTTCCAGGCGATCTATCCGTTCCTGCCGTTTACTCACGGCATCAACGCCATGCATGCCGCCATGGCCGGTGCCTACCATATGGAGTACTGGATTGAGCTAGGCATTCTGGCGAGCTATCTGATTCCGTCGCTGGCACTGGGCGTCGTCTTCCGCCGCCCGGTCATCAAAGCCAACGACTGGATCATCGAAAAGCTGGAATCAACAAAGCTTATCTAGTACAGCAACGTTAACGCCGATGCAGCGCTAATGCCAGCGAGCGAGCCGCATTTGCGCCAAGGTGACGTGAAATGAAAGGGCGCTGACCTTCTGGTCGCGCCCTTGAAATTGAACGTCAGATTGGCGTGAATGCGGCTCGCGCAGCGTCGGCCGGTCCGCCGTTCGGTAGAACGGCGGAACAAAACGCTTTAGTGGGCTGGATTGCGATGCGGCACTGGTTGTTGCTACAGTAGCGGGGCGTACCGGGGGTCCGGTGCGCCCTGTTTTTATTTGACCATGAGGCGGCACGCGGTCACGCGCGTGTGGACACCACGCCCAGACTGAGCGCGAGGATGCCCTATGGCCCAGAATGCCGTTGATGAAATCGAAAACATGCCCGATAGCCCTGTCGCACGGGAGGACCTGGGCGCCGGCGGCACCTCCCGTGGCGCCGGAGCGCGTTCTCCGTTCTTCTGGAAGGCCTTGCTGTTTTCGGTGGCGGTCATCTGGGGCTATTCCTTTACCACCATGAAAGATGCGCTCGATACCGTTCCGGTGTTCGAGCTGGTCTACGTTCGCTTTCTCCCGGCATCACTGGTTATGTTTGCCATTTTCCACAAACGAATCATCGCGCACTTTAATGCTCGCAACCTTATCGTCGGGCTTGGTATGGGCGCACTTATGTGGGGCGCGTACGGTTTGCAGACGATTGGCCTGGCACAGACCACGGCGGGCAAGAGTGCATTTTTGACGGGTACCTATTGCATCCTCGTGCCGTTTGCGAGCTATGTCCTGGGCGGAGAAAAGCTTACCCGTTACAACTTGGGCGCCGCATTGCTGTGCCTGGCGGGCATTGGCCTGGTGGCACTCGATAGCGTCGAGTTCAATGCCGGAGATGTCATCACGTTGGGCGGCGCGGTCTTCTTTGCTATCCAGATGGCGGTGACCGCCAAGTATGGCCGCAAGATGGATATCAACGTCATCACGTTTTGGATGTTTGTGGGCAATGGCGTTTTGAGCTTAATCACGTCACTACTATTCGAGACTCAGGCGCCTCTGTCCGTGTGGACGCCGAGCTTTATCGGCGTGGTGGCCTTTCTCTCGGTGGGTTGTACGTGCGTGGCCCTGCTCGTCCAAAACGTCGGTCTGGCGCATGTCCCCGCCTCGACGGGCTCGCTGCTTCTTTCGATGGAGTCCCCCTCGGGCGTGCTGTTCTCGGTGCTGCTGATGGGGGAGGCGCTCACTTCGCGCCTGCTTGCCGGCTTTGCGCTCATCTTTTTGTCGATTATCTTGAGCGAGACGCATTTCGATTTCTTGCGCCGAAAATCTCGCCCGCAATTGTAAACAACTTGTTGCGCCGCCCTTCCAGGGCGGCATTTTTTGTGTCATGCCCTTACAGTTGTGCCTTGCACTTTATGCTGTCAAAGTGCGTGCTGCAAAAACGTTACTGGAGGGCATCTATGGCACCAGCTCTGTCCGATCTTCAACCGCAACCAGCGCCTCAGGCTACCACAGCGGCGCAGACCGCTATCGACGATGGCCTGGTCAAAGAAGCCCAGGCATTTGCCGGTGAGCTTGCCGCATGGCGCCACGATCTCCATCAGATGCCCGAGCTCGGTAACAATCTTCCGCAGACGTCTGCCTATATCCAGGCACGTCTGGACGAGATGGACATTCCCTATACCACGCTTGTCGACGGCTCCTGTGTTGTTGGCCTGATTGGTGCCGGTGCGGCCGCGGCTGCTCAGGGCAATGGTGCGTGCACGGACGAGCAGTCCGGTACGGTTATCATGCTTCGCGGCGACATGGATGCCCTGCCCGTTGCCGAGGAATCGGGCGAGCCTTTCGCTTCCACCAACGGCTGCATGCACGCTTGTGGCCACGATATGCACGCGACGGCGCTGCTTGGTGCGGCGCGCCTGCTCAAGGCCCGCGAGGCAGAGCTTGTTGATGCCAACGCCACGGTTAAGTTGCTGTTCCAGCCGGGCGAGGAGACCTTTGAGGGCGCCCGCGCTGCCATCGCCGACGGCTTGCTCGAGAACCCGCGTCCTCAGGCGGCTTTTGCCATGCACGTTAACAGCCAGTCGCCGCTTGGCCTGGTGCTCTATGGCAGCCCTGCACTTTCGGGTGTATACGGTTTTCGCATCACGCTCCAGGGCAAGGGTGGTCACGGCTCGAGCCCCGAGATTTGCATCGACCCCATCACGGCGGGCGTGCATGTGCACCTGGCGCTCCAGGAGCTTATCTCCCGCGAGGTGCCGGCGGCCAAGGAGGTCGCACTTACCGTGGGTAAGTTCGCCGGCGGTCAGGCTGCCAACGTCATCCCAGATACCTGCGTGCTGGAAGGCACGCTGCGCGGCTTCGACGTTGAGCTCATGGAGCACCTCAAGACCCGCATCGCCGAGGTCGTCAACGGCGTTGCCGCAACATATCGTACGCCGGCGACTATCGAGACACTCTCGGATGTTCCCCCGCTCGTACTCGACAGCGATATGACTCAGGCGTCGCTTGGTTACGTGGGCGCAGTGCTGCCCAAGGCCGCCTTCTTGCCGCTGTTCCATGCCATGGCGAGTGAGGACTTCGCGCTTATCTCGAGCGAGATCCCAAGTGCGTACTTTACGGTGGGCGCGGCCGTAACCGACACGGACGAGCATTTTGCCCAGCATCATCCCAAGGCGCGCTTTAACGATGCCGAGCTTCCCCTCGGCGCCGCGGCTTATGCCGCCGTCGCTCTCGGATACATTGCGGACCACAAGGAGTAATCCATGTCTCAGCAACGTAAATTCTTCCCCGGCTGGCTCGTGGTGGCCTCCGGCTTTGTGATCATGGCCACGTGCTACACCATTTTCGTCAACTGCATGAGCCTGTTCCAGCCGCTCATCGTCAGCGACTTGGGAATATCTCTTGCGCAGTACAACATCTCCAACGCCCACCATTGCCGCGTCCAAGCAGTTTGGCATGGCCGACCTCGGCAAGGTCACGGGCACCATTACCTCGCTCGAGATGGTCGGCGGCACCGTAGGCGCTATCGTCTCGGGCGTGCTGTTCGATGCCACGGGCTCCTTTGCGAGCACCTGGATCGTGTGCCTGGCGTGTTCTGTGGTCATGCTCGTATTCCTGCTGGCCTCGGAGCCTATCGCCGCCAAGCTGCGCGCAAGCGTGGCGGGGGAGTAGACGTCCGTCGTTCTTTTCTGCTCGCCCCGTTCTGCCCGTGGCTGCCTTGGAAGCCGAATGGAAGCTCGTACCATCATTCGCTTTCCAAGGCAGCTACGGGCCTACGAAATGATCCCTTTTCCTCCGTCCCCAAGGGATCACGTGACCTGAAGGGGACGAAGGAAAAGGGATCACAAACAGCGACGGCGCGTCTGGCCGAACGAGTCCCCATACCCTCGTTCGGCCAGACGCGCCGTCGCTGTTTGCGTTTGTGCCGTATAATGACCGTTACCTATGACGCGATACAAAAGAAAGGTGTTTGCCCATGCAGGCACAGAAGGCGGAGGGAACCCGCGACCTTATCGGCGCCGAGATGCGCGCCTGGCAAAAGATGCAGCAGATTGCGGCCGGCGTGTTCGAGCCGTTTGGTTTTAAACCCATCGAGACGCCCGCGATCGAGCAGGTGGATGTGTTTGTCCACGGTATCGGCCAGTCGACCGACGTCGTGCGCAAGGAGATGTTCCGCGTGTTCAGCGGTGCCAACCTGGAGCGCGTCTTTACCGAGGGCACCGACACCAAACTCAAGCCCAAGCAGCGCCTGGCACTTCGCCCCGAGGGCACGGCCGGCGTGGTGCGCGCCGTCGTCGAGAACAATCTGGTGCCCCAGGGCTCCACGCCGTTTAAGGCGTACTACGCCGAGGCCATGTTCCGTGGCGAGCGTCCCCAGAAGGGCCGCCTGCGCCAGTTCCACCAGGTGGGCATCGAGTGGCTCGGCGCTCCCGATCCGGCGGCAGACGCCGAGTGCATCATCATGCTCATGGAGTTCTACAAGCGCCTGGGCTTCGATCTTTCCAAGCTTCGTCTGCTCATCAACTCGATGGGTGACGCCCAGTGCCGTCCGGCTTACCGCGAGCAGGTTAAGCAGTTCATCCTCGATCACGCCGACGAGATGTGCGATGAGTGCCGTGAGCGCGCCGAGCTCAACCCGCTGCGTGCCTTCGACTGCAAGAACGACCATTGCCGCGAGATCATGGCCGAGGCCCCGCTGATGGGTGACAACCTGTGCGACGAGTGCCGCGAGCACTACGAGCAGGTCAAGCGCTATCTGGATGCCGCCGGTATCGAGTATGTCGAGGATCCCACCTTGGTGCGCGGCCTGGACTACTACACCCGTACCGTCTTTGAGGTCGAGGCCCCTGGCGCCGGCGTCGGCTCCATCGGCGGCGGCGGCCGCTACGACGGCCTGGTTGAGCTCGAGGGCGGCAAGCCTACGGCCGGCGTCGGCTTCGCCGTCGGTTTTGAGCGCGCCCTGCTGGCCTTGCAGGCCTTTGGCAGCGACCTGGGTGCCGATGAGGCCCCGTGTGTTTATGTCGCCAACGCCGGCAAGGAGCTGCGCCAGAACGTCTTTGCCATTACGCAGGAGCTTCGCGCCGCAGGCATCGTGACCGAGGCCGACTATCAGGGCCGTTCGCTCAAGGCCCAGTTTAAGCAGGCCGATAAGGTGGGCGCCAAGCTCATCCTGGTCCTGGGCGGCGACGAGCTTGCCGCCGGCAAGGTCAAGGTGCGCGACATGGAGAGCCATGACGAGGTACTGGTCGATCTGGCCAACGTCGTCGAGGCGGTTCGTGAGCGCCTGTAGCGCATCTTTTTGAGCCGCGGACCCGCTTGAGTGTCCCGTTCATTGCGAGCGATTGTTACGGGGGTGTTTCGCATTTATGCGGAATGCCCCCGTTTGTGTATGCCGTCCACCGAGAAATACGACCATTTAGGGCAAAAACCCTTGCAATGCAGAAAATACTTTTGTGTGGTAAAGCGCAATCAGTGTCGAAAGTATTTCTCAAGCGCCTATAATGAATACCGCATGTTACGTGCATAGAAGGAGGAATGGGAGGAAACGTGGCTGAGAACCTAAGCAACCAGTCTGTACCCGAAGCCGCGGCGCGCGTCGCTGCCGTGGTCAACCGCCTCGTTAACCGAATCGGCTCGAATGCCGAGTCCAGGGAGCGTCTCGCCGAGATCGAGATCCCCGAGGAGCTGCGCGACAATCTGGCGTTGTTCCTACGCCTGGAGCGTCGTGTGCTTAGCGAGTATGATCCCGAGATCGCGGACCTGTTCGACAAAATCCTGTCGGCCGAGATTGTGGCCAATGCCGGCAACCCCGGTACCCGCGCTGCCGACGAGGCCGTCGACGAGCAGGGCGTGCCCACCGCCGACGAGCCCACCGCCGTGGCGTTTCGCGAGGTCGTCGATCTGATCGACAGTCTGCCGCTCGATAAGCAGCAGGTCATCGTTCGCGCCTTTACGAGCTTCTTCCACTTGGCAAACCTGTCGGAGGAGAACTACCGTGTGGCGCAGCTGCGCGAGCGCGAGGCCGGTGCGTCGACCGATACCGAGGTCGATCCCGCCAACGAGCTCACCGTCGCCTATCACCAGCTGGTGAATGAGCTGGGCGTCGAGGGCGCCAACGAGCTGCTCGGCAAGCTTGAGTTCCATCCCGTCTTTACCGCGCATCCCACCGAGGCCCGTCGCAAGGCCGTCGAGGGCAAGATTCGCCGTATCTCCAACCTGCTGGAGGAGCGTCCGCGTCTGGGCGGCTCCGACCTGGTGGAGAACGAGCGCCATATGCTGCAGGAGATCGACGCCCTGGTGCGTACGAGCCCCATCGCGCTCAAGAAGCCCACGCCGGTCGAGGAAGCCGATACCATCATCGACATCTTCGACAACACGCTGTTCGACGTCATCCCCGTCATCTATCGTCGCTTTGACGACTGGATGCTGGGCGACAAGGCCGGTACCGTGCCGCCGCTGTGCCCGGCGTTCTTCCATCCCGGCAGCTGGATTGGTTCCGACCGCGACGGTAACCCCAACGTCACCGCCAAGGTGAGCCGTGAGGTCGCCGCCAAGTACTTCACCCACATGGTGCTCAAGCTCGAGGACAAGTGCCGCCGCATCGGCCGCAACCTCACGCTCGAGGCCACCTACAGCAAGCCGTCTGCCGAGCTCATCAACCTGTGGAACCATCAGGTCGAGATGAGCGCCCAGTACACCGCACGTGCTGAACTGATCTCCGAGCACGAGCCGCATCGCGCCGTCATGCTCGTCATGGCCGACCGTCTGAACGCCACCGTGCGTCGCATCACCGACACCATGTACCACAGCGCCGATGAGTTCCTGGAGGACCTGCGTGTCGTCCAGCGCTCGCTGGCCGCCTGCGGTGCCGTCCGTGCTGCCTACGGCCCGGTCCAGACCATCATCTGGCAGGTCGAGTCCTTCGGCTTCCATATGGTCGAGATGGAGTTCCGTCAGCACTCCGTGGTGCACGCCCGCGCCCTCAAGGATATCCACGAGAACGGTATCCATGGCGACCTGCAGCCCATGACGCGCGAGGTCATCGATACCTTCCGCGCTATCGGCTCCATCCAGAAGCGCTACGGCAAGAAGATGGCGCATCGCTACATCATCTCGTTCACCAAGAGCGCCCAGCATGTGGCCGACGTCTTTGAGCTTGCCCACCTGTCCTTTGCACACGAGGAGGATGTCCCCGAGCTCGACGTGATCCCGCTGTTCGAGCAGCTCGAGGACCTCGAGGGCTGTGTTGACGTGCTCGATCAGATGCTCACGCTGCCCGTGGTGCAAAAGCGCCTTGCCCAGACCAACCGCCGCATGGAGGTCATGCTGGGCTATTCCGACTCCTCCAAGGATGCCGGTCCTACCACGGCCATGCTCGCGCTGCACTCCGCGCAGGAGCGCATCGCCAAGTGGGCCGAGAAGAACGATATCGACCTGGTGCTCATGCACGGTCGCGGCGGTGCCGTGGGCCGTGGCGGCGGCCCGGCCAACAAGGCCGTGCTGGCGCAGCCCAAGGGTTCGGTCAACTGCTTCTTTAAGCTCACCGAGCAGGGCGAAGTCATCTTTGCCCGTTACGGCAACCGCACGCTGGCTCAGCGCCATGTTGAGTCCGTTGCTGCCGCAACGCTTTTGCAGTCGGCCCCGAGTGTCGAGAAGACCAACACCGAGACCACGCAGAAGTTCTGGAATATGGCCGAGAAACTCAACGCAGTAAGCCATGAGCGCTATCTGGACCTGCTGAACACCGAGGACTTTACACCGTGGTTCTCGACCGTGACGCCGCTGACCGAGGTCGGTCTGCTGCCGATCGGCTCGCGTCCCGCCAAGCGCGGCTTGGGTGCCAAGTCGCTTGACGACCTGCGTACCATTCCGTGGATCTTTAGCTGGAGCCAGGCGCGCATCAATCTGGCCGCTTGGTACGGCCTGGGCACCGCCTGCGAGCAGCTGGGCGACCTTGACCAGCTTAAGGCTGCCTACCAGGAGTGGCCGTTCTTCCGCACCTTTATCGACAACATCGAGATGTCGATCGCCAAGACCGACCAGCGCATCGCCAAGATGTATCTGCACCTGGGCGATCGCCAGGATCTGTCCGAGAAGGTCTTTACCGAGATGCAGCTCACCCGTAAGTGGGTCCTTGCCATCGTCGGTGACGAGTGGCCGCTGCAGCGTCGTCGCGTGCTCGGCTGCGCCGTTCGCGTGCGCAACCCCTATGTTGATGCCCTGTCCATCGCCCAGGTCCGCGCCCTTCGCGAGGTGCGTATGAACCAGGACGAGATGGCCGAGGAGAAGAAGGCCGAGTACATGAGCCTGATTCTTTCGACTGTGACCGGCGTCTCGGCAGGATTGCAAAACACGGGGTAATCGATAGCCCTGTAGTCGTCCGGGCCCGCCATTAGTTTACTTTTAGGCACGTCCTCGGACATGCAAGAAGCCCTCGCTGCGCACTTCGTGCGGCGAGGGCTTCTCGCGTCCTGCGGAGTGTGCCTAAAAGTAAACTTATGGCGGACCCTTCGATGTCCGGTCTTCGGCGGATTACTGGCTGGGGAAATAATGGCGCACTTCGCGCGTTTGGAAAGGGCTTCGTGCTGCGGAATGCATTCAGCGGGAAACCCATTGGGCCCCTTCGGCCTCGGTCTTCAGGGATTACAGCTGAGGGGAGAATGGCGCGCTTCGCGCGTTTTGGATGGGGTTTGTCCCGGCGGCGCGTTTGGCGCTCCGCGCTTCGCGTCTTATCGATTGGGATTGAGATGCATGTGGCGCTTCTCGCCTTACGACTGTAGCGGCCGCGGTTCCCTTTGGGATCGCGGTCGTTTTGTTGTGGGTCAAATATGAACGTTGTGTTAATGAGTCGGTGGACGGTGGTGTTTTTCGGTGAACGGCGTATCCTTCCGACGGTTTGACTAGTGTGTCAGTTGAAAGGAAGAGGGCGCTCGTCAATGTTTGAATGTGAACTGCCGTTTGACCACAAGACGTTGCATCTGGAGCTCGAGGACAAGAACTTCGCGGGTGTGATGGAAGGTCATCAAAACGAGTTTAAGACTACGAAATCGCAGGAAGAACTGGTAGAGGAGTCGCTTGCCAACCCTTATGGCTCACCTTCGCTCGAGGAGCTTTGTGCTGGTAAAAAGAACATCGTCATCATCAGCTCCGACCATACGCGTCCCGTTCCCTCGCGTGTGACGATGCCTATTCTGCTGCATCACATTCATGCCGCTGCGCCCGAGGCTCGTGTGCGTATTTTGGTTGCTACGGGTATGCACCGTCCGTCGACGCACGAGGAGCTCGTCAACAAGTATGGCGAGGACATCGTTGCCAACGAGGAAATCGTTATGCATGTCGCAACCGACGACAGCATGATGAAGAAGATCGGCACCCTACCTTCTGGTGGCGAGTGCATCATCAACAAGATCGCTGCCGATTGCGACCTGCTTCTTGCCGAGGGCTTCATTGAGCCGCACTTCTTTGCCGGCTTCTCTGGCAGCCGAAAGTCTGTCCTGCCCGGCATCGCCAGCTATAAGACCATCATGTACAACCACAACGGTCAGTTTGTGAACGACTCCCATTCGCGTGCCGGCAACCTGTGCCACAACCACGTGAGCGAGGATATGTTCGCCGCTGCCGAGATGGCTCACCTTGCCTTTGTGCTTAACGTGGTGCTCAACGGCAAGCACGAGGTCATTGGCTCCTTTGCCGGTGACATCCACAAGGCACACGAGGCTGGCTGCGAGTTCGTGAAGAGCCTTGCCGGCGTTGAGCCCGTCGAGTGCGAGATTGCCATCACCACCAACGGTGGTTACCCGCTCGACCAGAACATCTACCAGGCCGTGAAGGGCATGTGCGCTGCCGAGGCCACGCTTCCCGAGGGCGGCGTGATCATCGATGTCGCCGGCTGCGCCGACGGTCACGGCGGCGAGGGCTTCTATCACAACATCGCCGACAACGATCCGGCGGAGTTTGAGCGTGCCTGCATCGATCGCCCCAAGGACGAGACCCTGCCCGATCAGTGGACGAGCCAGATTTTTGCTCGCATCCTGGCACATCACCCTGTGATCATGGTTACCGACCTGTGCGACCACCAGATGCTCAAGGATATGCACATGACGCCGGTTAACACCCTCGAGGAGGCGCTCAAGCTCGCCTTTGAGATGAAGGGTGCCGACGCCAAGGTCGCCGTCATCCCCGATGGCCTGGGTGTTGTCGTCGCCCAGCACTAGTGCGCGGCTTAAACGAATCGTTTGTAACCAATAAGAAAGATAAGGTTTTATGCTTACCAAACTCCTCTGCGAATTCGGCGCGACGGCCCTCATGATCGTCTTTGGCGTGGGCGTGCACTGCGATACCGTGCTCAAAGGCACCAAGTATCAGGGCTCTGGCCATATGTTTGCCATCACCACTTGGTCTTTTGGCATCTCGGTCTGCCTGTTTGTCTTTGGCGGCGCCGTGTGCATGAACCCCGCTATGGTGCTTGCCCAGTGCATCGTCGGTCTGGTGCCGTGGGGCAACTGCATCCCCTTCATGCTTGCCGATATGCTCGGCGGCTTTGTGGGTGCTGTGATCACTTGGTTTATGTATGCCGATGAGTTCAAGGCTTCCGAGGGTGTCGTCGATCCCATTGCCCAGCGCAACATCTTCTCGACCAACCCCACCACCGAGGGTACGAACTATGCCCGCAACTTCTTCTGTGAGGCCATCTGCACCTTTGTGTTCATCAGCGCCATCCTTGCTGCCGCTAGCCGCGCTGGTGAGAACGTTCTGATGCTCGCTATCTGCGTCGGCCTGATCGTTTGGGCCGTTGGCATGGGCATGGGCGGCATCACCGGCTTCGCCATGAACCAGGCACGCGACCTTGGTCCCCGCCTTGCTTATCAGGTGCTGCCGATTAAGAACAAGGCCGACAACAACTGGAAGTATGGCCTGCTTGTTCCTGGCATTGCGCCGTTTTTCGGTGCTGTTGTGGCCGCGCTGTTTGTGCATGGCTTCTTGGGTATGTTCTAGTCGAAGGCAATTGATATAACGTCCGGGTCCGGCATAGGTTAACTTTCCGCCGCGTCCTCGGACATGCAAGAAGCTCCCGCTGCGCACTTCGTGCGGCGGGAGCTTCTTGCGTCCTGCGGAATGCGGCGGAAAGTTAACCTATGCCGGACCCTGCGGGAATCCAGTTGGATTGGAACAAGCAACCCAACATATATATCTGAATTTGGATGTTAGGGGCGCTTTGTTTTTTGGGTGCTCTTACAAGAAAGCGTAACTTGGGGATGGGGTGGGCGCTTTGTTGGGATGGCGCTTTGGGGTGGCGTCTTACTTAGCTGAAGAGGGGCTGTATGGCTGAGAGGTAGTCTTTGGCTACGTCGGCTTTGTTGGATTGGAAGTTGTGCCAGGCCCACCATTGGACCATTCCTACGAAGCTTGAGGCTATGTGATGGAGGAGGAAGCTGCGGTCCATGGTGCCGGCTGGGCCTGTGGGATCGATGGGGACGGTTTCGGCCGCGAGCGACATGATGGTCTTGCGGAGGCTGTCGGCGAAGACGCGTGAGCCGGCGCCGGCTACAAGGGCCCTCACGCCCTGACGGCGTTCCCACAGGTTGCTAAGGATATGCTCGACCTGCACGAATGGGTCGTCGAGCGGTGTGCCATCGTCGTCGAGGGCGTGGGTACAGATGTCGCTCACGAGCTCGGACAGTAGGTCGTCTTTGCTCTTAAAGAGGCCGTAGAATGTCGCGCGGCCTACGTGAGCGCGCGCGATGATGTCGCCGACAGTGATCTTGCCGTAATCTTCCTCGCACAGGAGCTCGGAGAACGCCGCGACGATCGCGGCACGGCTTTTGGCCTTGCGGGCATCCATGGCTATGCGTCTGCGTGAACGAGCAGGCAGCGAAGCGTACCGGAGCAACCCTCGTAGGGGCGCTTACCGGCGCCGTAGCCGACGGCCTCGATGCGGTAGCGGGCCGGCAGGTGCTCGGACGTGCGCAGTGCGGCGACGATGGCGGCGCCCGTGGGCGTCACGAGCTCGCCGGCGACCGGTGCGGGCGTGAGGGCGATATTGCCTGCTTGGCATAGGTTGACGACGGCGGGCACCGGGATGGGCATAAGGCCGTGGGCGCAGTGGATGGTACCGTGACCCTCGGAGAGCGACTCAACCACGATGTCTTCAATGCTCAGGTCGTCGAGGCAGATGGCGACCGAGCAGACATCGACGATGGAGTCGACGGCGCCCACCTCGTGGAACATGACGGTCTCGGGCGTTTTGCCGTGTGCCTTGGCCTCGGCGGCAGCCAGCGCGGTAAAGATGGCGAGAGCGCGGCGCTTGGCACCGCCACTCAGCTGCGAGCCGTCGATGATGGCGGTGACGTCTGTCAAAGAACGGTGGTGATGGTGGTGGGCGTGATGGTGGCCCTCGTGGCCATGACCGTGAGCCTCATGGCCATGCTCGTGGCAGTGTTCGTGCTCGTCATGGTCATGATGGTGGTGCTCATGCATATGCTCGACAGCTGCTTCGTTGCCGTAGAGCCAGGCCATATCGTGATCGTGGTTCTCGAGCTCCTCTGCAAGCTGGACGTCGAAATCGCAGGCGTCGATGCCATGCTTGTTTACGCGCGTCACGGCGATCGTAAAGCCGTCGACCGGCAGCGTGGCGAGCTGTTCGCGCAGGTGCTCCTCGCTGGCGCCCAGGTCGAGCAGAGCCGCGACGGTCATATCGCCGCTGATGCCCGAGGTTCCGTCGATGATAAGCGTGTGCTGGTGGTTGGACATGGAATGCTCCTTAGCGGGCGCAGGGCGTGCCGGCGCTCAGATGATTGATAAGACTTGCCTGATAGGCGGCGCCAAAGCCGTTGTCGATATTGACGACCGAGACGCCGCTGGCGCAGGAGTTGAGCATGGCGAGCAGCGCGGCCACGCCACCAAAGTTCGCGCCGTAGCCCACGCTGGTGGGAACGGCGATGACCGGGCAACTCACCAGGCCGCCGATGACGCTTGCCAGGGCGCCTTCCATGCCGGCGATGGCGATGACCACCTGCGCCTGGGCAAGTTCCTCAGCATGAGCGAGCAGGCGGTGCAAGCCGGCGACACCTACGTCGTAGAGGCGATCGACTTCATTGCCGTAGAACTCGGCCGTCAGTGCCGCCTCTTCGGCGACGGGCAGGTCGCTCGTACCGGCGCAGGCGACGACGATGCGTCCGTTGCCGGTGGGGGAGGGCTTGCCGCCTACGAGGGCGAGCTGTGCGTCCGGGACATATCCCAGGTCGATGCCGTTGCCGAGAAATTCCGAGGTACGGGCGGCCTTTTTGGCGTCCAAGCGCGTGACCAGGATGCGCTCCTGGCCTGCATCGCGCAGCGCTTCGATAATGGCGGCAATCTGCCCGGCGGTTTTACCGGCGCCGTAGATAACCTCGCCGGCTCCCTGGCGTACCCCGCGTGAAAGATCGAGCTGCGCAAAACCCAGATCGGCGGTCGGAGCCGTCTGGATGCGCGTGAGGGCGTCGGCAGGGGTGACTGCCCCGCCGGCAACATCGCTCAGCAATTGCTCAAGATCTCGCTTATCCATATATATGTTCCCTTCGACGGCGCAAAGTCTAGCACTCAAAGGGTATATTTCCGAACACTAAGATAAAATTGTTCGGAAACTATAGGACAGACTGATTCAATTGTTAGACGAATCGGCTAGTCACGCAGGATGATGTCCATGGCGAGCATCAGGCTGCGCTCGTCGATGGCAAACGGGGCGGCCTCGCGCGTCTTGGGCTTGGCGCAAAACGCGATGCCCGTGCCCGCGGCCTGAATCATGGGGATGTCGTTGGCGCCGTCGCCAATAGCGACCGTGTGGGCCATATCGACGCCGCACTCAACTGCCCAATCCAGCATCTGGATAAGCTTGGACTCCTTGGTCACGATGTCTGCCGCCAGTCTTCCGGTGAGCTTGCCGTCTACGACCTCCAGACGGTTGGCCAGGCAAAAGTCGATGCCCGCGGCAGCCACGATCTTATCGGCAACCTCGTGGAAACCGCCGCTTACCACGCCGACCTTCCAGCCCTTGCTGTGCGCCGAGCGCACAAGCTCCAACGCGCCGGGGGTAAACGTCACACGCTCAAAGGTGCGCTCGAACACGCTCTCGTCCAGGCCCGCAAGCAGCCCCACGCGCTCCTCGAGCGCTTGCTTAAAGTCGAGCTCGCCGCGCATGGCGCGCTCGGTAATTTGCGCTACCTGCTCGCCCACGCCTGCCTCCTCACCCAAAAGATCGATGACCTCCTGGTTGATGAGGGTGGAGTCGATATCCATAACGATGAGGCGTGCAGACATGTTGGGCCTTTCCGGGTGCAGTTGTATTGGGGCACATTGTCGCACGCGGCGCGCCTCGGCGACAGTCGCGGTGCGCCAATTGTTTCGTCTCCGTCAAGTCTTTGGGCAGGAGCTACTTTTTCGCGGCACATCGACGCGGGTGCGATAAGATAGAACGCCATGTCCGGCTGCGCGGTTTACGCAGGCCGGGCGAATCTGTACGACGCCGCCCGGAACGACACGGGGCGGCACAGATCCATAAAGGAGGATCACTGGTATGAGCCAGACCCGTCCCATCGACGAGCATTCCATGCACACCCGTACCTGCGGCGAGCTTCGCCGCGAGAACGTGGGCGAAGAGGTCACCCTCACCGGTTGGGTGAGCCGTCGCCGCGACCACGGTGGCCTTATTTTCTGCGACCTTCGCGACCGTGAGGGCATTACGCAACTCACCTTCGACCCTGAGCATTCTGACGGCGATGCCTTTAAGATCGCCGAGACCATGCGTCCCGAGTGGCCCATCAAGATTCACGGCGTCGTGCGCGCCCGTGGCGACGAGACCACCAACACCAAGCTCGCCACCGGCGAGATCGAGGTCCTGACCGACCATGCCGAGGTGCTCAATACGTCCGTCACCCCGCCGTTCCAGATCGAGGATGGCATCGAGACCAGCGAGGACACCCGTCTGCGCTATCGCTATCTGGACCTCCGTCGTCCCGAGATGATGGCCAACCTCAAGCTGCGCTCCGACTTCACCTTTGCCATTCGCGAGGCACTGCACAACCGTGAGTTCATGGAGGTTGAGACGCCCTCCCTGTTTAAGTCCACGCCCGAGGGCGCCCGCGACTTCATCGTTCCCAGCCGCATCCAGCCGGGCAACTTCTACGCTCTGCCGCAGTCCCCGCAGCTTCTGAAGCAGCTGCTCATGGTCGGCGGCGTCGAGCGCTACTACCAGGTTGCCAAGTGCTTCCGCGACGAGGACCTGCGCGCCGACCGTCAGCCCGAGTTCACCCAGGTCGATATCGAGATGTCTTTCGTGGACCAGAACGATGTCATGAGCGCGCTCGAAGAGGTCCTGTCCGATGCCTTCGGCCGCATGGGTGTCGAGATGCCCACGCCGCTGCGCCGCATGGATTACTGGGAGGCCATGGACACCTATGGCTCCGACAAGCCCGATACCCGCTATGGCATGCACCTGGTCGACCTGACCGACATCTTTGCCAACTCCAAGTTCAAGGTCTTTGCGACCGCCGCAAACGAGGAGGGTTCCGTCGTCAAGGCCATCAACGCCAAGGGCGCCGGTGCCTGGGCCCGCGCCAAGATCGATAAACTCGCCGGCGTGGCCTCCACGTTTGGCGCCAAGGGCTTGGCCTGGATCGCCTTCCGCGAGGACGGTTCCATCAACAGCCCCATCGTCAAGTTCTTCTCGGACGAGGAGATGGCGGCTCTGCGCGAGCGCATGGACGTCGAGCCCGGCGACCTCGTGATGTTCGCCGCCGGCCCGCGCCTGCTTTCCGACGAGATCCTGGGCGGCATGCGCTCCCACATGGCCAACGCGCTCGAGATCAAGCGCGAGGGTCACGACTTCCTGTGGATCGTCAACTTCCCGCTGTTCCACTGGGACGAGGACCGCAAGGCCTATGCAGCCGAGCATCAGCCCTTTACCCTGCCGACCGAGACCGACATCGCCAAGATTGAGGCCGATCCGCTGGCAGCCGGCTCCTGCACCTACGACTTTGTCATGGACGGCTTTGAGGCCGGTGGCGGCGGTATGCGTATCCACAACGCCGAGATGCAGATGTCCATGCTCAAGCTCCTGGGCTTTACCGAGGAGCGTGCCGAGTCGCAGTTTGGCTTCCTCATGGAGGCGCTCAAGTTTGGTGCGCCCCCGATGGGCGGCTTCGCCCTGGGCCTGGACCGCGTGTGCATGCTGCTCACCGGCTCCGACTCCATTCGCGACGTCATGGCGTTCCCCAAGACGGCCAGTGGCTCCGATCTCATGTCGGGCGCCCCGAGTGCCGTTTCCGGCGCCCAGCTCAAGGACGTCAGCCTGCGCCTGATGTAGGCGAGCGGCTACATATTGCCCGTAACGAGGGGAGGACGCGTGCCTTCCCTCGTTTTTTATACGCCGATGTTGCGAGGGTATGGGTTGACCGGGCATCGCGGAAAGCCCGGCCCAGTTTCCTACAGTGAGTCTCTCTGAACGAGCTGCATGTGCATGACGGTGGTGGTGGGCGCGGCACCGTTAATCATATCGAGCGCAATGCCTGCGGCCTTGCGGCCTTCCTCACAAAGCGGCTGACGAATGGTCGTCAACGCGGGGACGCTGCGAGCTGCGACCTCGTGGTCATCGAAGCCCACGACCGAAACGTCTTTGGGTACGCTAATTCCCGCTTCGTTGAATGCGGCGATAACGCCGGTTGCGATACGGTCCGATCCGCATAGCACGCCGTCGGCATGTATTTCGCGCGCGAGCAGCCGCCGCGTGGCTTGGTAGCCGTCTCCGCTGCTCCATCCGGTATAGATGACATTTTCATCTGGAAGGCTTTCGCCCAAAATTGCACGGTAGCCGCGAAGGCGGTCGACGACGGCGGGGTTATCCTGCGGCCCCAGCACGGCAACGATGTCCTTGCGCCCGCGATCTTTCATAGCGAGCGCCGCAAAGCGTCCGCCCTCTTCGTCGTCGGAGTAGACCGTCGAGAACACATCGCGATAGGGGTGGCCCTCGAGCTGGCCGCACAACACGGTGGGTACGCCCAGCTCACGCAGCACCTCGAGCAGCTCACTGCCCTTGTAGGGCGAGACGTCGATGACGGCGTCAAACGAGCGACGCTCAAAATGCTCGCGTGCGCGATTGCGCTCATGCGAGGAAGATGCCTGCAGGATCACGGGTAGGTAAGACGACTCCGAAAGTCCCTCGGTAATGCCGCTTAAAAACTCACTGTAGGTGGGATCGCTAAACAGCTCGCTCAAAGGCTCGGTAACCAGTACGGCGATAATTTCCGTGCGTCCGACGGCGAGCGCCCGGCCGCGTGCGTTGGGTACAAAATTGACTTCCTTGGCAGCCGCGCGGACGCGCTTTTTAGTTTCCTCGCTAATGCGGGGGGAGTCGTTGAGGGCACGCGATGCCGTGGAGCGCGAAACGCCGGCAGCTGCAGCAACCTCGGCAAGCGTCGGTGCGGTGCGAACTGGTTGGGTCATGGTGTCTCCTGGAAAAAGCGGTCGATGTTGTCACTGATACGGGCTGGTGCGGATACAGCTTACTATAGTGCGCCTGAACAGCGTTCAGGATATCCGGCCACTGGTGGCATTTCACGTTCAAGCTGCTGTTGAACATGGCTTGCAAGGGTGGGGCATAGATGGGCGCGGCCGTTGTCCGCCGCCTGGGAATGCTGTTTTGCGCTGAGTTTCGATACGCAGGGTGACATAAGTTCCGCGGTTGTACAACCGGTTGCACCATTAATCCGGCGAAATCGACCGTTCAGCGGACAACCGGTTGCACAGGTTTTTGCATCGTCCGTAAGATAAGGACAACCGGTTGCACAAGAATCACTACGATGACGAAGGAGCATCACCATGGACGCCATTAACGATTGGGAAAACCAAGCGCTCACCCACAGGAACCGCCTGGCACCCCATGCGTACTTTATGGGTTATGAGACCGCCGATCTCGCCGCTACGTACAGCCGCGAGCTGTCGCGCGGATTTGTCCAGCTGTCCGGCTCGTGGCAGTTCCGCCTTTTTGAGGGCCCCGCGGCCGTCTCCAACGAGGCACTTTGCACGTACGAGCCCGAGTGGGATCACGTGGAGGTTCCGCACCTGTGGCAGGTAGACGGCTATGGCAACCTTGCCTACACCGACGAGGGTTTTCCGTTCCCAGTGGACCAGCCGTTCGTTCCCTCCGACGACCCCACGGGCGTCTACCAGCGCATCGTCAACCTTCCTGCCGTGCCTGCCGGCGCTCGCGAGATCATTCGCTTCGACGGTATCGAGAGCTACGGCGAGCTGTATGTCAACGGCAAGTTTATCGGCATGACCAAGGGTTCGCGCCTGTCCGCCGAGTTTGACGTAACCGACGCGCTCGTCGAGGGCGACAACCTGATTGCGGTCAAGGTTCTGCAGTACAGCGATGGTAGCTACATCGAGGACCAGGACATGTGGTGGGCATCGGGCATCTTCCGCGATGTGTACCTCATGCAGCGTCCCGCCGCGCATCTGGTCGACTTTAGGTTCCGCACGCACCGCGAGGGCGATGCCGCTCTGGTCACGCTCGATACGGTTGCCGAGGGCGCAAGCCGCGTTGTGTATACGCTCAGCGATGGCCAGAATGTGGTCGCTACGGGCGAGTGCGTCGACGGCCATGCCGAGTGCAGCGTTGCCGATGCCCACTTCTGGAACCCCGAGGACCCCTTCCTCTATGACCTTACGCTTGAGGTCTACGACGGCGACGAGGTCAGCGAGTACGTTCCGCATCGCCAAGGCCTTGCCGAGGTGACGGTCGAGGGCAATCATATCTACCTCAACGGCACCTACTTTAAGATGCATGGCGTCAACCGCCATGACCACGACGATCACAAGGGCCGCGCTGTGGGCCTCGATCGCATGCGCCGCGACCTGGAGCTCATGAAGCAGCACAACATCAACGCGGTGCGCACATCCCACTACGCCAACGACCCGCGCTTCTACGAGCTGTGCGATGAGTATGGCATCATGCTGGTCGCCGAGACCGATATGGAGAGCCACGGCTTCGAGAATATCGGCAACATCGCCCTGGTCACCGACGACCCTGCCTGGGAGCCGGCCTACGTCGACCGTGTTGAGCGCCTGGTGATGCAGGAGCGCAATCACGCCTGCATCATTATGTGGTCGATGGGCAACGAGAGCGGCTATGGCTGCAACATCCGCGCGATGTACGCCAAGGCTCACGAGCTCGACGGTCGTCCGGTCCACTACGAGGAGGACCGCAACGCCGATACCGTCGACGTCATTTCCACCATGTACTCCCGCGTGTCGCAGATGAACGACTTTGGCGAGCATCCGTTCCCTAAGCCGCGCATCAACTGCGAGTACGGCCACTCTATGGGTAATGGTCCCGGAGGCCTGTCCGAGTACCAGGAGGTCTTCGATCGCTGGGATTGCATCCAGGGCCAGTTTATTTGGGAATGGTGCGACCACGGTCTGGCTGCTGTGACCGAGGACGGCGTTGCCTACGACATGTATGGCGGCGACAACGGCGATTACCCCAACAACAGCAACTTCTGCATCGATGGCATGGTGTTCCCTTGGCAGCAGCCGAGCCCGGGCCTTACTGAGTATGGCCAGGTTATCTGCCCGGTTCGCATGGCCTACGATGCCGAGTCGGGCGAGCTGACCGTCACCAACAAGCGTTGGTTCACCACCCTCGAGGATGTTTGCCTGTCGGCCGAGACCCTGGTGGACGGCGACGTGGTCAGCCGCAAGACGCTCATGCCCGGTGCGGTTGCCCCCGGCGAGTCCGTCCAGCTGCCACTGGTGATTCGCGAGGCCGCAGTGGGCGAGACCCTGCTGACCGTGCACGCCTACACAATGGCGGCTCACGCCTGGTGCGAGCCGATGTTCCAGCTGGGTGCAAGCCAGTTTGCCATCGCAAACCATCCGGCGCCGGCCATCGCGGCTCCCATTCGTCCTGAGCTTACGGTCGAGGAGACCGAGCAGGAGATTCGCATTCACTCCCTCAACGGCGAGCTGACCTTCAACAAGGTTAACGGTACCGTGAGCGAGTGGAAGGCATCCGGCCGCGACGTCATCGCCTCCGGTCCCCAGGTTGGTTTTTGGCATCCGCTCGTCGATAACCACGCCCAGGAGTACGACTCCCTGTGGAAGGACAACTTCATCGATGTGATGCAGACGTCTACCCGCAAGGTTTCTTGGAAGCAGGATGGCAACGCGGTCGTCGTTACCGTGAGCCAGCGCATCGCTCCTCCCGTCCGTGCGTTTGGCATGCGCGTCGAGCTTGTCTACACCGTGCTTCCGAGCGGTCGCGTCGACCTCAAGGTTTCCGGCGAGCCCTACGGCGATTACTCGGACATCATCCCGCGCATCGGCATCTCCTTCGAGGTTCCCGGTTGCGATCGTGCCGTTGAGTGGTACGGCCACGGCCCGGGCGAGAACTATCCGGACTCGCTGCGCGCCAACCCGGTCGGTCATTACCGCACTACGGTCGACGACATGTTCACGCCCTACGTTATGCCTCAGGACTGCGCCAACCGCGAGGGCACCCGCTGGGTTGCCCTGCGCTCTAGCCACGGTGACGGCGTGCTGGTGACCCGTCCGGTCGATGCCGCCTCCAACCCGTTCTCGTTCTCGGCATGGCCCTATAGTTGCGAGGCCATCGATAGCGCCAAGCACGTCTACGACCTTGTCAAGGGCGATACGGTCACGGTCAACATCAACGACCAGCTGCTCGGCCTTGGCTCGAACTCTTGGGGTTCCGAGGTGCTCGACTCCTATCGCACCCGTTTTGAGAGCTTCAGCTTTGAGGTGTCCCTGCGACCGCTGACGTCTGCCGATCTGGCTCAGGCGCTGGCACCCATTAAGGAGGCATAAGTCATGCATGTATTTAACTCGCGTGCCGACTTCGACGCCCAGATGAAGTCCGTCAAGAAGTGGATGCGTACCGGACAGGCGCTCGATGGTGTTGCCGACCTGCAGCACGACGTGGCGTACTCCATCGGCGACTCGTTGGTGTACTGGTGGGTCTATGCCCGCGAGGCCGCAACCGCCGATCTGGTCGGTCACCGTCGCTACCATGCCGTGCTCGCCCCGCTCGACGGCGACCTGACCGTCGAGGTTGCCCCCAAGGCAGGCCTCACCTGCACGCGCGCCTACAGCGATATCGATGATCGTGAGCGCTTTGAGGGTACGGGGGAGACCGTGACGATTCCCGCCGGCGGCGTTGCCGTCGTCGAGATCGACGAGGCCTACCGTGTCGTGGACGATGCCGCGGATTCCCGCGTCGTGGTACTGCACGTGACGGTTGAAGGTTATTCCTTCCCCAACAAGTAGTATTCGTCCGTTTGGACGTTTGCTTTGCGCCGTTAAGGGGGATGGCTTTGTTGACTCCCTTTTCCCCATCCCCCCTAGCAGGTGTGCTGTCCACGATTGCGCTTGCAGTCCGGACGGTTTTAGATGAGATATAACGGATGATTGGGAGGGCTTATGAGCTCTGAAAAACGAGGAACGATTGGTTCGTTCGCTCTGCTGGGCATGACGGTCGCCGCCGTGTTCGGTATCAAGAACATCATCAACAACAACGCGGCCATCGGCTTGGCGGCTGCACCGTCGTTCTTCTTCGCCACACTTTTGTACTTTGTCCCCTATACTCTGGTTACCGCCGAGTTTGTCGGTCTTAATAAGGACTCCGAGTCTGGTGTGTACGCATGGGTTAAGACTTCGATGGGTGGTCGCTGGGCGTTCCTGACGGCATTTAGCTACTGGTTCGTTAACCTGTTCTACTTTGCATCCGTCCTGCCCAACGTCATCATCTACGCGAGCTACGTGTTCCTTGGTGCCAACGCCGAGCTCTCGCAGCTGTGGATCACCATTATCGAGATCGTCGTCTTTGCTATCGCCACGTGGGTTTCGACCAAGGGCGCTAAGTGGATCGGCTCCATTTCCTCCTTCGGCTCGACCGCGGCTCTCGGCCTGACTGCCGTGTTCATCTTGCTGTCCCTGGCTGCTGCCTTTGGCGGCGTCGAGTTCGCTACGGCTCCTACCCCCGCTAACATGGCTCCCGACATGAGCAACTTCGCAACTATGTGGGGCTTCTTCGGTACGCTTGCCTGGATTATCCAGGGCGTTGGCGGCGCTGAGTCTGTCGGCGTGTTCCTTAACGACCTTAAGGGCGGCGTCAAGGCCTTCGTGCGCACCGTCGTTATCGCCGGCCTGACCATCGGCCTTCTGTACGCAGGCGCTTCGCTGCTGGTCAACCTGTTCATTCCCGAGGGCGGCGTTGCCATCTCCACCGGTATCTTCGACGTATTCGGCGCTGTCTTTGCCCACTTTGGCATTCCCATGGAAGTGTCCACGCGCGTCATTGGCCTGATCCTTCTCGCTGCCACGCTGGGCTCCCTCATGATGTGGACCTCTGCTCCCATCAAGGTCTTCTTCACCGAGATCCCCAAGGGCGTCTTTGGTAGCAAGATCGTCGAGCTCAACGAGCACGGCATTCCCGCCCGCGCCGCTTGGCTGCAGTTCGCCATCGTCGTCCCCATCCTGATCATCCCGGCCTTGGGCTCTGGTAACCTCGACGACCTGCTCATGATCGTCACCAACATGACGGCCGCCACTGCTCTGCTCCCGCCGCTGCTGATCCTGCTTGCCTACTTTATGCTGCGCAAGAACTTCGACGCCGCTCCCCGTGACTTCCGCATGGGCTCGCGCAGCTTTGGTCTGGTCGTTGCCGCATTCCTGCTTGTGGTCTTCTGCTTTGTGCTTGTCTGCGGCACCATCCCGCTCGATCAGCCGCTGTGGCTGACGCTGGTCTACAACGTTGGCGGTGTGGTTGTCTTCCTGGGCCTTGCCGTGATGTGGTACAACCGCTATATCAACCGCCTGCGCGAGACCGATCCCGAGGCCGCCGAGAGCGAGCTGCGCCCCTCCGTCCTCGACATGATGGAGTAGCGGCTAGGATTAATCTACGGCTGTGGAATAAATCGATTCCCTTTCCTAAGGAGGGGCCTTACGAGGCCCCTCCCTTTGTGTTTTGGGGCATGGTTTTGGACCCCGTGGTCAAAAAATGCCAAATATGAGTACTGTTGCAAAAGAGGTGTCATATTTTTCGGCCTGTTCTGAGCAAAAACGGGCTTAAAATCAATTTATATAACCCCCTTTAAAGGGCGTTTGACGGCTTTCAACCTCTTCGAATCGCTCAAAGGAGGCAATTTGCTCTCGATTTTGCTGCTACTAAATTGGTGACAGTACTCATATTTGCCACTTTTTGCCCACGAGGTGTTCAGAGGAGCTCTCGACAAGCATCTAACGCTACAATAACTACCACGTGTCTGGGTTTGCCAGCCGAATGAGCGATACCGCGGGAGGGGACATGGTCGAGTTTACAAAGACGATTAAAGATCCGTTGGGACTGCATGCCCGCCCGGTCGCGCTACTCTACGACATTATCGCCAAGCATCGTAGCGACGTGTCGGTCAGCATCGGCGACCGCCATACCGATGGCCGTGACGTGATGGGCCTCATGGCGCTTTACGGCGAATGTGGCGAGGATATCGTCTTTCGCGTTTCGGGCGTAGACGAGGCCTCGTGCGTCACGTCGATCAGAAACCTCTCGCTCTAAACGCAACAAGGGACTGCGGACAGTCCCTTTGTCACATCTCTAGGAGGCGCTCTTTGCGGTGCCTCTTTTGTTTCGTATGGGAAACTTTTTCGAAAACTGAATAGAGACCCTTTCAAAAAAGTTAACCACATGTTAGTTTACTAAAGCGAACATAGACGTGGTTAACTTTTACCGCGTCGATGTTGAGGACGAACCGACGTTAGGAGCTCACTCATGTCTTGCGGACCGCAGATGCCGGCCATGCCGCTTTCGATGGTAAAGGCGGGCGAAACCGTGCGCGTGTCTCGGGTAAAGGGCAATGAGGACATGAAGCACCACCTCAAGGACCTTGGCTTTGTCGAGGGCAGCGAGATTCACGTGGTGAGCTCGAGTGGTGCCAATATCATCGTCACCGTGCTGGGCGCACGTTTTGGCATCGATTCCAAGGTTGCCATGCACATCATGACCGTCGGTTAGTCCGCAGCATTTCATTAAAACCGAAAGGGGGACAAGAGGATGAAGACGTTGGGTGACGTTAAGGTAGGCGAGAGCTCTACCATCGTCAAGCTTCACGGTGAGGGCGCGCTGCGCCGCCACCTTATGGACCTGGGGCTCATCAAGGGCACTTCGTTCAAGGTCGTAAAGGTTGCGCCGCTCGGTGATCCGGTCGAGATCAACGTGCGCGGCTACGAGCTTTCCATCCGCAAGGAGGAAGCGGCCGTCGTCGAGGTTCAGTAAGGGCTCGCGGCGTGTATTTCTGCATATAAAGTTAGGTTTTTCTAACTTAATGCAGCATCTTTGAAGCACATTATCCAACCTGCGCGGAGATGACAGCGCGGGCACACAAGGAAGAAGGATTGAATGGCGGATTCTCAGATCCATGTCGCGCTTGCGGGTAACCCCAACTGCGGCAAGACCACGCTTTTCAACCTGATCACCGGCGCCAACGGCTACGTTGGCAACTGGCCCGGTGTCACGGTTGAGAAAAAGGAAGCCAAGCTCCTAAGCGACAAGAACGTTACCATCACGGACCTCCCTGGCATCTACTCGCTTTCCCCCTACAGCCCCGAGGAGCAATGCTCGCGCGATTACCTCATGAGCGGCGAGCCCGATGTCGTCGTCCAGGTCGTCGACGCCACCAACCTCGAGCGCAACCTGTATCTGGCACTTCAGGTCATTGAGACCGGTCTGCCCGTGGTCGTGGCCCTCAACATGGCCGACCTCGTGGAAAAAAACGGCGACAAGATTGACACCAAGAAGCTCGAGAAGAAGCTCGGTTGCCCGGTCGTGATGATCTCGGCCCTCAAGAACAAGGGCATCAAGGAGCTGTTCGAGCAGGTCAAGAAGTCCGCTGCTTCCAAGGGCCAGGTGCCGGAGCACAAGTTCGATTCTTCCATCGAGGACGTTCTGGACCACATCGAGAATAACCTGCCTGCGAGCGTTCCCGCCAACAAGCGTCGCTACTACGCCGTCAAGCTGTTCGAGCGCGATACGGATGCCTGCAAACTCATCAACCTCACCAAGGAGAAGGCGGCTCGTGTGGAGCAGCTGGTCGCCCAGTGCGAGCAGGATTGCGATGACGATGCCGAGTCCATCATCACCGGTGAGCGCTATGGTGTGATCGCGCACATCGTCGATGAGTGCCTCACCAAGGCTCCGGCCAAGATGAGCACCTCCGAGAAGATCGACCGCGTGGTTACCAACCGTATCCTGGGCCTGCCGATCTTTGTGGTCATCATGTTCTGCGTGTACTACATCGCCGTTTCCACCCTGGGCGGCACGGTGACCGACTTCACCAACGACCAGCTCTTCGGCACCGACGGCTGGTACGTGCTCGGTCAGGGTCGCGACGCCTATGACGCAGCTGTTGAGGCTGCGGGCGACAACGCCGACTCGGTCGACCCAGCACAGTACGGCCCCTATGTCCCGGGTATCACCACCGCGGTGCATGACGCTCTCGTGGCGGGCGGTACCGAGGACGGTGGCCTGGTCGATTCGCTGGTCTGCGACGGCATCGTGGCTGGCATCGGCGCCATCATGGGCTTCGTCCCGCAGATGTTCCTGCTCTTTGTGATGCTGTCTTTCTTGGAGGACTGCGGTTACATGGCCCGCGTCGCCTTCATCATGGACCGCGTGTTCCGCCGCTTTGGCCTGTCCGGTAAGTCCTTTATCCCCATGCTCGTGTCCTCGGGCTGCGGCGTCCCCGGCGTCATGGCTACCAAGACCATCGAGAACGAGAAGGACCGCCGCATGACGGTCATGACCACCACGTTCATCCCTTGCGGCGCCAAGCTGCCGATCATCGCCCTGCTTATGGGTTCCATCATTGGCGACTCTTCTACCACCGCTGCGTGGATCAGCCCGCTCTTCTACTTCCTGGGCGTCTTTGCCGTCATTGCCTCGGGCCTCATGCTCAAGAAGACCAAGCTCTTTGCCGGTCGCCCGACGCCGTTCGTTATGGAGCTTCCCGCCTACCACTTCCCGGCGATCCGCTCTTGGGCGCTGCATGTGTGGGAGCGCTGCTGGGCCTTTATCAAGAAGGCCGGCACGGTCATCTTCGCGTCCACCGTCGTGGTTTGGTTCCTGTCCAACTTTGGTAGCTACAACGGTTCCTTTGGCTTCCTGCCTGCGATGGACGGCATCCCCGAGGAGTTCATGGACTACTCCGTGCTTGCCATGCTGGGCAACCTGGTCGCTTGGATCTTCGCCCCGCTCGGCTTTAGCACCTGGCAGGCAACTGCGCTGACTGTCTCGGGTCTTGTCGCCAAGGAGAACGTTGTCGCCACCGCCGGCTCGCTGTTCTCCGTTGCCGACGCCGGCGAGACCGACCCGAGCCTGTGGACCGCGTTTGCGGCTATGTTCCCGACCATGGGCGCTTGCGTCGCCTTCGGTGCCTTCAACCTGCTGTGCGCTCCGTGCTTTGCCGCTATCGGCACCATCCGTAACCAGATGAACTCCGGTAAGTGGACCGCGATTGCCATCGGCTACGAGTGTGCCTTTGCTTGGGTCATCGGCCTGTTCATCAACCAGTTCTATAACCTGCTTGTTCTTGGGCAGTTTGGTATTTTGACGGTTGTGGCCATCGTGCTGCTGGCTGCGATGCTCTTCCAGATCTTCCGTCCCATGCCCAAGCATGCATGGACCGACGAGGACGAGACCAACACCGCTTCTGCCACGGTTTCCGCCTAAGTCCGAATAAGGATTAGCCCCTTTTCACGAGCCCGGGTGTCCCAGCGACACTCGGGCTTTTTGGTGCAATGGGGGACAGATTGCTTTGCTCCAGAAGTTAAGATGTGACGTTTCCGCAGATAAAACCGACCAAAATAAACCTGTCCCTTTTTGGCAGGTGGAGAACGGGGTAAAGTAAGTGGTGGTTAACTAGAGGAGGCTTTCTATGGCACCTATCGATATTGTTGTGCTGGCCGTTATCGCCATTGCGTTTGTCGCCGTGTGCGTGCGCATTTATCGCAAGGGCACCTGCGCCGACTGCGCTCAAGGTGGCGTTTGCACGGGACATTGCTCCAACAAAAAGACCTGCGCCGCACTTAAGGGCGTAGACAAAATTGCCGAAGACTTGGGCCGCGGGATCAAATAAGGCCCGGACATCCAGGCATCCAGGCGCCTCGCGAGTATCCGTTCGCGGGGCGCTTTGCACATATGGGGGCGAGCGCGGTGAGTTAAAGAGTGATTTTGGGGTATCGCTAACTATGTGGTCAACGGTCCGCTCACCGTGGTCCATGCCGTAGCGGGCGCCAAGCTCGCCGTCGAAGGCATGACCAGCTACCTGGGCCTCTAACTCCATCCCGCCCATCAGTTGCGGTGGAATACGGACTGTTTTTGCTGTCAAAGGCCTTATCTACTCCGTATTCCACCGCAACTTTTTGTGGGGTGGGCTAGAGACGCTGCATGCGGTACCCGACACCCATGTGCGTCTGAATCATCTTGGGGTGAGAGGGGTCTGCCTCGATCTTCTTGCGCAGGGTGCGCATGAACACGCGCAGGCTCGCCAGATCGCTGTCCCAGCTCGTGCCCCATATCTCGCGGGTGATGAAGGTGTGGGTGAGCACCTTGTCGACGTTTTTCGCCAGAAGGACAAGCAATTTGTACTCGGTTGGGGTGAGCGAGAGCTCGCGTCCGTCTTTCGTCGCGTATCCCGCGGCGTAGTCGATATGCAGCGGACCGTTGTCGAACGTGCTCGCTTCTGTCGACTCGCTCGACGCCATCGAGGAGCGCCTCAAATTCGCACGGACGCGCGCGAGCAACTCATCCACAGAAAAGGGCTTGGTGAGGTAGTCGTCTGCCCCTGCGTCAAGTGCTGCAATCTTGTCGGAATCTTCGGTGCGCGCCGAAATGACGATGATGGGGACTGCCGACCAGCTTCGGATCTTCGTGATGACCTCGATACCGTCAATGTCGGGAAGGCCGAGGTCGAGCATGATGAGGCTGGGGCCGTGCGACACCGCATCCATGATGGCGGCCTGGCCGTTGCAAACTTTGCTCACGACGTAGCCGTGGAGGTCAAGCGCGGTCGAAACGAGGTTTTGAACGGTCAGGTCATCTTCGACCAGGAGGATGCGTGGCTTAGCGGCATTATTCATGAATCTCGATCTCCTCGGCGGGCAGGGTAAAACGGAAGACGGCCCCATGGGGGTGGTTGTCGCGAGCTTCGATGACGCCGCCATGCGCCTCCACGATGGAGCGGCAAAGCGACAGCCCAAGGCCGATGCTTCGACGCGAATCCACGGGCTGCGTATTGCTTGAGGTAAAGAAGCGCTCAAAGATATGAGGCTTGTCGCAGTCTGCCACACCCGGCCCATCGTCTGCGACGTCCACCACGACGAACGCGCCCTCGCGACGTGCGCTGATGGTGACAGTCGAGTCCTCGGGCGTGTATTTGAAGGCGTTCATGATGAGATTCGTAAGCACCTGCATGATGAGATGGACGTCGATGCGTACCAGCAGGATGTCGTCAGTGTGCTCGATGGTGACGGTACGTCCATGCGATGCTTGGGCGACATGGCTGAGGGCGGCCTCGATGACCTCGTCGATGAGCTCGGACGTGAAGTTGAGGCGAATGGTGCCGTCCTCGACGCGTGTGATGGCGAGGAGGTTCTCCACGGTATCGATAAGCCAGAGGGAGTCGTCGTAGATGGCATCGGCAAGATCGCAGCGTTGTTCGAGGCTGAGCTTCTCGTCGCTCTTCCGAAGGATTGCCGCAGATCCGGATATAGCCGTGAGGGGTGTCCTCAAATCGTGGCCGATGGAGCGCAAAAGGTTGGCGCGCAGCTGCTCGTTTTTCGCCAAGACCGCAGCTTCTTCGCGCTCTTGCGCTGCTCGGTCGCTTTCGAGCGCCAAGGCGCATTCACCTACGATAGATAGGACGATCGAATGCTCGAAGGCTTCGATCTCGCGCCCCTCCAGGGCGATGCCGATGACACCGAATACCTTGTCGCCGGTGCGAACCGCGAGGTAGAGACAGCGCGCCTCAGGCAGGGTCCGCGTGCTTGCGCCCGCGCGCTTGTTGTTGGTGTAGGTCCAGGTTGCAACGGCGCGCTCGTAGTCGGTGAGCAGCGACGCGGATCGGTTTTCGGTGCCAGCGGACTCATAGAGCGTCTTGCCGAGCGTGCCGTGTTCGGCGGTGTAGAAGACCACGTCGAGTTTTAGCAGTTTGATGAGTTGGTTCATGGCGACGCGGGCGCACTCCTCCGCGCTATGGGCTTGCTGCAAGAGCTGGTTCGTTTCGAGGAGTACGCGCGTTTTGAATGCGTTCTCGGCGGAGGTCCGGGCGTTGTCGGCGATGCGCGCAGTTAACTCGCCGGCGACCATAGCGGTAGCGAACATGATGCCGAACGTGACCAGATAGCTTCGGTCGTAGCTGGCGAGCGAAAACAGAGGCGTGACGAAGCAGAAGTTGTAAAGCACTACAGAGAGCACGCTCGATACGATCGTGCAGATGCGCCCCGTCGTGGTGACGGCGGTCAGCAGGGCCGTCAGGATATAGAGGGATATGATGCTGGAATCGGCAAAACCCAGATGGCGGAAAGCCGTGCCGATCGCCGTGGCGACAAGAGAGAGGGCCAGCGTGCGAAGCACGTCACGGCTGCTGGGCGGCTGCAGGGCGAGCGCACGGCGGCGTTCTTCGGGCCGGGAGGGCGGAGTCGACTGGTCTGGAATGATGTAAATGTCGAGGTTCGGGGCGAATGTTATGAGCTGTTCTACGAGAGATTTGCGGCCAAAGAGGGCCTGACGGACGCTGCTACGCTCGCCCGTGCGCCCCATGACGATCTTCGAAATACCCGACAGGCGCGCGAACTCGGAGATCTGAAACGCGATGTCGTCGCCATAGACGGTTTCCATATGTGCTCCGAGCTGTTCGGCCAGGGCGATATTGGCTGCAAGCTTGGCGCGCTCATTATCGCTCATGGCCTGCGCGCGCGGGCTCTCTACGAACAGGGCGACGAGCTCGCTGCGAAACGCTTTCGCCATGCGTGCGGCGGCACGGACGATGCGGGGATTGGTCGGCGCCGGGGAGACACAGACTAAGATACGCTCCCTGGTGTAGTAGTCACGGTTTCCCAGTACGCGTGCGGCGTCTGTGAGGTAGCCGGTGCGATCGGCGCAGCGGCGCAGCGCGATTTCTCGGAGTGCGGTGAGGTTCTCGACGGTAAAAAAATGCTGTTGCGCTCGGTCGGCTTGTGCGGGACGGTAGACGAGGCCGGCGCGAAGGCGCTCAAGTAGATCTTCGGGCTCTATGTCGACGAGCTCGACCTGGTCGGCATCATCGAAGATACGGTCGGGGATTCGTTCGCTCACGACAACGCCGGTGATGGATGCAACCATGTCGTTTAGGCTCTCGATATGCTGAACGTTCACGGTCGTATAGACGTCGATGCCCGCATGTAGAAGTTCCTCGACGTCTTGATAGCGTTTGTCGTGGCGAGACCCCGGTGCATCCGTATGGGCGAGCTCGTCGACAAGGATGAGCTGAGGGGCGCGTTCGATAGCCGCATCTAGGTCGAACTCGCTGAGCGCAATGCCGTTGTGCTCGATGAGTTTACAGGGCACGTTCTCAAGCCCTTGTGCAAGATGGGCAGTTGCCGGACGTTCGTGCGGCTCGATGTATCCCGCGACGACGTCGACACCTCGCCGCTTGGCGGCGTGGGCGGCTTGAAGCATCGCATAGGTTTTGCCTGCGCCAGCAGCGTAGCCAAAGAAAATCTTGAGGTGTCCCCGGCTGGTTCGAGCGTCATCGGCGACCTCGTCTTTCTCAATTGCCTTTAGGATGAGGTCTGGATTGACGCGAGTGTCCGATGCGTCGCGCTGCATAGCGTAGCCTTTCTGAAGCGTTGTCCATGCGTGCATACGCGGCGAGGGCGCCACTGTATGCTCGCGAGGTCGAGTATAGGCGCACTGCAGCCGCAATAGTGCTTTCTACCTGCATCTTTACGGCATCTTAAGGTCGTGAGCCCCAGCCCTCACGCCTCTTTAATCCCTAGAAGCGTTTACTGTCCCCAGACGCTTGCGAGAGCAGGCGTCCGAGACATCGGACCGCGCGTGAAAGGGGCGGTAATGGACATCCTCATTCCCATTATCGGAGTCGTCTGCATTGGACTCTTTATCTATGACATCTACATTCTGATGAGGAGTGATTCGTAAACTATGGACGCTGCGATTCAGTACATCTTGTACTTTGCCGTGCTCGTCGTCCTGGCCGTTCCGCTCGGTCGATTCATGGCCCATATCATGGATGGTGAGCATACGTTCCTGTCGCCTGTGATTGCTCCTGTGGAGCGTGGCGTCTATCGTCTGCTTCGCATCGACGCGGCAGAGCAGATGGGGTGTAGGCGCTATCTGGCGAGCGTGCTGGTCTTTTCGGGGATCGGCCTCGTGGCTCTTGTGGCACTCCAGGCGCTTCAGTCCTTCTTGCCAGGCAATCCCCAGCACCTGCCGGGTGTGCCGTGGGATCTGTCGTTCAATACGGCCGCTTCCTTCATAACCAACACCAATTGGCAATCCTATTCCGGTGAGACCACCCTGTCCTACTTTGTGCAGTTCATGGGCCTCACCGTGCAGAACTTCTTGTCCGCCGGCACCGGTATCGCGGTCATGTTCGCGCTGATCCGCGGCTTCCGTCAGGTCAAGGAGCAGGGTCTGGGTTCCTTCTGGGTCGACCTCACCCGCACCGTCCTGTATGTGCTCATCCCGCTGAACCTCGTGTTCGGCATCTGCCTGGCTGCCGGTGGCGTCATCTCCAACTTCCAGCCGGCTCAGAAGGCTGAGCTCGTAGAGCCCGTCGCTGTCCAGCCTAATGCAGACGGCGGCTGGAGCGTCATCGACGGCGCCCAGATCGAGGGCGACACGGTCAAGGTCGACGGCAAGGTTGTCGAGGGCGCGCGCGTGGTCACCGAGCAGTTCCTGCCCCAGGGTCCCGCGGCTCCTCAGGTCGCCATCAAGCAGTCCGGCACCAACGGCGGCGGCTTCTTCGGCGTGAACTCCGCCCATCCGTATGAGAACCCCAGTGCCTTCACCAACATCATCGAGATGACCATCCTGCTGCTGATCCCGGCCGCCTGCTGCTTCACCTTCGGTATCGGCGTCAAGAACACCAAGCAGGGCAAGGCTATCTTTGCCGCCATGTTCATCCTGCTGGTGATCTTCACCGGCATCATCGCCGTCAACGAACATGCGGGCACCCCGCAGCTGGCCGATGGCGGAGCGGTCAATATCGAGATGACCGACGGCCAGGCCGGCGGCAACATGGAGGGCAAGGAGAGCCGCTTTGGCATCGCCTCCTCTTCCACCTGGTCCGCTTTCACGACGGCTGCTTCCAACGGCTCGGTCAACTCCATGCACGACTCCTACACCCCGCTCGGCGGGTTTGTCCAGATGCTCCAGATAGCGCTGGGCGAGGTGGTGTTCGGCGGCGTGGGCTGCGGCCTGTACGGCATGATCGGCTTCGCCATCCTCACGGTGTTTATCGCCGGCCTTATGGTCGGCCGCACGCCCGAGTTCCTGGGCAAGAAGATCGAGCCGACCGAGATGCGCTGGGCGGTGGTTCTGTGTCTCGCCACTCCGTTCGCCATTCTGGTGAGCTCCGCTATCGCCTGCATGGTGCCCGGTCTTGTCGACCAACTCAACAACGGCGGGGCGCATGGCTTCTCCGAGGTGCTGTATGCCTTCACCTCATGCGGCGGCAACAACGGCTCGGCGTTTGCAGGCATGAACTGCAACACCCCGTGGATCAATGTGCTGCTGGGTATCGAGATGCTGTTCGCGCGGTTCCTGCCGATTGTGGGCACGCTCGCCATTGCGGGCTCGCTGGCCGGGAAGGGCAAGGTCGCCGAGAGCGCCGGCACGCTTTCCACCACCAATGCCATGTTCGTGTTTCTGCTGGTATTCGTCGTTCTGCTGATTGGCGCCCTGAGCTTCTTCCCGGCGTTGGCGCTTGGTCCCGTTGCCGAATTCTTCCAGATGGTTGCGTAAAGGAGTCGCAGATTTATGGCTATGCAAAAAGACATGATGAGCCGCGCGGTGCGCGATTCATTTGCCAAGCTTGACCCCCGTGTCCAGGTCCAAAACCCGGTTATGTTCCTGGTGTGGCTTTCGGCCGCCATGACCTCCATTCTGGCCATCGCCTCTATTTTTGGGGTACAGGACGCCGGCGTCCCCACGTACTATGTGATCGCCATTGCCGTCATTCTCTGGCTGACCGACCTCTTTTCAAATTTTGCCGAGGCACTTGCCGAGGGCCGCGGTAAGGCGCAGGCAGACTCCCTGCGCGCGGCGAAAAAGGACGTCGAGGCCCATCGCATCGAGTCCGTCGAGGATAAGGACCGCTTCACGGTCGTTCCCGGTACCGAGCTCTCACGCGGGGATCTGGTGGTCGTGCGCGCCGGCGAGCAGATTCCGGGAGACGGCGATGTCATCGAGGGTGCCGCCTCGGTTGATGAGTCGGCCATCACCGGCGAGTCTGCACCCGTGGTTCGCGAGGCTGGCGGCGACCGTTCTGCCGTCACTGGCGGCACTACCGTGCTTTCCGATTGGATTGTGGTGAAAATCACCAGCGAGCCTGGCCAGAGCTTCCTGGATAAGATGATCGCCATGGTCGAGGGCGCCGCCCGCAAGAAGACCCCCAACGAGGTCGCGCTCGAGATCTTTCTGGTTGCTCTGTCCGCCATCTTCATCCTCGTGACGCTCGCACTGTACTGCTACTCGAGTTTCTCTGCAGGGCTCAACGGTATGGCGAACCCCACCGCTGTGACCACGCTCGTTGCCTTGCTCGTCTGTCTGGCGCCCACCACCATTGGTGCGCTGCTGTCCGCCATTGGCATCGCCGGCATGAGCCGACTGAACGAGGCCAACGTGCTGGCCATGTCCGGCCGCGCCATCGAGGCCGCCGGCGACGTCGACATCCTCATGCTCGATAAGACCGGTACCATCACCTTGGGCAACCGACAGGCCGCTGAGTTCATTCCGGTCGACGGTGTCGATCCGGCAGAACTCGCCGATGCCGCGCAGCTGTCCTCTCTGGCGGATGAGACCCCCGAGGGCCGCTCCATCGTCGTGCTCGCCAAGGAGCAGTTTGGGCTGCGCGGCCGCACGCTCGAGGATAAGGGCATGGAGTTCATCCCCTTCACCGCGGCGACCCGCATGTCCGGTGTGAACTACGCCGGCAGCGAGATTCGCAAGGGTGCGGCCGATTCCGTTCGCGCTTATGTGGAGGCTGCCGGAGGAGTGTTCTCGAAGGAGTGCGACGAGGCCGTCGAACGCATTGCGAAGGTGGGCGGCACCCCGTTGGTCGTGGCAAAGGACCGACGTGTGCTGGGTGTCGTCTACCTTAAGGACATCATCAAGTCCGGCGTGAAGGAGAAGTTCGCCGACCTGCGCCGCATGGGTATCAAGACCATCATGGTGACGGGCGATAACCCGCTCACGGCGGCCGCCATCGCCGCCGAGGCGGGCGTGGACGACTTCCTGGCCGAGGCCACCCCTGAAGGCAAGCTCGAGAAGATCCGCGAGTTCCAGCGTGAGGGCCACCTGGTCGCCATGACCGGCGATGGCACCAACGATGCGCCGGCGCTCGCCCAGGCGGACGTCGCCGTGGCCATGAACACCGGCACTCAGGCCGCCAAGGAGGCCGGCAACATGGTCGACCTCGACTCCAGCCCCACCAAGCTCATCGAGGTCGTGCGTATCGGCAAGCAACTGCTCATGACCCGCGGCTCGCTCACGACCTTCTCGGTCGCCAACGACGTCGCCAAGTATTTCGCCATCATCCCGGCGCTGTTCTCGCCGATCTACCCCGGGTTGGACGCCCTCAACATCCTGGGGCTCACCAGCCCGTTGTCTGCCGTGCTGTCCGCCATTATCTACAACGCGTTGGTCATCGTCGCGCTGATTCCTGCCGCCCTGAAAGGCGTGAAGTACCGCGAGCTTTCGTCCGGCCAGCTGCTGACCCACAACCTGCTGGTGTGGGGTCTGGGCGGTATCGTGGCGCCGTTCGTATTCATCAAAATTATCGACATACTGCTGGCCTTGTTCGGCATTGGCATGATGTAGACGGAGGTTTGTATGTTCAAAGGTATCGCATCGCGCGCACTTGGCGTGTTCGCGCTGTTTACCATCGTCTGCGGCCTGGGATACACGCTCGTGGTGACCGGCGTCGCGCAGCTTGCGTTTCCGTACCAGGCGAACGGATCGCTCATTACGGTCGACGGCAAGGTTGTGGGTTCCGAGCTCATCGGCCAGAACTTCGATGACGAAGCCCACATGTGGGGTCGTATCCAGAACGTATCAATTGTCGAAGGCGAAGACGGCGAGCTCATGGCGTATGGTGCCCCGTCCAACCTGTCCCCGGCGAGTGAGGAGTATCGGCAGCTGATAGATGCGCGCGTGAAGAAGATCCGCGCCGCCAACCCCGATGCCGATATGGACGCTGTGCCCGTCGATCTGGTGACGTGTTCGGGGTCCGGCCTCGACCCGGAGATCTCTCCGGATGCCGCCGAGTACCAGGTTCCGCGCCTTGCCAAGGCCACGGGCAAAAGTGAGGACGAGGTGCGCGACATCATCGCCGCGTGCACCAAGGGCCGTTTCCTCGGCATGTTCGGCGAGCCCACGGTCAACGTGCTCAAGGTGAATCTTATGCTGGACGGCGCGCTGTAGGTGAGGGGGTGGCGGATGAGGGCATGACTGACTATCTGAGCCCTCAATTCCACCCCACCCATCAGTTGCGGTGAAATACGGTCTGTTTTGGCTGTCAGAAGCCTTATCTACTCCGTATTCCACCGCAACTTTTTTGTGAGGGTCGGGATTGAAGGTGGGGAGTGCGAGCGAGTGCGAATGCGGCGGTTACTGATACGATAGGTACGTTAGCAACTGCCGCCGAGCGGCTCAAACGAAAGGAACCCTGTATGGAGTCCTCCGCCTATCCGATGCTCTTTAGCCCGATCAAGGTCGGTACGACCGAGGTCAAGAACCGCGTCTTTATGCCGCCGGTATCTACCAACCTGGCCGATCACGGCTATGTGACCGACGACTTGGTCGACCACTACCGCGCCCGCGCCAAGGGCGGCGTGGGCCTGATCATCACCGAGGTCGTGACGGTCGAGCCCACCTATACCTATCTGCCGGGTGACATGTGCTGCTACGACGACTCGTTTATCCCCGGCTGGGAAAAGCTTGCCGCAGCCGTTCACGAGTACGGCTGCAAGATCATGCCGCAGCTCTTCCACCCCGCCTACATGGCCTTTAACATTCCGGGCACGCCGCGCCTGATCGCTCCGTCCTTTGTGGGCCCCTCCTATGCCCGCGAGGCGCCGCGCCCCATCACGGTCGATGAGATCCACGAGCTCACGCATCAGTTCGGCGACGCCGCCGTGCGTATGCAGAAGGCCGGCGTCGATGGCGTCGAGGTCCATGCGGCGCACGCCCATGGCATGCTCGGCGGCTTTTTGACTCCGCTCTATAACAAGCGTACCGACGAGTACGGTGGCTCGCTCGACGCCCGCATGCGCTTCTTGCTCGAGGTCATCGCCGAGATTCGCGAGCGTTGCGGCAAGGACTTCATCATCGACGTCCGTATCTCGGGCGACGAGTACACCGATGGCGGCCTGACCCTCAACGACATGATCTACGTCTCGCGGCGCCTGGAGAAGGCCGGCGTCGACATGATTCACGTGTCGGGCGGTACCACCATCAAGCGCGGCTCTGCAATTCCCGCCGCTGGCACGCAGCAGGCTTCGCACGCCGCTTGCTCGCGCGAGATCAAAAAGCATGTGAACATTCCCGTTGCCACCGTGGGCCGCATCAACGAGGCATGGATTGCCGAGGAGCTGATCGAGGACGGCGCTGCCGACATCTGCATGATGGGCCGCGCCAATCTGTGCGATGCCGAGTTCTGCAACAAGGCGGCTGCCGGCAACGCCGACGAGATTCGTCCCTGCATCGGCTGCCTGCGCTGCCTGAACGGCATCATGTTCGGCAAGCGCATCTCCTGCACCGTCAACCCGGACGTGGAGCGCGACGAGGCCGGCTACGAGCCTGCCGCCGAGGCCAAGAACGTGCTCGTCGTGGGCGCCGGCCCCGCGGGTATGGAGGCGGCCTACATTGCCGCCAAGCGCGGCCACAACGTGGTGCTCGTGGACAAGCAGGATGAGCCGGGCGGCGAAATGCGCATCGCAGCCGTTCCGCCGGCAAAGCAGGAACTCACCCGCGTGATCAAGTATCAGTACCGTCGCCTGGCCGAGGCCGGCGTCACGTGCGTCTTTGGTACCGAGCTTTCGGCCGAGGACATTCAGCGCGATTACGCGGGCTACGAGGTTGTCCTGGCTTATGGCGCCGAGCCCATCGCTCCAGCCTTTATGCAGGGCTTTAAGCAGGTTATGACGGCTGACGACCTGCTGGGCGGCAAGGCCTTCCCGGGCAAGAAGATCGTCATCGTGGGCGGCGGCACCGTCGGCTGCGAGACGGCCGATTACCTGGCCCCGTTGGTCAACGACCTGTCGCCGGCCAATCGCGATGTCACCGTCATTGAGATGACCAAGACGCTCGCCGCCAACGAGGGCGGTGCCGGTCGCGCGGTGCTCATCACGCGCATGCTCTCCAAGGGCGTTCACGTGCTGACCGAGGCCAAGGTGACCGAGATTACCGAGGACACCATCAGTTACGAAAAGGATGGCCAGATCCACACCATCGCCGATGCCGATACGCTGGTGCTTGCCATGGGCTACCGCCCCAATACCAAGCTTGCCGATGACCTTGCCGCTGCCGGCGTTGTCACCCACGTGCTGGGCGATGCCCAGAAGTGCGGTAACATCCGCGACGCCATCGGCGATGGCTACAAGGTCGCCTGCGAGCTCTAGTCAACCCCTTGGTGCATGAGGGGGGGGGCGTCTCTGCGCCATCCGATAGCAAAACAGCGGTGGTGTCCCGGGTTTCGGGATGCCGCCGCTTGTTCTTGTGATCCTGGCGACGTGAGCGCGCCCTATTTCACCGCAACTGAGGGAATGGGGGATGCGATAGTATTACGTGGTGATATTCGACAAACCGTGAGCTTCATCCGAGGGCTTTATGGAACAGCACCAGCATTATCAGAGCCTGCAAGATCAGGCATACAACGCATTGCGCTCCAAGATCATCTATGCCGAGCTCAAGCCCGGCACGCGCCTTTCGGCGATTGGTCTGGAAAAGGAGACGGGAATCGGGCGCACGCCTATTCGCGAGTCCTTTGTGCGCTTGCGTGAGCAGGAGCTGGTGGAAACGCGTCCCAAAAGCGGCACCTATGTCTCAAAAATCAGCATGGAGCGCGCCGAGAACGCCTGTTTCTTGCGAGAGAAACTCGAGAGAAGCGTGCTCATTAAATGCTGCTCTGCCGCCACGCCCGAGCAAAAGCAGCGGCTCGAGCGGATTCTTGCCGAGTCCGAGTCGCTCGACCATAGCGAAACGCGTCGCTTTTTCGATCTGGACAATCTGTTCCATGAGACGTGTTTTGAGATTGCCGGTCGCCACATGTTGTGGGATTGGATGAAGAGCGTCAACACACATTTTGAGCGCTACAACTGGTTGCGTATGGTGTCGCAGGATCTGGATTGGGAGCCGATTCGTCGGCAGCATCGCCGGATTCTCGAGGCCATTAAGAGGGGCGATACCGACACGGCGAGCTACCTGGCAGAGACACACCTGCATCTGATGCCCGAGGAGCAGGGCCCGGTTATCGTCTTGCATCCCGACTACTTTGAGCTGCCTAAAGACTCGGCCATCTAACTCGCGCCCTTTATTAGCTGCGGTGAAATTAAGATCGTTCTGCGGCTCTGGTGGCGTAGGCAGTTCGTATAAATGCCTAAAATGGCTCAGGTTGCCGACAATTGGGAAACGGGGTGCGCTATGGCGCAGATGAGAATCAAGGACATTGCCGCCGAGGCGGGCGTGAGCCCGGCCACGGTTTCGCGCTATCTCAATAACCGCCCCGGGCAGATGACCGAGGAAACCCGCGCTCGCATCGCGGCGGTTATCGAGCGCAACGGCTATCGCCCACGTGCCGCCGCACGCAATCTGCGCAGCTCGCGCACTAACCTCATTGGCGTGATCTTGGCAGACATCGCCAACCCGTTCTCCAGTGCCATGCTCGAAGGGCTTTCCGCCAGCGCCGCCGCGCGCGGCTGCTCGCTCATGACGGCCATTAGTAGCAATGACCCCTCCAAGGAGGCAGAGTCGCTCACCAGACTTATCGATGCCGGCGTGGACGGCCTGGTCGTCAATACCTGCGGAGGCAACGACAAGGCGATCGCCGCGGCCGCGGGACGCCTGCCTGTCGTTCTGCTCGACCGCGATGTTGCCAATGGCGGCATCGATCTGGTGACATCTAACAACCGTGAGCTGGTCGCCGGCCTGGTAGACGCCTTGGCCGCTGCTGACAGCGAGCGCCTGTGCCTGCTCACTGAGGCAAGCGATGACAGCCCCGTGCGTCGCGAGCGCGCCGAGGCCTTTGCCGACGAGCTTTCGCGCCGCGGTCTTGCGGGCGAGGTCGTCACCCTGGCCGACGGTGGCGCCACGGGTGTCAGTCGCCTGGACGAGACCATCCGCGGCTATGCGGGTAAAAAGCTCGGCCTCATTGCCGTCAACGGTCTGGTCTTCCTGCGCCTGACCGAGGCGCTGGCACAGTTGGGACCTTCGTTGCCGGCGGGTCTCAAGATCGCAACGTTTGACGACTATCCCTGGAACCACGTGCTCTTTGGCGGTGTGACCACGGCCGCGCAGGACACCCTCACCATTGCCGAGCGCGTGGTCGAGCGCCTGTCCGAGCGCATCGACGTCGTTACCACTACGGTGGGCGACGCCGCAAAGCTCGCCCCCAAGCGCATCGAGGTCCCCGGCCACATCGAACACCGCGCTACGACCTCGCGCTAACCATTCGTTCGTGCTTGGCACCCGCCTGCTCGCGCACGTTTTTTGAGCGCTTGATACGCTTTAACCCTGCGGAAACATTTTTCTGCGATAGTATCTGCGGTATAGACCAGTCGAAACCCGCCCGAAAGAAAGGGGAGCGACATGAACCAGCAGAACATCGATTACGTACTCCGCTCCGTAGAGCAGCGTGACATCCGCTTTGTGCGTCTGTGGTTTGTCGACATTCTCGGCCGCCTCAAAAACTTTGCCATTAGCCCCGAGGACCTCGAGGTCGCATTTGAGGAGGGCATTGGCTTTGACGGCTCGGCCATCGAGGGTTTTGCCACGCCCGAGGAAGCCGATATGCTGGCGTTTCCCGATGCTTCGACCTTCCAGATTTTGCCGTGGCGTCCGAGCCACAACGGCGTCGCCCGTGTGTTCTGCGACGTGTGCACTCCCGATCGCAAGCCCTTCGCCGGCGATCCGCGCGATGCGTTGCGTCGCATGTTCCGCAAGGCAGAGAAAGCCGGCTATCTGCTCAACGTGGGCGCCGAGCTGGAGTATTACTACTTCCCCGACGAGCACACGCCCGAGCCTCTCGACAACGTGGGCTACTTCGATCTTTCGGTGAGCGATGCCGCTCGCGATCTGCGCCGCAACACGGTCCTTACGCTCGAGAAGATGTCCGTGCCCGTGGAGTACACCTTCCATGCCGCCGGTCGCTCGCAGCACGGCATGAGCCTGCGCCATGCCGAGGCCCTGAGCATGTCCGACGCCATTACCACGGCCAAGCTCATCATTAAGCAGCAGGCTTACGAGAGCGGCTGCCACGCCTCCTTTATGCCCAAGCCGTTGGCGGGCGAGGACGGCAGCGCCATGTTTTTGCATCAGTCGCTGTTCGACCACGACGGCAACAACGTCTTTTGGGGCGAGGACGACGAGAAGTACCACCTCTCCGATATTGCCAAGCATTACATGGCCGGCATCCTGGCGCACGCGCGCGAGATCAGCGCCATCACCAACCCCACCGTCAACTCGTACAAGCGCATCACCACGAGCGGCGACTCCGTGCCGCAGTACGCCACGTGGGGCTTGCGCAACCGCGCAAGCATGGTTCGCATCCCGGTCTACAAGCCCGGCAAGCAGCTGTCCACGCGCATCGAGCTTCGTAGCCCCGATCCCATGGCCAACCCGTATCTGGTCAACGCCGTCACGCTGGCGGCTGGTCTCGACGGCATTGAGCGCAAGCTGGAGCTCCCGCCCGAGGCCACGGCCGAGACGCTTAAGCTCAACGACCGCCAGATGCTCGAGGCCGGTTACACGCCGCTGCCGCGCTCGCTTAAAGAGGCACTCGACGTCTTTGAGGACTCGCAGTTTATGAAGGATGCCCTCGGCGATCACATCCACGGCTTCTTCCTCAAAAAGAAGCGTGACGAGTGGCATAAGTTCGAATCCACGATCACCGAATGGGAGATCAAGCACTACCTGGCGAACTCCTAATCGCGCTGGCTTGTCCCAGTACGATTGAGCTCATTTCTTTGGAGGCCGATATGTCCGAAAAGAGTGCCCTGTTCATGGCGCGCACGACGCGCTTCCACGAGTTTGCCCGCAGCTTGACGACCACCCTGGGTGTCGAGGTGAGCCTGGCCACCCCCGATTCGCCGACTGCGGCGCACGACTTTGACCTGCTGATCCTCGATTCCGATGGCATCCGCAGCGACCGCATCGATCAGATTGCCAAGTGGCTTGACGATCGTGGCGGCGTCCCCATGCTGGTGATCGTCGACGACGAGGCGCTCGGCACCCTGCGCCTGCCCAATCACGCGCATGCCGACTTTGTATGCCCCACGGCGACGCCCAACGAGCTCAAGGCTCGCGCGCAGCGCCTGATGGGCGAGGAGGAGACCGTCACCGCCGACGATGTGCTCAACATCGATAACCTCGAGATCAACCTGGCTACCTACCAGGTGACGCTCGATAACGAGCCCATCGACCTGACGTTGATGGAGTACTCGCTGCTGAGCTTTTTGGCCACGCACCCCAACCGCGCCTACAGCCGCGAGGTGCTGCTGCACCGCGTGTGGGGCTTTGAGTACTGCGGCGGTACGCGTACCGTCGACGTGCATATCCGACGCATCCGCTCCAAGGTGGGCCCGCAGATCGCGGCGCACATCACCACCGTCCGCGGCGTGGGCTATCTGTTTAAGGACTAGATTTCCACCACAAAGGGGGCAGGCGCCTTTGTGGTGGCTTTGCCACAGGTGGGGGTCCCTTTCGGGTCTGCAACAGAACTTAAACCTTCCTAAAAGATTTCGTTCTCATACACGTTCGCCCACATATTGGGGTACAACTCAACGTGAACAATGATGGCCCGCCACATGTTTGGCGGGCCTTTGGTTATTTGACGAAAGGATTGCAGCATGAACGAGAACGATCCCCAGCGTCCCCAGGATGCGGGCAACGCCGGCGAGACTCAGCAGCAGCCGCGCGTGCAGGTGGAGTCGACGCCTGCCGACAGCAACATTCCCTACGTGCAGGCCTACGACACGCAGACCGGCAAGCCGCTGGGCGGCCAGCAGGTCGTGAACAAGCACACGGTGGTCAAGACCAAGACCAAAAAGCTGCCGATCTTTATTACGGCACTCGCCGGCTGTGCCTGCGGAGCCTTGCTGGTCATTGCGCTCATTATGAGTGGCACGCTCGATATCGGCGGCGGAAAGAACAGCGTGACGGCGGGCGCTTCGGGTTCGTCGACGCAAAAGATCACCATCGACTCCGAGGACACCACGCTGGCCGAGGCCGTCTCTGCCAAGGCGCTGCCCTCCGTCGTTTCCATCGCCGCCACTTCGAGCGGTAGCCAGAATGGCTCGCTTTCGCAGTCTGCCGACGAGTCGGATAGCTCGGGCAGCGTCGGTTCGGGCGTGGTGCTCGATACCGAGAGCCACATCCTCACCAACAACCACGTGGTCGATGGTTACGACCAGTACGTGGTGACCATGGACGACGGCACCACCTATGAGGCCGAGTTCGTGGGCAACGATGCCTCGAGCGACCTCGCCGTCATCAAGCTCAAGGATGCCGATGCCTCCAAGCTCACCCCGATCGAGATCGGCGACTCCTCCAAGCTCAACGTGGGCGAGTGGGTCATGGCTATCGGTTCGCCGTTTGGCAACGAGCAGTCTGTCTCCACGGGTATCGTGTCGGCGCTGTATCGCTCCACGGCCATGAGCTCTACCAGCGGCAATACCATCTATGCCAACATGATTCAGACCGACGCCGCTATCAACCCGGGCAACTCCGGCGGCGCGCTCGTCAACGACAATGGTGAGCTTGTGGGTATCAACTCGCTCATCGAGAGCTATTCGGGCTCCAGCTCGGGCGTGGGCTTTGCCATTCCGGTCAACTATGCCAAGAACATTGCCGACCAGATCATCGACGGCAAGACGCCGGTGCATCCGTACATGGGCGCTACGCTTTCGAGCGTCAACGCGCTCAACGCCCGCACCAACAAGCTGAGCACCGATAGCGGCGCGTATGTGGCGAGCGTCGTTGAGGATGGTCCTGCTGCCAAGGCCGGCATTCAGGAGGGCGATGTCATCACCAAGCTGGGCGACGACGAGATCACGAGCGCCGATGGCCTGATCATCGCACTGCGCAGCCACGAGGTGGGCGAGAAGGTCGAGATCACGCTCATGCGCGGCAAGGAAGAGAAGAAGGTCACGGTTGAACTGGGCTCCGACGAGGAGCTGCAGAACCAGCAGCAGGACGACAGCGCGACCGACACCGGCAACGGCGGTATTACCGACGAACAGCTGCGCCAGTACCTGGAGGAGCTGCTAGGCCAGCAGGGCCAGGGCTACGGTCAGGGTTACTAACGAGCCACTCCACACATATCGAAGCCAGAGGGGGCTGTCCCGCCAACGCGGGGCAGCCCCCTCTTTTCGCGATGATCCCTTGGGGACGGAGGAAAACGGAGCACTTGTGGCTGGCAAGAGGCTTGGTTCGGAATGGCCTGGACAGTTAGTTCAGATACGTATAAATCTGGGGCAGCTTGGGATGCGTTTTGAGCAATTTTTGATTGGGATGGGGCTTGAATGGGCGTTTGGGAGGGAGAGCGGGACGTTTACATGGTCTCAGGGAGCCCAAATTAGTTGAAACAGGGGTGTTCGTGCCTGATCCAGCTCTAGGATTTATACGTATCTGAACTAACTGTCCACCCCAGTCTGGCGGCTGCCGATTCGGTGCGGTTCGAGACCGCTATTCGGCCTCATTGCGACCGGTGGTACTCTAGTATCCGTTTGAAATCGAGCGAAGGAGTGCCGCTATGGAGCAATCGAGCCTGTTTGGTGACGGCGTGGACATCGATACCGAAACGCCCACGACCGCGGAAGCCACCGCACCGACCGATGTCCGTGCCCAGGCGGCAACACGCGCGGCCGAGCTGCGCCACGAGCTCGACTACCATGCCTATCGCTACTACATGCTCGATGCGCCCGAGATCACGGACGCCGCCTTTGACAAAATGCTCGTTGAGCTGCAGGAGATCGAGGTGGCCTATCCTGACCTGGTGACGCCCGACAGCTATACCCAGCGCGTGGGCGGCTACGTGAGCGAGCAGTTTACGCCGGTAACGCACATGGCGCGCATGTATTCCATGGACGATGCCATGGATCTGGACGAGCTCGACGCATGGCTCCAACGCACCGAGGATGCGCTCGGTGCCGGCAGCGTCACCTATACCTGCGAGCTTAAGATCGACGGTCTGGGCGTGGCGCTTACCTATCAAAACGGCACCTTTGTGCGCGCGGCCACACGTGGCGATGGCACCACGGGCGAGGACGTATCGCTCAACGTCCGTACCATCAAGGATGTGCCCATGCACCTGTCCGAGCCGGCGCTCGCCCACATGGGCGCCGACCGCGAGCGCACCATTGAGGTACGCGGCGAGGTCTACATGCCTAGGGGCAGCTTTGTGCGCCTCAACGACGAGGCTGACGCCGAGGGCCGCGATCCCTTCGCCAACCCGCGCAACGCCGCCGCCGGATCGTTGCGTCAGAAGGATCCCAAGGTCACGGCTCGCCGCGACCTGGCCACCTTTATTTACGCCATCGCCGATACCGACCCGTTGCACGTCCACAGCCAGCGCGAATTTCTCGACTGGCTGCGCAACGCCGGCTTTAGCGTCAACCCCAACGTGGCTCGTTGCGCCGCGCCGGCCGAGGTCCACGAGTTCTGTGCCCAGGCGCTCGAGCACCGCGGCGACCTGGACTACGACATCGACGGCGTGGTCGTAAAGGTTGACAGCTTCCAGCAGCAGCTCGACCTAGGTTTTACCGCCCGCGCACCGCGCTGGGCCATTGCCTTTAAGTTCCCGCCCGAGGAAAAGCAGACCATCCTGCGCGAGATTCGCATCCAGGTGGGCCGCACCGGTGTGCTCACGCCGGTCGCCGAGTTCGACCCGGTGACGGTCGCCGGTTCCACCATCGCGCGCGCCACGCTGCACAACATCGACGAGATCCGCCGCAAAAACGTGCGCGAGGGCGATACCATCATCGTGCACAAGGCGGGCGACGTGATTCCCGAGGTCGTGGGGCCGGTGCTCGACAAACGCCCGGCCGATTCGGTCGACTGGCACATGCCAGAGGTCTGTCCCGTGTGCGGCAGCCCCGTGGTCCACGAGGATGGCGAGGTGGCATATCGCTGCGTGTCCATCGACTGCCCGGCGCAGCTCAAGGAGCGCCTGCTCCACTGGGTGAGCCGCGGCTGCATGGACGTGGACGGCCTGGGCGACGAGATCGTCGACAAGATGATCGCTGCTGGCCTGATCCACGATGTCGCCGACTTCTACCAGCTCACGGTCGACGACATCGCCGGCCTAGACACGGGTCGCGTGTATGCCAGCTCCAACAGCAAAAAGGGCGTCAAGAAGGGCGACCCCATCCCGGTGGGCCTCAAGACGGCCGAGAAAATCATCGCCGAGCTCAACAAGTCCAAGAGCCAGCCGCTCGGTCGCGTACTGTTTGCCCTGGGTATCCGCCACGTGGGCAAGAGTGTGGGCGAGGTCATCGCCGAACGATTCCTGTCGATTGACAAGCTCATCTTGGCAAGCGAAGAGGACATCGCCGAGTGCGAGGGCATCGGTTCCAAGATTGCGGCAAGCGTCAAGCAGTTCCTGGCCGTACCCGAGAACCTCGCCGTGCTGGAGCGCCTGCGCCAGGCGGGCATGTCGCTCGAGGTCGACTTGGGCGCCGCGCACGCGCAAGCCGCAGCCGACGCTGGCGTGGCCGGCGAGCTCGCCGACGCACAGCCGCTCGCGGGTCTGACCTTTGTGCTCACCGGCACGCTCGTCAACCGCACGCGCGACGAGGCAGGTGCGGCGCTCAAGGTACTCGGCGCCAAGGTTTCGGGCAGCGTGTCAAAGAAGACGAGCTATCTGGTCGCCGGCCCCAAAGCGGGCTCCAAGCTCACCAAAGCCGAGCAGCTGGGCGTGCCTGTATTGGATGAGGACGCACTCGAGCAGATTCTTGCGACTGGTGAGGTGCCCCAGGCTTAAGGCGCCGATAGCCAAATTAATCAAATTGAAGAGCCTCCCGGATGGTCCGATGCTATCCGGGAGGTTTTTATTCGGCCGCAGTAACGGGCACCGTGATCTGCGTCACGTAGGTTGCTGGGTCGTCGCTGATAATGTCATCGATCAAGGCGATCTCGCGCGAGGAGCCGGCGGGTACTATGCCGTGCTCGTGCATATAGCCGAGCAACCGCTCGTAGCGTGGGGCTGCTTGCCCGTGCGTGCCGCGGAAGCTTATGGTCAGGCAGTGCGCGGCAGGTCGCGTCTCAACGTCACCCAAGTAATCATCGGTGTCATCGAGCATCAGACAGACCTCGTCGTAGCCATCAAAATCACCGGCGGCGAGGCGCTCGGCGCCAATCCCGACGCCCAAGTTGCCCAGAAAGACAAAGGTCTCGTGCTGCCCCTTCTGCAGTTGACGAATCTGCCACTCCAGCGCATAGGCGTCGGTGGGGTTGACGCGTTCGCGCAGCACGGCGCAGCGAAGCTCGGGTGCATCGATTGCGCAAATGGTATCGAGCTCGGTGTTCAAGGCATCGTGAAGCAGGGTAAGCCGGTTGTCAATCTTGCGCGACACGCGCTCCAGTTCGCGGCGCTTGCGTTCGATGAGCTCCTGCTGCTGAGCCAGCTGCCGCTGCATAAGGTTCACATCGCGCGTGGTCACAAACTCACGGATTTGTGCGAGCGGCAAGTCGAGAACGCGCAGGTGGCTGATGGTGTTAAGGGTGGAGAGCTGCCGTGATCCGTAGTAGCGGTACCCGCTCGCCGGATCGATGTGCGCCGGGTCCAGCAAGCCCATCTGCTCGTAATGGCGCAGCGTGCCCACGCTCAGGTTAAACATGCGCGCCACTTCGCCAATGCGGAGCAGGCCCTCGGTATGTTCAGTTGGCGTGTCGGTCATGGGACCGCTCCTTTCGGTGGGCGGGGGAACGCTGGGGCCATGCAGCGCGGCCGTCGTATGACACGAACGAGCCGCTACGCCATCAGCTTGTCAAAAGCTCCGCGACGGTTGAGTACGGTAAATGCCACCACGCAAATAATCACCGACAGAATCGACCCGCACGGCGAGGCGATGCCCATGGGGAACAGCGTGTCGGAGTAGGCGTTCGACAGCAGCCACGCGCCGGGCACGCGAATGAGCACCACTGCCAGCACGTTGTGCGCAAAGCCGATGTAGCTCTTGCCATACGCAGCGAAAAAACCGCTAAAGCAAATGTGGATGCCGGCAAAGATCGCGTCAAAAATATAACTGCGCATATAGCCGGTGCCGGCCGCAACGACCGCGGCGTCCTTGGCAAAAAAGCCGAGAAACGCCGGTGCCACCAGCCACATCAGCACCGTGATCAGGCAGCCATATATCACCGAGATGGTCATGGCATCTTTGAGCACCTGACGCGCGCGGTCGCCCTTGCCCGCGCCGGCGTTTTGCGCCGTGAGCGCGCTGACGGTGGCGCCCATGGAACTCGGCACGATAAACAAAAAACTGATCATCTTTTCGACCAAGCCCACGGCGGCGGCGTCGACGAGCCCTCGGTGGTTGGCGATGACGGTGATGAACATAAACGCCACCTGGATGCAGCCGTCCTGCACGGCCACGGGCACGCCGATCTTAAGAATGCTGCTGAGCACCTCGGGCTGGGGACGCAGGTCGCTGCGCTTGAGGTGAATGTGCGTGCGGCGGCTCTTGAGCCACACGAGCGCGAGGGCAACGCTTGCCGTCTGGGCGGTTACCGTGCCGAGTGCCGCGCCCACGGGGCCGAGTCCCATGTGGCCGATAAACAAAAAATCGAGCGCGATGTTAATGATGCACGCCACGCCGATCACGTACATGGGCGAGCGCGAATCGCCCAGGCCGCGAAAGATGGCCGAGAGGATGTTGTACGCGGCGATAAACGGAATGCCGACAAAGCAGATGCGCAGGTAGGCAGCGGTGCCTTCGACCGCCTCGGCCGGCGTGCCAATGAGCGCCACGATCTGCGGGCACAACGCAAATAAGACGGCGGCCAGCACCACCGAGACGCCCATAAAGAGCGTGATGGTGTTGCCGATGGCGGCCTCGGCGCGGTCAAAGCGGCGCGAACCCACGGCGTGGCCGACGATGACCGTCGTTCCCATGGCCAGGCCCACGAGCGTCACGGTAATGATATAGAGCGTCTGCGCGCCATTGCCCACGGCGGTGATGCCGGCCGCGCCGCTAAACTGTCCCATCATGTACAGGTCGGCCATGCCGTAGAGCATCTGCAAAAAGTATGAGAGCATATAGGGCAGGGCAAAGACCGCAATGGTCTTAAGGACATTGCCGCGTGTGAGGTCGTGTTCCATGGGCGGGGCACTTTCTGGCTTGGGTCGTTTAGCTACCAGTGTAGTGAAAACCCTACAACGATTGTAGAGTCAAGGTTTGAGTTGAGGACCGGGCGAAAAAGTTGCGTGCGTAGGCATTTCCAATTGAATGCAGGTGCGTTGAACCATGTCGAGTTCACGCTAGAAAACGCCATTCGCCCTGCGTCGTGTCGTACGCATGTCGACCTATTCTTCCCGTGCGGTACTATATTCCCTAAAGAATAAAGACCAGCGTGAGGGGAGGGCTGCGTGGACGGGCACGTGCAACATGACGGCTTTGGCCGCGATATCAACTACCTGCGCATTGCCGTTACCGACAAGTGCAATTTCCGCTGCATTTACTGCATGCCGGCCGATGGCGTGGCACCCCGCGCGCACGACGAGTTGCTCAGTGCCGAGGAAATTGCCCACTTTGTGCGCTTGGTGGCGGGGGAGGGCATTCGCCGCGTGCGCCTGACGGGTGGCGAGCCGCTGGTCAGCCGCCGTATCATCCCGCTCATTCGCGACATCCGCGCGATTCCGCAGATCGAGGACATCTCGCTTACCACCAATGGCGCCCTGCTGCCCAAGCTGGCGTCGCAGCTCAAAGACGCCGGGCTTAACCGCGTCAACATTTCACTCGATACGCTCGACCCCGTGCTGTTTGAAGAGATCACCCGCCTGGGCTGGCTCGAGCAGACCATGGCCGGCATCGACGCGTCGCTGGCCTGGGGCTTTGAGCCCGTCAAGGTCAACTGCGTTGTTGTGCGCAGGCTCAACCAAGATGTGGCGGCCCTCGCGCGCCTGACCGTCGACCGTCCCATTCACCTGCGCTTCATCGAATACATGCCCATCGGCGACGAGCGTACGAGCTCGCATTGCGCCGTGAACCCTCATGCGCCCACGCTCAATCCGGCGCTGTGGGATGCGAGCGACACCGTGCCGAGCGACGAGCTACGGGCGCGCGTCAATGCCGGGGCCGCCACGGTGGGACTGGGCGAGCTCGAGCCGCTCGACATCAACGACGCTCCTGCCGGCGCGGGCCCTGCGCGCTATTGGCACTTTCCGGGCGCGGCGGGAACGGTCGGCTTTATCAGCGCCATGTCTAACCATTTTGCGCGAGCTGCAACCGCCTGCGCCTGACGGCCGACGGCAACGTGCGTCCGTGCCTGTTCGGCGATGCCGAGTATTCGGTGCGTGAGGCGCTGCGCCGTGGTGATGATATGCAGGTGCTTTCGATTTGGCGCGATGCCGTGGCCCACAAACCGCAGGAACACGCGATAATTGAGGGCACGCAACGATTTATGTCCCAAATCGGAGGAGGATCATATGGCCAAGAGCAGGTACGCCGATGCCACCAAGGCCGCTCGCAGGGCCGCGATGTCTGCCCACAAAGTCACGGCTGCGGCGAATGCTGGCAACGCCGACGCGACCGCACAGCCGTCTGCCGGCGCTGCTGCCGAGCCCGCTCGCGACGCCCGCCGCGACGAGCTAACGCATGTGGATGCCAAGGGCGAGGTTCGTATGGTCGACGTGTCCGACAAGGCCGAGACCCATCGCATCGCCATCGCCGAGGGCACCATCCTCATGCATCCCGAGACGCAGGCCATGGTGCTGCAGGATCGCGCCAAAAAGGGCGATGTGCTTGCCTGTGCGCGCGTAGCGGGCATCATGGCCATCAAGCGCACGAGTGACATCATCCCCATGTGCCATCCGCTGCTCGTTACCAAGAGTAAGTGCGATATCGAGCCTATCGCGCCGGCGGGGACGCCCGTCGAGGACGTGCCCGAGGGCTGGGCGCCGTCACGCGCAGACGGGCAGGTCGGCTTTCACGTGCTGGTCACAGCCGGTGTGACGGGCAAGACCGGTATTGAGATGGAGGCCCTGACTGGCGTGAGCGCCGCGTGCCTGACCATCTACGACATGTGCAAGGCCGTCGACCGCGGCATGGAGATCGTCGACGTACGCCTGCTGCACAAGGAAGGCGGCCACTCGGGCGTGTGGGATCGCGCCGAGCGTCAGGCCGCTGCTGTTGAGTCCGTGACCGCCGACAGCGCTGCACCCGCGAGCGCATCCGTCGCCGTCGCGCCCGCAGCTCCGGCACCGGCCGTCCCCGCGATTGCGTTTATCGGCTACCAGAACTCGGGCAAGACCACGCTCGTCGAGAAGGTTATCGCCGAGCTCACCCGCCGCGGCCTGCGCGTGGGTTCGCTCAGGCATCATGGACATCACGGCTTTGATATCGATGTGCCCGCTAAGGACACCTGGCGCCATCACCAGGCCGGATCCAAGCACGTTGGCCTCATCTGCGCCACGCGCTGGGCGGAGTACGCCGACACGCGCGAGGAGGACGAGATGCCCGCGCGCGAGCTGCTGTCGCGCTACAACGATGTCGACGTGGTGATCATCGAGGGCTACAAGACCGAGGGTTTCGACAACATCGTTGTCGCGCGATCGGGTGTCGACCGTCTGCGCGGCAAGAGCTCGCTCGACCTGGTCGACGGTCACACGTTGGCCCTTGCCTGCAACGAAGCCCTGGCGCGTCAGGCCTTCGACGCCGGCTTTGCGACCCGAGCCATCAACATCAACGACGCCCGAGCCATCTGCGACCTGATTCAGGACCATCTGGCCTAAAACCTGCCAAAAAGGGACAGGTTTATTCTGACAGGTTTTATCTGGGCAAACGTCATTTCCACCACAAAGGGGACAGGCACCTTTGTGGTGGTTTTTGCTTTGGTAGATGTGTGGGACATGTCTTACAATCTACCAAGTAGTTCATGACGGGCGAAAAACGGAGAGAAGGGGCTTGATGCGTCCTTAATGTTTCATGCGGATAGATTGATTTGACAGACGGTGGCGAATGCCCACCGTCCGCATTCGTATGAAACAAGGAGTCTCCATGCTCGCCTCTCTTTTCTCAAAGCCTCAATCATCGCTGTCCGTGCAGGCCAAGCGCCTGGTGGCGATGCGCTTTCTCATCTACACCGGTTTTCAGACCAGCTACTTTATCGGCGTCATCGGAACGCTCACCTATGCGGATGACGCCTCGGTCGTGGCGACATCGCTGGCCGTTCTGTTTATGAACGTTTTCGTGATCCTGGGGTCCTTTGCGGGTGGAGCGGCGCTCGACGCTTTGGGCCCGCGCCGCCATTTTTTGCTGAGCATCGTCGGCGCGCTGACAACCGGCGCGGCGATTATCGCCTTTGGCAGCGCGACCGGCATCGTCCTGCTCGGCGCGGTGCTCCTGGGCTTTGTGATGGGGTTCGCCCAGCCCATCGCCACATCCTATCCGGCCTACCTCACCGATGATCCCGTCGAGCTCAAAGACATCAACTCCGCCATCGCCATGTTTTCAAACGTGAGTATCATCGTCGGACCCACGCTGGGCGGCTTTGTCGCGGCGGCTGCGTCGTCGCGCGCGGTGTTTGTGCTCATGATGATCTTTACCGTACTGGCGCTCGCCGCCGGTTGGGGCTTTAGGCAAAGTGCAGGTCAGGCCGCCACACACGAAGGCAAACCCGCAATCGGCGACATCACGTCGGATAAGGCCAGCCAAAGTCCCGACCCCAACACATCTTCTCGCGCCACCTTCGCAGCCAGCATCAAGACAGTCTTCACCAACAGCGTCCTCGCCCTGCTGTTCTTCATTATCTTTCTTTCGAACTTTGGCTATGGCGCCTTCGATCCACTGGAGTCGTTCTTCTACCGCGATGTCCTGCACGTCGGTGTTGAGTGGATGGGCTGGCTCTCGTCGGCCAGCGGTGTGGGCGCGGTGCTGGGCGCCGTCCTCGCGCTCCGCATGCCGCCGCACCTGGTCAACCTTAAAACGCTGCTCGTGGCGCTCATGTCCGTGGGTCTGGGAAGTTTGCTCTATGTGGGAACACCGTACGTGGGCGTGGCCCTTGTCGGCCAGATTGTACTGGGCATAGCTTGGGGCATCGTCAACCCGCTCCACAACACGATCGTGCAAACGACGGCCCCGCTCGAGCAGCTCGGTCGCGTGAACTCGGTCATGGGCTTTGGCAATATGTTCGCCGGCGTGGCCCCGCTGGCTATTGCCCCGTGGCTGGCGGCGACGTTTGGCGTGCAGCAGACGCTCGTAGGGGCGGGCATGGTCGTGACGGCGGTTCCCGCGGCGTTGCTGCTATTTGGTCGCCGGCATTTGGATCGTGCCGCAAAGCAGTAAAAACCATCACAACATTCGATGAAAATCGCGATTTTGCCGAAAAACGTCGAATGTTGTGATGCTTTGCGTCTCGGGCCAGGCCATCCTGCGGGTCCGGCCGCCACAAAGGGGCCAGGCACCTTTGTGGTGGTTTTTGCTTTGACGGGCCGCGCCTGCGCCTTGGTATACCATGTACGCCGTTCACGAATACACCCCACACCGCCGCACAACCCAGAAAGGTCCCCATGGACACCACCTTCAGCCACATCAAAGCCGTGTTCTGCGATATCGACGGCACGCTGCTCACGAGCCAGCACACGGTGTCCCCGCGCACCGTGGCGGCGATCCGCGCCCTGCGCGAGCGCGGCGTGCTCTTCGGCCTGTGCACCGGGCGCGACGCCCACGCGACCGAGGCCATGTACGAGCTCTGGGGCATCGAAGGCCTGGTGGACGTGCTCGTGGGCTGCGGTGGCGCCGAGGTCATCGACCGCGCGCACGATATCAACGAGCTGAGCTATCCGCTGCCGGGCGAGACCATCGCGCGCATCTGCAAGCACATGGCGGACCTTCCGGCAACGCCCGTTTGCCCCCGAGACGGCGTGTTCTACGTTCCCGAGAGCAATGCGTGCGTCGAGCACTTGTCGCAGGTCGATGGCGTGCCCTACAAGGTGGTCGATTTTGCCGAGTTCTTGCGCGAACCGCAGCCCAAGGTGATGTTTACCATGGCGCCTGAGGTGATGCCGCGGGTGATTGAGCGGGCGTCGACGTTTGCCGATAGCACCGTCAAGGCGGCGGCTCTGCAAACCACGCAGCGGCTCTACGAGTTCATGGACCCGCGCGTGTCCAAGACGCGCGGCCTTGTGCGCGTGGCGGAGCTCAACGACATGGAGCTCCAGAACATCTGCGTGTTTGGCGATGCCGATAACGACACCTGCATGGTGGCTGACGCCGGCGTGGGCGTGGCCATGGCAAATGGCAGCGACGCCACCCGTGCCGCCGCCGATTTTGTAACCGCCAGCAACGACAAAGACGGCATCGCGATCTTTATCGAGGAGCATCTGCTGTAGCGCCGGGGGAGAACCACCACGAAGGGGCAGGCACCTTTGTGGTGGCCTCAGGCGATTTGGGCGAATTGATGCCTAAAATCTGCGCGAAAATTCAAATATTGTTGTCTGAACATTACGCTTCTAACTACCGATGGGTTAAAGATATTCCCATCAATTTAGTAGTCTATTCCTCCCGGTTAATGACCTACCGTTCACGGTCGATTTTCGACCGTTCACAGGACGCTTGCTCTTGAGCAAAATGTTGTGCAAATAAATAAAATGCTATTAAAAAACTGATAACTAGCTTAATTACCAGTAGAAATAGATATTTCATAGCGAATAAACGAAGGTTAATCCGAGCAAATGTCAAGAGAATTGAGAACTGGCTACAAAAATGTCGGTTTTGTTGCTCGGATGTTTAAACAACAGTTACAATAGTATTACTACGCGAGCGCAATTACAGATTGCGCAGATACGTTTGATAGTGAAAGAGCAAGATCGCGGTCTCTTGAGGAGGAGACATCGATGAAAGCAAATTCAGATAAATCTAAGCAGAGTAATAAAGCGACACATCGTGTACTAGCAGGTGTTTTGTGCGGAGCTTCCGTTTTGAGCCTGGTACTGTCGCTCGTTATGCCCCCGATCTCGCAGGCCATCGCCAGCGACACCCAGACAGTTTTTACCGAGGAAACTGTAATGGGGTGCTCAAAGTGAAGAAGTTCGCCGCATGTAGCTTTATGGCAACTGTTCTCGTTGCAAGCACGCTGCTGTCCCCGTTCAGCGCGGCCACCTCTGCGAGCGCGGCTACCACTGTGAACAAGGGCATCTACAAGCCCACGCCTATCGGCATCGGTACGAATATCGATGTCTCTACCCACGATCCCGGCGTGGCCACATTCGTTGGAAGGGACATGTACGTAGGAGGCAAGCCTGCGGACCCCTCCTACCTCACACGCGACAACGTTGCAGGTTCATATGCCGTCGAGGCCGAGGGCCTTACCGTCGTGCAGGGTAAGCTTGCGCTCAATCCCCTCAAGGAGAGCTGGCCTTACACGGATGGTAAAAACAATACGTCTGGCGCGGGATTTCGCTTCGGTACCGTTGGCTTTGGTGCGCAGTTTCGTCCTTCTGCGGGCAGCGTCGTTCTTGCGGTCGCGGGCTTGAGTAACGCGACCTCTATCAAAGAAATCCAGGTTGGTACAAGCGAGCCCGCATCGGCTTCCGTTGGCGCGTGGAACAAGGGTGCCTGGGTTGGTAAGCAAAAGAGCTCACATAACGCTGAAGCCATTGGCGACGACTATACCGCGGCAATCGCGGGTCCCATTACCTATTGGAATTCTGACGACAGGCGCCAGTCTGTGGTGAAAACTCAGGGCGACTTCTATGAAGGGGAAAATGCGGACGAAAGTTCGCTGTTCAAACAAGTCGACTTCCTCAACAACATTAATGGCAAGGACTATTCGAATTACAGCGGAGAGACAGGCTATCTCACCACGCTCTCTAACCAGCTGAATTCGTTCGCGAAGACGGGCGAAGTGAGCTGCAGCGTTGCTCCGGCGTGCCATCAGGACAACCGCTATATCATCAACAAGTACGACAATACGGATTGTAATTATGGCCTGGTGTTTGATGAGTCGTATAAGACCATATATCCGGACTGCGCCGATACGTCGCTCAATGGTAGGCAATTCAAGAATAGCGAGCGTCTTATCAAGTTTAAGGGTGACAACACCTCTATGCAGCAGGTGTTCACCATCGATGCTTCTCAGCTGAGCAATACATACAACAACGAGTATTATCGTGGCGTTGATTTCGCATTCGAGGGCATTCCCAAGGGCGCCTCGGTTGTTGTGAACGTTACCGGATCTTCGAATATTGAGTTTCACAATGGCTGGCGCTTTTGGTGGAACGGTACCGAGATTTCGCGTGGTTACGAAACTCAATATTCCGGCACACCGCTGGGCGAGGCATACGCGACGGCTTCTCAATCCGTCATGTGGAACTTTGTCGATACGCAAAGCCTTACCATTCGGGGCGGCATCGCGGGAGAGGACCGCGCGGACTGGGAATACGGTGGCGCAACCATTGGTGCCAAGTGGACTGACGACGATCCTGCGGCGGCTATGATCGGATCGATTCTCGTTCCCAACGGAAGTTTCGACGACCATGTGACTACCAACGGTCGCGTTTATGTGGGCGTCGATTTCTCAATGAACAGCCCGAAGGTTGCCGCAGCATTTGATGAGGGTAACTCGGCTTCCGTCATCGATATGGATCAGGAGCGTCACAACTTCCCGTGGTCTGGCTCGTATACACCGGACGGTTCCTCCATTGCATGGAGCAAGGTCGACGCTGCGGATGGTACTAAGCTGCTTTCCGGTTCCTCGTGGACGATATACGGCACTGTCATAGATGCCAAGAACGGGACGGGTCCCATCGTTACGGTAACGGATGGCGCTGCCAACGATTACGCTTCTACTGATGGCAAGCTTCAGTTCAACTATTTGAACCAGAAGGCCGATCCGAGTAAGGAGATCTCGGATTCTAATCCGGCATTCACCTATTACATCAAAGAGGAGACGGCGCCGGAGGGTTACCAGGTTTCGGACAAGATCTACTACGCAACCATGAACAATGCTGGTGAGTCGGTGAACTATGTCCAGGGCTACGTGGATGAGAACGGGAACGAGGTTCCGTTCACACCTTCCAACACCACGGGCGCCATCTCCAACACCAAGATCACCGGTACGGTGTCTTGGACCAAGGTTGAGGAAGGAGACAAGGGATACACTCCTTTGGCTGGTTCCGAGTGGAAGCTTGCGAAACTGGGTGCCGATGGCTTGGCTGAGGCGCAGTCCTGGACCGTGAGTGACCAATCGACTCCGAGCGAAACCACTTGGGCCGATACCGACGCCAAGGATGGCAAGTTCACATTGGCCGATTTGCTGCCGGGCACGTACACGCTCACGGAGACCCAGGCTCCGTTTGGCTACGAACTGAACAAGAACACCTACAAGTTCACGGTGGACAGCACAAGCGGCTCCATTACGTGGATCGAGAACGAGCAGCCGAACATCGTTGATGGCATTACGTACATCTCCGACTCGTGCTCCGTTACGTCCGTGAAAATCCCGGTGATTAAGTCCGTCTGTAATACGGACTGGCCGAAGGATTCCAACGGTAACTACGTTGCGTTCGTTTTCAGCATCGAGGCTACGGGGGCAAATAAGGATAGCGCGCCCATGCCTGATTCGAAGACCATTTCCGTCGCACCTACGGACGAGTCCAAGGTCAACGACATCATTGCGAACTTTGGGGAGATCGCATTCTACAAGGACCATCTTGCCACCATCGACGCTTCGAACCTGACGGGGGAGAAGACCTACACCTACACGGTGAAGGAGGTCGCGCCCGACGCCGCATCCGCCATCGACAAGCTCCGCTACTCCAAGGCCGAGTACCAGGTGGCCGTCACGGTGAAGGCCGTGCTGAACGACGCTGGCAAGTACACCGGTCTCACCACCTCCACCACGGTCACCCAGGTGAAGGACGACATGGGCAACGCGATTGATCCGGGTAAGGTCATCGGCGATGTCGACGCGCCCGCGAACGTCATCCCCGCCTCCACCTTCACCAACACCTACTCCACCACTCTGCCTCTTTCCGGTATGTCGGGCGTCACTCCGACATACCTTGCCGGCGCGGCGGTGCTTTGCGCTGCTGCGGCCTGGATGCACGTTCGTCGCAAGGCGAGCGCGAGGGGAGGTGAGCGTCGTGAATAAGAATGTTTGCTCCTTCCCGATCTTGTTTGCGCTGCTCGCCCTCTTGATCGGCACCTGCGCGGTTGTGTTCCCCTCATCCGCGCAGGCCGCGTCGAGCGCGAACGGTTCCATCACCGTTAACGGCACCGTCGCGCGCAGCTACGACGCCTATCAGATCTTTAGCGCCAGCGTCGTCGACGACGACAACGACGCCAAGATCGCAACCGACCTTGTCTGGGCAAGCGCCGCCGCCCGCGACGCCGTCCTGCCCGCGCTGTACAGCGCCGGCATGCCCAGCTCCCAGACCACCGCGCAGGAAGCTGCCGAGTGGCTCAACAGCGATTCCCGCCTTACGAGCGCGTTGAGCGCGCAGCTCGCTCGTTCCCTCCAGAGCTCTGGCGCCGTGTTCGTGGCTCTTAACGCGGGCACGGCGGCCGAGCTGCCCTGCGGCTACTGGCTCATCGTCGCCGACGACGACGCCATCGCCCAGGGCGAGGCCGGCACCGCGCCGATCATGGCCCTGGTCGGCGGCAGCGCCGTCACCGTCAAGCCCAAGGCGGCGACCCCCAAGGTGGCCAAGCATGTGCTGGAGGACGGCACCGCCGCCTGGCAGAAGGCCGCCGACGCCACGGTCGCCGACGACCTGTACTGGCGCCTCTCTGCCACGATCCCGGCCGGGCTCGCGGCCTACGACACCTATGCGGTGCGGTTCGTCGACACCATGAGCGCGGGGCTCGACCCCTCCAGGGTGGCCGCGAGCATGCGCGTGTACGTGGCGGCGGGCGCGGACGGCGGCTTTGACGCCGTCTCGGCCGGTAAGGACGGCCGCGTCGGCACCGAGCCCGCGAAGGGCTGGACCGACATCACGGCCCAGTGCAGGGTCTCGGTCGACGATAAGACCTTCACCGTGCGCACCGGCGACATCATCGCCGCGCTCGGCGGGGCCGACGCCTTTACCGCTGGCGCCCGCGTGGTCGCCGTGTACAACGCACCGCTCAACAGCGCATGCAACCACGGCATCGCGAAGGGCAACCCCAACGAGGTCTACCTGCGCTACCCGCGCTCTCCCTTTGCCGACCAGTCCGGCGAGGCCGGCTTTACCCGCACGCCGAGCGATGACGCGTGCGCCTACACCTGGGATCTCGCGCTCACCAAGCGCGGCAGCGACGGCGACAAGCCGCTTGCCGGGGCGGTCCTGAGCATCGCCGACGACCGCGGCCGCACGCTGGCGGCCGACGGCACGTGGGATGCGGAGGGCAAGGCCACCGTCACCACGGGCGAGGACGGCCGCGTGACCGTCTCGGGCGTGGACTCGGGCAAGCTGGAGGTCCGCGAGCTCAAGGCGCCCAAGGGCTACACCGCCTTTGAGGGCACGCGCTGCGTGACGGTCAAGGCCGAGGGCCTGAACGTCGACCAGGTGGCCGCCGCCGAGCCTAAGCTTACGATCACGGCTGAGTCGCCCCTGCGCGCCGACAGTGCGGACGGGTCGACGGGCAGCCTGGAGGCGTCGCTCATCAACACGCCCACCGGCACGCCCCCTAGCATTACCACCGGAGGCTTTATGCCCTCGACTGGCGATATGGCAATGTACGCCGCGGCCGCCGCAGCGGTCGCCGGAGCCGCGTTCATCGTGGTCGCGCTCCTGGTCAAGCGGGGAGGTGGCAGTCATAAAGAGTAGCTGGCAGCCCCACAGAGAGCGGGGCGAGACGTAGTGAAGTAGATGCTAAGACACAGACAGATGATGACCGATCGAATAAGAACCAACCGGAAAACGGAGGAAAAGAAGATGAGCATGAGCAAGAACATCGCGCGCCTGGCAGTAACCGCCGGCCTCACCGCAGCGCTGAGCTTCGGCGGCGTGATGGCCCCGGTCACGATGGCGTTTGCTGAGGGCGGGTCGACTGTCATATTCGTGGACAGCGATTACGCGAAGTCCACGACCTATAAGGGCATCAAGATCTTCAAGGCGACGGTCGTGACGACCGGAGGGGCCGCGACGTTGAGCAACATCGAGTGGGCCAGCGACGATGCCAAGGTAGCCGTGCTGGACGCCATCAAGGCGAAGGACACGTCCTTTGCCAGCGACCACGCGCAGGATGCCGCCGATTGGCTGAACGCCAACACCGGGGTTACCGGCACCGACTCGAAAGTCGCGAGCGACAACGTCCTGAGCTTGATCGCCGCCAACCTGGAGGGTAAGTCCGGCTGGGAGACGACGTCCGCGGGCAGCCCGTCCCTTTCCGGCCTCGACGCTGGCTACTGGCTGTTCCTCACCGCTGCCGCCGGCACTCCTGACGGCAGCTCGACCGACGCGTTCACCTCTCCCGTCTACGCCGTGATCGATGGCAAAAGCACGACGACCGTCACGCCAAAGAAGGGTGTTCCCACGGTCGAGAAGAAGGTCCTCGACGACGCGGATGCCGTCGCCAGCGACATCAAGGGCTCCGACAAATGGAAGGACGTCGCCGACTCCCAGATCGGCCAGGAGGTGAACTATAAGCTCACCGGCACCATCGCCAGCAACTACGCCACCTTCAGCACCTATGCCTACAAGTTCACGGACGTGCTTTCCGGCGGCCTCGACTATGTCGACGGCTCGGTTGAGGTGTACGCGGTGAACGGCGGCACTTATTCTCCGATTGATGCGAGCAAGTACGACGTGGCCTGGGACGCCAACAAGCTGACGGTCGAGTTCAAGGTCGGCGATGGCAAGAAGGGCCTCAAGGACGTTGACGGTGTGACCGCAGATACCAAGATCGTCGTCTTCTACAAGGCCAAGCTCAACGGCAGCGCCGTGATCGGCAACGCAACTGACGGCAACAAGGGCGGCAACCCCAACACCGTTACGCTCACGTACTCAAACAACCCGTATGCCGAGGGTACGGGCACGACGATCGAGGACACCGTCGCCGACTTCGCGTTCAAGCTCAACCTCAACAAGGTCGACCAGGGCACCGAGGAGGGCCTCGCGGGCGCTGTCTTCGCCATCCAGTCCGATGACGCGAACACCCAGGGGCAGTATGTCGCCTCGAAGGCTGACGCCGCCGCAGGAGTCGTCGCGGGCCAGCTCGTGACCGTTGCCGACGCTAGCAAACTCCCCGAGTACGTGAAGTTCACGTCCGGCGACGACGGCAAGATCGCCGTCTCCGGCCTTGACGCCGGCTCCTACAAAGTGACCGAGGTCCAGGCCCCCGGCGATGCCTACACCAAGGCCGACCCCTTCACCTTCACCATCACCCCGAAGTACGACGATGCGACCATGAAAGTGACGGGCCTCTCGGCTGATGTCTCCGAGTCCGACAAGGGCCGTTCCGACATCGCCTTCGGCACGCTCGACGGCACTGCCGGCGACAACAAGCTGACCGGCACGGATGACACCGGCACCAACGCCGCCGCCGGTGAGGTCACCATCAACGTCGGCAACACCAAGTCCGTGGGCCTTCCGCTGACCGGTCTTAACGGCGTGACCTTCACCTGGATTGCTGGTGGTGCGGTGCTGTGCATCGGCGTGGCTCACCTCATCCGCAGCCGTAAGCAGGCTGAGGAGTCCGAGCAGGAGTAACGCTCGCTCACCCATCCCTTTGGCAGGTGGGATGTGATGGCCATGAGACTTGCGGACACTTTTCTCGTCCATCGACGTTCTTGCTTTGCCATTCTCTTTTCGGGGCAGACTCCGCACTGGAGTCTGCCCCGTTCTTTTTGGGATAACGCAGCCAGGCTCCATTGCCCGATGTATCAAGCGTATGAATATCGAACAGATGTTTGCAAATATTGCGTTTACCAGCTGTAAGTGCGAGTGCTCGCAGTAAAATACCCTTGCGACGCATCCCGTGCGCGGGCGGCCGACGACTCGATCGGAGGTCCCCAAATGCTGAAATTCCTTAACGCGCTCGCCGCCCTCGCGGCGGTGGGCTCGTTCGTCATCGCGTTTCTTGACTCGTATGAGGTTCGGTTTAAGGTCCGTAGGCGCACGCGCGGTGCGGACGGTAGAAGGCATTTGCGCCGTAACAAGCGCAAATAAGAATGCCCGGGGTTAGAGGCCCGGGCATTTAACAACGTCGGAAACTGGTCGCCCGCGCTCCTAAGTACTTACGCGGGGTGCGTCGTTTCCTGTAGCTATTGTATCCCGAATCGCCCCGCCGATTCGGGACATTTTGAAAACTCAAATGCTGGCCTATGCTCGCGCTGCGCAATGCTGTCTAGCTGCGTTGTCCGGCGCGGAAGCTCGTTAATCGGCTATTATTTGCTTAAACAACTTGAGTTGTAGAGGAGTGACCGGCGATGGTGCAGGGCGCCAAACATATGAAGAGCAATAACGCCGCGGCCAACGGTGGCTCAAGCCCTCAGCCCAAACCTCAACCAAAGTCCAAACGCCGTCGCAAGCGACTGCCGCGCTGGGCCGATCGGCTCATCACCATCGTTATCATCCTTATTGGCGTGGGCCTTATGACCTGGCCGTGGATCTTGGACCGGCTCGAGGCCTCGGGCGTGTTCAATCAGATCAGCACGGTGTCCAGCACCGTGGACGCGCTGTCTGCCGAAGAGCGCGAGCGCATTCTGCTTCAGGCGCGCTCCTTTAACGAGCAGCTGGCGGGCGAGGCCACCGAGCTTCCCGCCGACCAGATCGAGCCCTATGCCCAGCAGCTCATCTTTGACCGCGACCCCATGATGAGCTGGGTCGAGATCCCCTCCATCGGCGTGAGCATGCCCATCTACCACGGCACGAGCGAGGAAGTCCTCATGGCGGGCGTCGGCCACCTGGAGGGCACGAGCCTGCCGGTTGGCGGCACCTCGACGCATTGCGTGCTCACCGCGCACTCGGGCATGCGCAACCTGAGCATGTTCGACGACATTCACTCGCTGGAGCCCGGCGACCTGGTGCTGCTGCACACCATGAACAAGACGCTCGCCTACAAGATGGTGGACTCCGAGGTCGTGCTGCCCGAGGAGATGGAGTCGCTGACCATCGAGCCCGGCGCCGACAAGGTGACGCTCGTCACCTGCACGCCCTATGGCGTGAACGACCATCGCCTGCTGGTGCATTGCGTGCGCACCAAGTACAGCAAGAAGGACGTCGACAAGCAAAAGTCGCTGGCCGGCCGCCACTGGGGCAAGCGCGAGTTTGCCGTGCTCATCGTGGTCGTGGCCATTGTGCTGTTGCTGCTGGACATCGTGATCAACGCGGTCCGCAAGCGCCGCAAGGCCAAGGCCTCGGCATAAGACATTCTCCAGAACCACCACAAAGGGGACAGGCACCTTTGTGGTGGTCGGGACTTCTAAACCATCACAACATTCGATGAAAATCGCGATTTTGACGAAAAGCGTCGAATGTTGTGATGGTTTTCGTTGTGGGCGGGACGGTTTTCACTATGGACGGTGCGGTTTCGCTGCAGAACCGCCAGCCTGCCGCCTGCCAACCGCCGCCCTCGTTACGTTTTCGCTGCATTTGGGTAAAGCACCTGCTCCAAGCGGCGTTGCCCTGTATACTAGAGCGGTTTAACTGTTATGCGGAAGGGAGCGCCTATGGCACTCAGCGAGAAAGACGTGCGCGGCATCGCCGAGTACGCAAAGATCGCACTGACCGATGACGAGCTCACCCAGATGACGTCCTACCTGAATGACGCCGTCCAGATGCTCGAGCCCGTCTTGCAATATGACTTGCCCGACGTGGAGCCCACGTTCCATCCTATCGGAAGCCTGTCCAACGTGATGGGCGATGACCTGCGCGAGCCCGAGCGCGACCTGCCGCTCGACGTTGCGCTCGAAAACGCTGGCAGCGCGCGCGACCGCTACTTCCGTGTGCCGTCCATTTTGGGAGAGGGGGAGAGCGAGTAATGGCGCAGAGCTTCGATTCCCTTACCGCCGCCCAGATCGCCGCGGGCGTTGCCGCCGGTGACTTTACCGCTACCGAGGTGGCCCAGGCCTCTCTTGCCGCCATCGAGGCGCGCGAGGGCGGGGTCCAGGCATTCCTGCAGGTGGCGCCCGAGCTTGCGCTCGAGGCCGCCGCCAAAATCGACGCCCGTCGCGCCGCTGGCGAGGCTCTGCCCCCGCTCGCGGGCGTGCCGCTGGCCATCAAGGACAACATGAACCTCGTGGGTACGCGCACCACCTGCGCTTCCCGTATGCTCGAGGACTACCAGAGCGTCTATACCGCTACCTGCGTCCAGCGCATGCTCGATGCCGGCTGCCTGCCCATGGGCAAGGCCAACATGGACGAGTTTGCCTTTGGCAGCTCCACTGAGAGCTCGGCGTTCCATCGCACCAACAATCCTTGGGATACCGAGCGCGTGCCCGGCGGCTCCTCGGGCGGCTCCGCTGCCGCCGTCGCCGCGGGCGAGGTCGCGCTCTCGCTGGGTTCGGACACCGGCGGCTCCATCCGCCAGCCGGCGTCGCTGTGCGGTGTGGTGGGCTTTAAGCCCACGTATGGCGCCGTGAGCCGTTACGGCGTGGTTGCCTTTGGCTCGTCGCTCGACCAGGTGGGACCCTTTGGCCGCACGGTCGAGGATGTCGCGCTGGCCATGAACGCGCTTACCGGCGCGGGCCACGATCCGTACGACTGCACCAGCCAGGATTGCGCCGTCGACTTTACCGAGCATCTCAACGACAGCGTCGAGGGCAAGCGCGTGGGCATCATCCCCGCGTTTATGGAGGCCGAGGGCCTGACGCCCGAGGTCAAGGCCGCTGTTCAGCGCGCCGCACAGGAGCTGCAGAACCAGGGTGCCGAGCTGGTGGAAGTAGACCTGCCGCATCTGGATGCCGCCATCGCCGCCTACTACGTCATCGGCCCGGCTGAGGCGTTCTCCAACCTGGCCCGTTTCGATGGCATTCGCTACGGCTATCAGGAGGAGGGCTGCGCCAACCTGTCCGACCAGAGCTCGCTTTCGCGCGCCCACGGCTTTGGTGCCGAGGCCAAGCGCCGTCAGATGCTCGGCGCCTACCTGCTGAGCTCGGGCGTGTACGACAAGTACTATTACGCCGCGCAAAAGGCTCGCACGCTCATCACGCAGGACTACGACGCCGCGTATGCCAAGGTGGACACCATCCTTATGCCCGCCTCGCCGCGCACGGCCTTTAAGTTTGGCGAGATCAGCGACCCCACGCAGATGTACCTCTCCGACCTGTACACCATCTCGCTCAACATTTGCGGCAACGGCGGTATCTCGGTGCCGCTGGGCCTGGGCGAGGATACTCAGCTGCCCGTTTCTGCCCAGCTGGTGGGTCCGGCGTTTAAGGACCGTCAGCTGCTCACGTTTGCCCGCGCCCTGGAGCGCGGCTTTGCCGATACCGCCACGGGTGCGCCCGCGCTTTCCGTCGCGCCCGATTTTGCCGGGAAGGGAGGCGAGCTGTAATGAAGGAGCTCTCCGAGGTCCTGCAGGATTGGGAGGCCGTGATCGGCCTGGAGATCCATACCGAGCTCACCGCACTCGATACCAAGATGTTCTGCAACTGCAAGCTCAGCCACGATGACGAGCCCAACGCCAACGTGTGCCCGGTGTGCCTGGGCCTGCCCGGCGCCCTGCCGGTACCCAACAAGCGCGCCATCGAGAGCATCGTCAAGGCCGGTCTCGCGACCAACTGCGAGATCCAGCGCCACTCGATGTTCTACCGCAAGCACTACTTCTATCCCGACATGGCCAAGAACTTCCAGACCACGCAGGGCCCGGTCGCCTTTGCCATGTACGGTCATCTGGATCTGGACGTGACCGGTCGCGGTGCCGCCGAGCGCCCCGACTGCGCGTTTGGCGAGGCCGAGGCCCAGAGCCTGGCGAGCGCCTCGGCCAATGCCGAGGGCTTGTCTACGTCCATGTCCTCCACGATGCGCGAGGGCAATCAGCGCGCCGGCCATCTGGCGAGCTACGATGCCTCCAACCTGCAGATGCCCGAGCGTCGCGAGGACGGTTCCTACACGGTGCCCATCCGCATCCTGCGCATCCACATGGAGGAGGACGCCGCCAAGATGGTGCACGTGGGCGGCGCCGAGGGCCGCATTACCGCCGCGGCTGAGTCGCTCGTCGACTACAACCGCTGCGGCACGCCTTTGATTGAGCTCGTGACCGAGCCCGATCTGCGCACGCCCGAGGAGGCGCGCCTGTTTATGGAAAAGCTCCGTCGCATCTTTGTGACGCTGGGTATTTCCGACTGCTCCATGGAGAAGGGCTCCATGCGCTGCGACGGCAACGTGAGCCTGCGTCGCCGCGGCGAGACCAAGCTGGGCACCAAGACCGAGCTCAAGAACCTCAACTCGTTTAAGAGCCTGCACGACGGCCTTGCCTACGAGATCTGCCGTCAGGCCGAGGTGCTCGAGGAGGGCGGCATCATCTACCAGGAGACCCGCCACTGGGAGCCCAGCCGCAAGCGCACCGTGGTCATGCGCGTCAAGGAGACGGCCGACGACTATCGTCTGTTCCCCGACCCCGACTTGGCGCCGTTCGATCTGGATGACGAGTTCATCGATCGCTGCCGTGGCGAGATTCCCGAGCTGCCCGATGCCAAGCGCGCCCGTTTTGAGGCCGACTTTGGCATTAAGGCGGCCGACGCCGAGCAGATTGCCGGCGACCCGGAGTTTGCCGACTTCTTTGAGGCCGCCGCTGCCGGTATGGCCGGCAAGGAGGCCCAGACGGTCGCAAACCTGCTGGTCAACGAGATGATCGCCTATCTTAAGAGCGTGGGCGTCTCGCTGGCCGAGTCCGGCATCGCGCCGGCCCAGGTGGCAGCGCTTGCCAAGCTACTGGCGACCGATGCCATCAGTTCCAACCAGGCGCACGAGGTCTTTGAGGCCATGGCCCAAACTGGCGACGACCCCAACAAGATCGTCGACGAGCGCGGTATGCGTCAGGTGAGCGATGCCGGCGCGCTGCAGCCGATCGTGGACGAGGTGCTGGCAAACTGCGCCGATCAGGCGCAGCAGTATCGTGACGGCAACCAGAAGGTCATCGGCTTTTTGGTGGGCCAGTGCATGAAGGCGAGCCGCGGCAAGGGCAACCCGAAACTCTTCAACGAGTTGCTGAGAAAGGCGCTCGCGTAGCACACGGGCAGGGAAGGCCATCGGGCGGGCAGGGCCCGGGCCTTTACTCTCAACTTCGGACAGTCCTGCGCAAGACGGAGGCGCCACTGGCGCCTCCTTTGCGTGCGGAACTCGTTGCGAGCAAAGGCCCGGGCCCCGCCCGCCCGATGGCCTTCCCCGCCCTGACGACTCGGCCTTTCGGGTCAGGTGGCTGAATGGAATAGAGTGAATGGGCGTGCCGTCGGCACGCCCATTGTTTTGAAGGGAAATCATTTTGAGGAAGCACCCGCCCTGCCGGGGCTCCCGGGTTCCGTGACGACTCGGCCGTTCGGGTCAGGTGGGCTGAATGGAATTTGGACTCCAAGATTTCCAAAAAGTTAACCTATGTTGACCTTAATAGTTAGATGAACTAAACTATTTTCTAAAAGTGTGCTCAAGCAAACTTGTTTACTCGGGTGCTGAGGCACCGTGCCGCGTCCAATGCGGCAAAAGGGAGAAGCAACATGAAGAAGTCGACGTTCAATACCCTGCTTGTCGGTGGCGGTTTTCTGCTCGGCACGGACGGCATCAAGCTGCTCACCAGCGCCCCGGTCAAGAACGCCTGCGTGCAGGGTATCGCGTGCGGCATGCGCATCAAGAACGTCTACCAGGACATGGTCGAGCAGGCCAAGGCTAATGTCGACGACATGGTTGCCGAGGCGGCCTAAATCACCCAGAGCGAGGCCGCTGCTGACGAGGCAGCCGAGTAACGCTCCCAGGCACAAACTATGAGATTCTCGATTATGAGTGAGATCCCCGGCAGGACCCGTCTTCAATTGGCGGGTCCTGTGCCAGAGAGTGATCTCGATGCACTTCTTAAGCTTAGCGGCGATATCGACGGCGTGCACAAGGTGCGCGTTTATGGCCGCATCGGCCAGATGGCACTCGAATACGATGAGCCGCACCGCGATGCCGTGCTGGCCGCCGTCGGTGCGCTCGATGCCCAGGCCATTGCCGACGCAAAGACGGGTTACGTGATGCAGCTTGAGCCACGCAAGCACAAGCTCGTCATGGATCTTGCCACACTTATCGGGGTCCACTACGCGCGCCGCTGGTTCTTGCCGACGCCTCTGCGTGCGGTGTTTGTCGTGGCCGGTTACATCGCATTTTTGCGCGCTGCCCTTCATGAGCTGGTGCAGCCGCGCCTGGCTTGCGTGCTGACGACCGACGGCTGGAGCGAGGACGAGGTCCTGCGCCTTTCTGCCTGCCTGGAGGAGCATTTCCCCCACCTGGCAGCGCGCGCAGTCGTCAACGCTGCTCGCGAGCGTGGGCTCGAGCGCCGCGAGCGCCATGCCGCCGTTGAGTACATCGTGGCGCACGGCATCGCTTCGTCCATCGAATGGCGTCGCGCCATCATCGGTTCCGCGCACTTTGTGTTTGAGGACGAGAGTGCGCAGCTCGATTCCGACATTAAGGAGCAAATCGAGTCCCAGATGCAGGGCCTGTCGCCGCTGTATCTGGCGGTCGACGGCAAGGTTGTCGGCGTGCTCGGCATCGAGGATCCGCTCAAGCCCGGGGTCCGTGAGGCCATCGCCGACCTGCATGCGCTGGGCGTCAAACATGTCGTTATGCTTACGGGCGACTCCGAGCGCACGGCCGAGCGCATTGCGCGCGAGGCGGGTGTCGACGAGTTTAAGGCCGAGCTGCTGCCCGAGGACAAGTACGCCTATGTGGAGCGGATTAAGCGCGAGGGGCGCCACGTTGCCATGGTGGGCGACGGCGTCAACGACTCACCGGCGCTGGGCCTGGCCGATGTGGGTCTGGCCATGGGCGGTGGAAGCGACACTGCCAAGGAGGTCGCCGACATCATCCTGGCCGACACGGATCTCGCCGCACTCGTGCGCCTGCGCCGCATGAGCCAGGGCCTCATTGATCGTCTGACGAGTTCCTATTCTAAGGTGATGCTCACCAACTCGGCGCTGTTGGCATTGGGTATTATCGGCAGGATCACTCCGCAGACGTCGTCACTGCTGCACAACGGCTCAACGATCGCCTACAGCCTGGGCAACGCAAAGGCGTACCTGCGTTAGCGTTTTCGATTGAGTATATGGCCTGCACCCTGGCGGCATCGCAGCCGCCAGGGTGCAGGCCTTCTTTTGTTTGACGAGATGTTAGCTCAGATATATGATCGTGCTAGCACTGCTAGTAAGTTCTGAAGGTGAGGTTGAGATGGCTACCGTTGGCAGCATGGCGCAGGTGAATGTTCGCGTAGATCGCTCGGTTAAAGAGCGCGCCGAGGAAGCGCTGCAGCTTTCGGGCAGGTCACTGCCTGAGCTCATCAAAAAGGTGGTGGCCAAGGTCGCGCAGGGTGGCGGGCAGTGCGAGGAAGTGCTTGCGGCCGTCGACGACCGGCGGCAGACCGTCGCGCCCGATACTCCGTTCGCCGCATCATGGGCGGCGGCGGATCAGCTTTACGCGGACCTGGGCATCGCTACGTCGCACGTATCCGACGATCGCGATTGGGACACAATCTATTCGGAAGCCATGGACGAGCGCTATCGCCAAAAGGGGATGATCGTGTGAGCGGGGCTCCCCTCAAAATAATGGTGGATGCCAACGTATGGGTTGATTCGTTTTGCGTCGACCATGCCGAGTCGCTTGCCGCGCGTGCGTTTATTGGGCGGGCGATGGAGACGGGGGCGTTGCTGTTCTTTCCGGTGCATATCGCTAAGGACGTGCTGTACGTTGTCCAACACGAGCTGAAGCGTAGCGTTCTTGCCAGCGGGGGAGCGCTCGACGAGGCTTCTGCCCGCGCGATTGGCGATGCGGCGCTGGCGTTTGTTCGAAATATGACCGAAAACGCCACGGCCGTGGGTGCAGATGCGTCGGATCTTTGGCTGGCCAACAAATATCTGACGCTCCATCGCGATTACGAGGACAACTTGGTGCTCGCCGCATGCAAGCGCGCGCAGGTTGATTACTTGGTAACTAACGATCGCAAACTGCTCGAACATGCCGATCTTGCAGCAAAGACACCTCGTCAAATGATGCCGATTCTTGCTTTGGCCAAACGCGGCGGCGCGGCTATCGGTTGACGCGAACTGCTTGCGGGCCTCTTGGACGACGATGATCCAAGGGGCCCGCGTCTGCTATTTACAAAAGCTCGGCCTTAATGGCGGGACTTTCTGCGAGCTGCTCGGCTGCCTTTTCGTCGGAGCTGTCGAGTACTGCCAGACTGCGATAGACCCACTCGTTGACCTGGGTGTTCTTGACGCCTGCGGTTTGCATGAGGGCGCCTACCTCGCGGATTGCTGCGAGCAGATCAGCCTTGGGACCCGCGAGCTCGACTTCGATGCCGTGGTAGGCGGCCACGCCGCGGTTCTCACTCACGTGGTCGATAAAGTCCTCGACGGTCTCAAGCTGCTGGGCGAGAGCTGCATCATCGTCAGCGTCCAGCGCGACGAGTGCGTTCGATACCGTGAGGGCGGGATGTCCGCAGGGGACAAAGCCCTCGATGACATCCATAGCTTCGGTAATGGTTGAGCCCAGGCCTGCGAGGGCATTGACGAGTTGCTGCTTGGTATCCATAACGGTCCTTTCGACGGGTCAATTGTGCTTGGCGAAAATATACGTGACGCGATCGGTAGCAAAAGTGCGAAGTACAGCGCACATTGGGGTCTTCACAGCTCGTGGATAGAACATCTGTCTTCCTTGAGAACGTGGTAACATAGCACTTCACAAGCGGGGCTCGCCCCGTATGTTCCTTGAAAAGTCGACGGCTGTTGGGTACTCGTGCCCAATGCCATCCAGACTTTACCGACATTCGGGGGCGACTGGTTTCGACACGATAGCTCTGAGAGAGGAAGCAAGCCGAGGTCTCCTCGCCTCGTTAAACAGGGGTACCGTCAAATTGAATTGACAACAACTCTTCTTTTGAGCCTATGGCTCTCGCTGCTTAGTTTATAGCGGCGCGTCAACCCGGTGATTTCCCCGACACCGGCGCGACGTCATTTTAGGGGAATGCTCCTGCGCACGTAATCGGTATGGCGCAGGCTAAGACCGAACCGGTTAGGACGCCGCGAGCGTGTCGCTGCGCGCAAAGCGTCCGAGACAAAACCAGCGACTGAGCTTGGAGATGCCAATCAGGGGGCTTTCGTGGACCGGAGTTCGATTCTCCGCGCCTCCACCACAAGTAATAGGCAGGTAGATATTCGTATCTACCTGCCTTTTTATTTCCAGCCCGTACCGCGGAGAATCGAACTCTATGCAGGGCGCGGGCGTAAAGAAAACGCGTGAGCGTTTTTAGCCCGCGGGCGAGGACGCCGGCAGGCGGCCGAAGCCGGTGCGGATTTGCGAAGCAAATACGCGGATTCTCCGCGCAAACTTACGACTCAAAATGGATGCGATGTTTATCGAATCTCAGCTGGCCTCGCCCAGCATCAACGGATCCCCCCAAACCGCGGAGAATCGAACTCTATGCAGGGCGCGGGCGTAAAG
>NZ_QSPM01000019.1:0-37797 GCF_003466445.1 Collinsella sp. TM05-38 | reverse complement strand
GGCGGAATGTCAATCCTGGTCTAACAGAGCCTTTTCTTTTGAGCGATATGGGCCATCTGTTAATTGGGGACAGACTTAAATGAGCGTTTTCACGCATTTAAGTCTGTCCCCAATCAACATTGCTGCGGCACTTTGCTCGGCTAAAGCGTACAATAGCGCCTATGCGAAAGGGGAACAGATGATCAACGATACTATGTATGCGCGCGGTGCGGAGAGCTCCATCATCCGCGAGATCTTTAGCTACGGCCTTGAGCGCAAGGCACAGATCGGCGCGGAAAACGTGTTCGATTTCTCACTGGGTAACCCGAGCGTTCCGGCACCTGCCGCCGTGGCTGAGTCCATTAAGAAGGCCTTGGAGCTGCCGAGCGACCAGCTGCATGGATACACGCCTGCACCGGGTCTGCCGCAGTGCCGTACCGCCGTGGCCGAATCGCTCAACCGCCGCTTTGGCACGAGCTATGAGGGCAAGGATGTCTTTATGACGGTGGGTGCGGCGGCTTCGCTCACCTGTACGCTCAACGCGATTACCAATCCGGGCGACGAGGTCATCGTTATCGCTCCGTACTTTCCGGAGTATCGCGTGTGGATTGAGAAGGCCGGCTGTACGTGTGTCGAGGCGCTCGCCGATGAAGATACGTTCCAGCTGAGCGTGGATAACGTGCTCAAGGCGATTACCGATAAGACGGCTGCCGTCATTATCGACTCACCCAACAACCCGACCGGCGCTGTGTATACGCGCGATACCTTGACGCGCCTGGCTAAAGTTTTGTGCGAGGTCAACGCCAAGCGCGATTCCGAGAATCCGATCATGCTGATCTCGGACGAACCGTATCGCAAGATCGTCTATGGCGCCGAGGTTCCTTGGGTGCCTTCGATCTACGAGCACACCATCGTGTGTTACTCGTATTCCAAGTCGCTGTCGCTGCCGGGTGAGCGCGTGGGGTGGATCCTGGTTCCCAATACGAATCCTCAGGCAGCTCGTCTAATGCCCGCCGTTGCCGGTGCCGCCCGTACGCTGGGCTTCGTGTGCGCTCCGGCGCTCTTCCAGCGCGTGATTATCGACTGCATTGATGAACCGAGCGATGTCGAGGCCTATGCGCGCAACCGCACCGCGCTTACCGATGCACTGGCGGAGTACGGCTACACCTATGTTGAGCCGAATGGCGCGTTCTACCTATGGGTGAAGGCGCTGGAGCCCGATGCGAACGCTTTCTGTGAGCGCGCGAAGAAGTATGAGCTGCTTGCGGTGCCCTCGGACAGCTTTGGCATGCCGGGCTGGTTCCGCTTGGGCTACTGCGTGAGCTACGAGACCATCGTCAATTCGTTGCCTGCCTGGAAGCAACTGGCCGACGAATATCTTCGAAAGTAAAGCGCTCTGCTTACAATGTTTTACGTGAAACGGGGTTTGGTTTTAAGCCAGACCCCGTTGTCTATGCCGTTGTGTGATTGGGATGAAGCAGTTTTACGACTATCGAAGGCTATGCGTACAATGAATATACGCGACGGCCATGCCGGATAAGGAGATCCGATGCCCTACCTGCTTTCTTGTGATATCCATACTCATACGATGTTCTCTGCGCATGCATATTCGACCATTGAGGAGAATGTGTACTGGGCGGCAGAGCGTGGCCTGCAGGTGCTCGGATCTGCCGACCATCTGAGCTCTATGGTTTCGCCTTGCCCCAATGACCTGCGTAGCTACCAGTTCTTTATCAACCAGGATGTCTGGCCTCGCATTTGGAGTGGCGTGCTGGTGTTGCGCGGTGCCGAGGCCGATATCGTTTCGCTGGACGGAAGCCTGTTTGGCGAGGACACTCCTGTCACGCTCGATATTGCCGGCGATCCGTTCAGCCGCCAGCATTCGCTGTTCGATTTGGTTACGCGCAATTTGGATTATTTGGTGGCAAGCGTGCATAATCCGCAGATTGCCGAAGGTGCGACGCTTGCCCAGGTGACCGAGATGTATATCAATGCCCTGGAGCACCCCAAGGTGTTCATGCTGGGTCACACGGGTCGCTCGGGCGTTCCGTTTGATATCGATGAGGTGCTGTTGGCGGCCAAGGCCAAGCACAAGATTATCGAGATCAACAACCATAGTCTTGAACATGGTACCGATGCCGAGCATTGGGGCGTGTGCCGCAAGATTGCCGAGCGCTGCGCCGAGCTGGGCGTGGGGATTGGCATCTCGACCGACGCGCACATTGGTATGGCGATTGGCAAGCTCGAGCAGGCGCGCAAGATGCTCGATGAGATTCACTTCCCGCTGGACCTGATTGTGACGCGCGATCGCGAGACGCTGCTGCGCGAGATGGCGGCAGCCGGCGTGTGCGACCTGCGCAAGAGCATGTAGCGGGCTCATATAGCCAACGAAAGGGGGCGGTCCAGACGGGCCGCCCCCTTTCTTGTGCCGGTAGATTTTAAGGCATGTCCCAAAAATCTACTGGGGTGGGCTAGCGGCGCCCGAGGATCGCTACGGTTTCGGTGTGGTCGGTATGGGGGAACATGTCGACCGGCGTGATCTTGAGCAAGCGATAGCCTCCGTCGAGGAGCTGGTGCAGGTCACGCTCTTGGGTCACGGGGTTGCAGCTGATATAGGTGATGCGGCGCGGCTTGAGTGCGCAGGCGGCTTCGAGGAACTCGGGGGTGGAGCCGGCGCGCGGCGGGTCGATGGAAAGGACGTCGACGCGTTCGTTGTTGTCGGCGGCATCGAGGATGTAGTCGGTGGCGTCGTCGGCCATAAACCAAGCGCTGCGGGTGAGACCGTTGAGCTCGGCATTGCGGCGCGCGTCGGCAATGCCCGCGGGGTTTCGCTCCACACCGAGCAGCATGATGCCAATGCCCTTGTCCTGGGCACCCTTTGCGGCGCAAAGGCCGATGGTGCCGCTGCCGCAGTAGGCATCCATAAGCACGTCGCCCTGGCGCAGGTCCATGCCGTCGATGGCGAGCTGGTAGAGCAGCTCGGTCTGTTGCGGGTTGGTCTGATAGAACGCGGTGGGGGAGATGTCGAAGTCGCAGCCGAGCAGCTGGTCGCGCATGCATTCGGCGCCATGCACGATGCGGGTCTCCTCGCCTAGAATGGCGTTGCCGGGGCGTCCGTTGATGTTTTGGGCAACGGTGACGATATGCGGATCGAGTGCGGCGACGGCCTCAAAGAACTCCTGCGCATGCGGCAAGTCGCGCTGAGCGGTCACAAGGGTGATCATAATCTGGTCGGTGCGCCAGCCGCAGCGAACGACGGCATAGCGAAGCAGTCCCAGATGCTTGTCTTCGTTAAAGGCGGGAATGTGCAGGCGTTCGGCCTCGCGAGCGATGCCGTTGAGAATCTGACGAGCACCCGGCGCCTCGACAGGACACTCGGGTACGGCAACGATCTTGTGCGTGCCGCGCTCAAAGAAACCGCAGCGGACAGCGCCCTCCTTACCGGGAGCAAACGGAGTGGCAGCCTTATGACGAAAACCGCGCGGCGCAGGATATTTGCCCGGGTCGCCTAGGGTGACGCCCATACCGCGAATGGGATCGACGGTTATGCCCTCGCGCTCACAGAGCTCAGCAAACAGTTCCTCCATAGCAGCCTGCTTGGCCACCAACTGCTTCTTATAAGGACGATTGAGCGCCATGCACCCACCGCAAGCTTTCATGATCGAACAGGGAGACTTGGGGTCCACAGTCTTGCGCGCAGCCGAAGCCGGATCATTATACGAGTGCTTGGGGCGAGTCTGAGATGCCTTATCCCCGCCCCGGCGAGAGCCAGAACGCTTGGCCTTAGCCTTGCCCTTGGCCGACTTACCCTTCGCATCCTGAGACGCCTTGGATTTCTTAGAAGATTTTTTCTCCCCCGACCCCTCAGCCGCCTCGATCAAAGCACGACGAGCCTTACGCTCCGCACGAGATTCTGCCATGAATTAACCCCACTATTTAATAAAAGAAAAGTCCGAAGCAATTGTACCGTGCATTCAACGTGCCCGTTTGGAGAGGAGGCTATTTAAGGTTCCGAGCACGTTGTCTCCCGGCTGAGTGGCGCCCGGCGCGGAGTTTAATTTGTCGCGAGTTCCGCACGAACAGGAGGCCACTTAATGTGGCCTCCGTCGTGAGCAGGACTGTAGAGCAGGAAACTTAATTACGCGCCGCTCCCCGCCCGCGCTGGGCAACCCCTCCCTTGTACTTTATCTAGGTAGAGTGTATGATTCTGAACGTTACACGACTCACTTTACTTAACTAAAGTGCCAGCAAGGGGGAATACCATGAATACCGATATGTCTCGTCGTCAGTTTGTTGGTCTAGCCGGCTCACTCGCCACGGTGCTTGGCCTTGGTCTTGTCGGCTGCGGCGGTGGTGCCGGCAAGGGCTCCGCTGCTGGCTCTGCCGCGGCCAAGGATGTGAAGGGTGCTGCGGAGTCCAAGAAGCTCGTGGTGGGCTTTGATAAGTCCTATCCTCCGTACGGCTTTGTGGGCGACGACGGCGAGTACACCGGCTTTGATCTCGATCTGGCCAAGGCCGTTGCCGACAAGCAAGGCTGGGAGGTCAAATACGAGGCCATCGACTGGGATGCCAAGGATACGCTGCTCAACTCGGGTGCCATCAACTGCATCTGGAACGGCTTTACCATGGAGGGTCGCGAGGACGACTACACGTTCTCCGAGCCGTACATGCTCAACGAGCAGGTGCTCGTGGTCAAGAAGGATGCGGGCATCAAGAGCTGGGACGATCTTGCCGGCAAGACCGTGATCACCCAGACCGATTCCGCTGCGCAGGATGTGCTCGAGGGCGACCAGAAGGATCTGGCCGCGACGTTTGCCACGCTCGATACCATCGGTGAGTACAACACGGCGTTTATGCAGCTCGAGAGCGGCGCGGTCGATGCCGTGGCTTGCGACCTTTCGATTGCCCAGTATCAGCTCGCCGCCAAGCCCGATGCCTATACGCAGCTCGACAAGCCGCTGTCCAGCGAGCACTACGCCGTTGGCTTTAAGAAGGGCGACACCAAGTCGGCCGATGCTGTAACCGAGTCGCTCAAGGCGCTCTACGAGGACGGCACGGTTAAGGACCTCTGCGACAAGTATGCAGATTACGGTCTTTCCTTCGATAATTGGGTGCTCAAATAACGGCTTTCCCAGGAACCCGATCTTGCCGCTCAAACCCTCCTCGCGTACCAAAGTACGCTTCGTCGGGCTTGTCGCTCGCAATCTTGGGCACTGCGCCTATTTGAGAATAAGATCCGCTGTTCTGCTGTTGCGAAAGAGAGGGTAGGTTGTCTATCCAAGTCATGATGCAGATGCTTGGCCAGGGATTCTTGGTCAGCTTGCAGCTGTTTGTGCTGACGCTGCTCGGGTCGATTCCACTGGGAATCCCCGTGGCGTTTATGCGCATGAGCAAAATCGCGCCGCTTCGCTGGATTGCGCGCATCTACATTTCGGTCATGCGTGGCACGCCGCTCATGCTGCAGATGTTTGCCATCTACTTTGCCCCGTACTACGTGTTTGGCATCTCGCTCACACCCGATTCCAAATGGACGGCGTGCGTTGTGGCGTTCATCATCAACTACGCCGGCTACTTTGCCGAGATCTATCGATCGGGCCTGCAGTCCATTCCGCGCGGTCAATACGAGGCTGCCGAGGTGCTGGGCTATTCGCGCCTGCAGACGTTTTTGTACATTGTGATGCCGCAGGTCGCTAAGCGCATTTTGCCGGCGATGGGCAACGAGATTATCACGCTGGTCAAGGATACGTCGCTGGCATTTGCCATTGGCGTGGGCGAGATGTTCTCGACGGCCAAGGCGCTGGTTGCCTCGCAAGTGAACATGGTGCCGTTTGCAATCGCGGCGCTGATCTACTGGGTCTTTAACTTTGTGGTCGAGATGCTGCTGGGCGCCGCCGAAAAGAAGCTGGACTATTACCATGACTAACTCAGTGATGAAGATCGAAGGCGCGCGCAAGGCGTTTGGCGGCAATGAGGTTCTCAAGGATATCTCGCTTGAGGTGAAGCGTGGCGAGGTCGTGGCGATTATCGGGCCTTCGGGTGGCGGCAAGTCCACGCTGCTGCGTTGCGCCACACTGCTCGAGACGCTCGACGGAGGCTCGCTCTCGTTTGGCGGCCTTGCCGTCGCGACGGATGCGGGTTCGGGCGCGGTGTATGCGAAGGGCGATGTGCCCAAGCAGGCGCGCTCGCGATTCGGCCTGGTGTTCCAGAACTACAATCTGTTTCCGCACTATACGGTGATGAAAAACATCACCGACGCGCCGATCCGCGTGCTTAAGCGCCCGCGCGAGCAGGCGGAAGCTCGTGCGCACGAGCTGATTGCTCAGATGGGGCTTGTGGGCAACGAGAACAAGGTGCCGTGCGAGCTTTCGGGCGGCCAGCAGCAGCGCGTGAGTATTGCCCGCGCCCTGGCGCTCGACCCGGAAATCTTGTTCTTTGATGAGCCGACCTCGGCGCTCGATCCAGAGCTGACGGCCGAGGTGCTGCGTGTCATTAAAGACCTTGCGGCGCAGAACATGACGATGGTGATCGTGACCCACGCGATGCAGTTTGCGCGCGATGTTGCCGACCGCGTGGTCTTTATGGACGGCGGCCGTATTGTCGAGGAAGGTCCTGCCGAGCAGGTCATCGACCATCCACGCGAGCAGCGTACCCGCGAGTTCTTGAGCCGTATCGAGGGGTAGGCTCAGCTATTTACTCAACTTTTTAATTGAGGCGAAGCCGCCAGGTCTTACGGCCTGCGGCGGCTTTTATTTGTATCGATGGGGTTTAATAATCGCCTCGCACGTTTGCTCTGGCCTCTCGCCGTCTGTATTCATACGTGCGCCGAAAGGTGTGCATGGACAGGCGGATGCAAGGGTAGGGTGGTGGCATAGGACATTTGGAGGGTGAGTCGGCTCGGCTGCCGACCATGCTGCTCCCGGGACGGCACCGACCGCGAACTCTCCCCGTTGGCGTCGCGCATTGCGCGCGGCCCTGCAAGGAGGTCATCATGGGTGCTCCCAAGACCGGTAACGTAAGGAACGTGGTGCTCGTAGGCCAAGGCGGGGTGGGCAAGACTTCACTCGCCGAGGCCATGCTCCACCTTTCCGGCAAGACCGCCCGCCTGGGCGGCCACGACGGCACCAAGCCCACGCTTGACTATGACCCCGAAGAGGTCAAGCGTGCATTTTCCATCTCGACGACCATTGCGCCGATCGACTGGAAGGGCGCGCGCATCAACGTGCTCGATGCCCCGTGCTATCCCGATTTTATCGGCGACGCCTATGCCGCGATGAGCGTCTGCGAGACGGCTCTGTTTGTTGTCGACGCCGAGGCCGGCCCGCAGCCTACGACGGTTAAGCTCTGGTATGCCGCCGAGGACCTGCGTCTGGCGCGTGCGGTGTTCGTAAACCGCCTGTCGCGCTCCGAGGCCAGCTTTGCGACCACGATGGACCTGCTGCAGGAGCGCTTTGGTACGCGTCTGGGCGCCGTGACCCTTCCCTGGGGCGAGGGCGAGGACTTTGACGGCATCATCGACCTGGTGCGCATGAAGGCGCGCCATTGCAACGGCGCTGAAGCCGTTGAGTCGGAGATTCCCGAGGAGTATCGTACCCAGGCCGAACAGGCCCACGACCACCTGTGCGAACTCGTTGCCGAGGCCGACGACGAGCTGATGATGAAATACCTGGAAGGCGAGGAGACGCTGACGCAGGAAGAGCTCGAGGGCCTGCTGTCGAAGGCGATCGCCGAGCGCATCTTTGTGCCGGTCTTTGCGGGCGATTGCATTAAGGAGCAGGGCGTCAACTCGCTGATGGACGACATCGCCACGTACTTCCCGGCGCCGACGGACTACGGCGAGATGCCGCTCATCGACGGTGATTCGCTCAAGATCTCGAGTGACGATGACCGCCCGGTGGCGTTTGTGTTTAAGACCCTGGCCGACCCGCAGCAGGGTCGCATCAGCTTTATCAAGGTGCTGACGGGCACGCTTGAGCCGGGTCTTGAGCTGATCAACGCCCGCACGCGCAAGGGCGAGCGTCTGGCTCACCTGTATGTGATGTGCGGCCGCGACATGACCGAGGTCGGGCACGCGTATGCCGGCGATATCATCGTGGCGCCCAAGCTGGCTGCCGAGACGGGCGATACGCTCTCGATTACCGGTAAGGTCGAGGCTGCGGCGTTTAAGTTCCCCAACTCGCAGTACCGCATTGCCATCGAGGCCGAGAATCGCGGCGACGAAGAGAAGCTCTACACGTTTATCGAGAAGGCTTGCAAGGCCGATCCGACCATGAGCATCGACCGCGACGAGGAGACCGGCCAGACCATTATCTCGGCGGTGGGCGAGGCACAGGTTTCGGTCCTGCTCAATCGTCTGGAGGACCGCACCAAGGTCGCTGCCAAGAGCGTGCCGATCCGTATCCCGTATCGCGAGACCATCCGCCGCACGGCAAGTGCCCAGGGTCGTCATAAGAAGCAGACTGGTGGTGCCGGTCAGTATGGTGACTGCTGGCTGCGTGTGGAGCCGATGATTACCGCCGACGGTACGAGCGACGGTTATGAGTTTGTGGACGAGGTCGTGGGCGGCCGCATTCCGCGCTCGCTGATCCCTGCCGTGGATAAGGGTGTTCAGGAGACTATGAAGGACGGCATCATCGCCGGCTACCCGCTCACGGGCATTCGCGTGGCTGTGTACGACGGCTCGTATCACAGCGTCGACTCCAACGAGATGGCGTTCCGCGCGGCGGCCCGCATCGGCCTGCGCAAGGCGTGCGCCGATGCCGACCCGGTGGTGCTGGAGCCCATCGAGGAAATCACGGTGACGATCCCCGAGAGCTACGCCGGCGCCGTGATGGGCGACATCTCGGCCTCGCGTGGTCGCGTGACGGGCATGGAGACCGATGAGCGCGGAGACACCGTGGTCATTGCCCAGGCGCCGCTGGCCGAGCTGACGGATTACTCGACGCGCCTGCGCTCTATTACGCGCGGCACGGGCGACTTTACCATGAAGCCCGCGGGCTATGAGCAGGTGCCTTATGACGTTCAGGCCAAGCTGGTCGAGCGCTATGAGGAGAGCCGCGCCAAGTAGCGTGTGACGTTGCCTGTAACATACGTGCCGATGCAAGGGCCGCTCTGGGTGATCCGGAGCGGCCCTTTTTGATCCCCGGTGGGGTTGCAAATCGGTTCTTGTCGTGGCTCGGGGCTAATCCCCCGAGGCCTGGTTGCGGCCGGTGGCGTAGTCGATCTGCACATGCGGCTGCAGGTTGTAGCAGTACACGTGGAAGCACAGTGTCTTGCCGTGGTCCTCGACCGACTGCGCCTCGAGGCGGACACCGCGGCAGACGAGTTCCTCTTCGTTGTACATGGGCGTGACGCGGTAGAGCACGTGGTTGCCCGTGTCGCGGATATAGCCGAGGATCTGCTCTTCGAAGGGCAACATGCCCGTCTCGTTGAGATAGCGCGTGCCGGTCAGGAGATTTTTGCGGTTGGCGTTTTCGCCGCAGAGCGACCAAGCGATAAGGTGGCAACGGTTATAGAGGCTCTGGCTCGGAATAAAGTCGTAGCGCTGCTGGTGCCATCCGGCGGGGTGGATACGCGAGATATCGCCGCGCTTGCCCTGACCGAGCGATTCAGGTCCTATGCAGGCGAGTGCTTTGCGGGTACGGCCCAGGCTGTCGAGTTTAGAGAACTTCTTAAAGCAGCCCTCTTCTGCAGCGCGCTCGTATTCATCGAGCGTGAATGATGGCGTGCCGAGCGCGTGCGTGCTGTCGGCACGAAGGGCAACGTAGGGGTTGCCGGCGTAGTCGGGAATGCTGCTGAGATATACGCCGCGGGCGCGGTTGAGATCGGGGTTTTCGACCTCGTCGATGGGGGTGGCGCTGTTTGCGGATGCGTCGTCACCGGTGTCGGTTGCGGCGGAATCGGAGCCATCGCCAGAGTCCTGGCTGTTTTGAGGGTCCGGGGAGCTCGCCGTTCCCGATTCGAGCCGGGCGACCAAGTCCGCTTCGTCGTCGGTGCGGTTGGGGCTCTCGCTTTGCTTCTCGGCCAGAGCCGCCGCCTGCTCATCGCTTTGCGGCGACAACAGCTTGGGCGCTCCGTCGATCGATCCCGTAAACAGCGCAAACCCCAGCACCACGGCGGTGCCGATGGAAAGTACTTGCTTGTAGGCGGACTTGCGCGACATGGGGGCTCCTGGTTAGTCGGTTGCGAATCTACCAGTCTAGCAGGAGACGCCGCAGGTCGTTTCCCAGATAAAACCTGCCAAAATAAACCTGTCCCTTTTCAGCAGGTTGGAGCGATATGATATATACGTTATATACAAGTTGCAAAGTGGGGGTAGGGTTGCGGTAACGCAAGCCGGCGAAGGGGGTCGATATGATCAAGGCTGTCATTTTTGACATGGACGGAACGCTGATCGATACCGAGCGTTTGGACGTGAGGGCATGGAAGGTGGGCGCTGCCGAGCTGGGGATTGCGATTGATGATGCGCTGGTCCATCAGTTTATCGGTCGCTCGATGCCCGATGTCAGGGACATCCTTGAGGAGCATTATGGCAGCCGCGAAATCGTCGAGACGGTCGAAGCCCACTACAGGGATGCTCTCGACGAGATGGTCAAGACCGATCTGGAGCTTAAGGCCGGCGCCGCCGAGTGCCTGGACGAACTGCTGGCTGCGGGCTATCACGTGGGCCTTGCGACGTCGTCGCGCCGCGTTGCGGCCGAGCGCAACCTTAAGACGGTCGGCCTCTTTGATAGGTTTGAGACGGTGACCTGCAACGAGGATACCCTGAACGGCAAGCCCGATCCCGAGATCTACCTGCTCGCCTGCGAGCGCGCGGGCTTTGCTCCCGAGGAATGTGCGGTGGTCGAGGACTCACGCAACGGCTGCGTCTCTGGCATCGCGGCCGGCTGCCATGTCTTTGCCGTTCCCGATATCGTGCCGTTGCCGCAGGACGTGGCGGACGGCTGCGAGGCCGTGCTCGATACGCTGTTCGATCTGACGGCGGCGGTCAGGGCCGTGCGCTAAAGGTATGCGCCGAGGCTGATGACGGTGGCTTCGGCGTGGCCCCGCTTGCGTTTTCCCAGATAAAACCTGCCAAAATAAACCCGTCCTCTTTTGGCGGGTTGGCGGGGTAATGCCCGCCGCAACTTAGGGCACGGTTGGGATGTGTACGCTTTAAAGAGCGGAGCCCATGGTTAGAGAGATGCGCTCGTCTCTCTAAACGTCTCTCTAAAGAGAACGTCGGTTAGAGAGATGGCCTTAGGTAATCTAGCAGTGAATTCGATACATCTCTCTAAATTTCTCTCTAAAAGAAGGTGCTCATCTCTCTAAAGTTAGAGAGATATACTAAGCTTTAGAGAGATAAATCTATTGTTTTAGAGAGACGGAATGCCAATGCTGTTGGATGAACCTCTTGGCCTTATCGTTGAGCGCCTTCGCAGGCGGGGGACCGATGACGCATCGGTAGAAGTTAAAGCCTGCACGAATAAATTGAGTGCAGACGTATGGGAGACAGTGAGTGCTTTTGCGAACACTGCGGGCGGGCTCATTATTTTGGGCCTGAACGAAGCCGAAGGATTTGTTCCTTCTGCCAACTTTGCTATCGACAGGGTGCGCGACCAGTTTGTTTCGGGTATCGGAGACGGAGGCTCAGCGGCGGTGGTGACCCATGCGCCACGGTATGAGCTTGATCGAGGCGAGGTCGACGGGCTCCAGGTACTTCTGGTGCGCATCTTTGAACTTGAGCTCAAAGCGAAGCCATGCTATATCGGCGCGCGCGGCGTGCAGAACGGTAGCTACAAGCGCGTGGATGATAAAGATATCAAGATGTCGCCCGCTGAGCTATATGAGCTACAGAGTGCGTTGCTTCCGAGCGATGCAGACGGTACGGTGGTTTCGGAGGCAACAGTCGAGGATTTGGATCCAGATGTCGTGCGGTCCATTATCGCAAATCGCCGGCTGCAGACCCCGCGCGTTTTGCGCGGGGCCGATACGCTGGAAAAGCAGCTGGCCAGACTCAATATCACTACAAAGGATGGAGCTGTGAAGCTCGCGGGGCTGCTGTCGGCGGGAATCTACCCCCAGCAGTTCTATCCTAAGCTGATGATCGATGTCGCCGTTCATTCCGATGTGGAAAAATCTGCTCCTGGGCAACCCCGGTTTATTGACCGCCAGTTGTGCGATGGCCCGATTCCGGCTTGCATCGAAGATGCCCTCGCTGCGATCGGACGAAACTTGCGCAAAGCGGCGATAGTGCGAGGCGCTGGTAGAAGGGAAGATTGGGAAGTACCCCAGGAGGTTTTGCGCGAGGCCTTGGCGAATGCCTGCATCCATCGAGAGTATTCGCCCATGTTTGTGGGGCAGGCCGTGAGCGTCGATATCTACCCAGACAGAATAGAGATCAAAAACCCCGGCGGGCTTTGGGGCGGAAAGACGGTGGACAATCTTGCGGACGGGGAATCGCGCTGCCGAAACCCAAAGCTCATGAGCCTGATGGGGGCGACGCCGTTAGAGCATGCTGAGGGGGCTGTTGCGGAAAGTCAGGGATCTGGCATCCCGGCTATGATTCGCGAGATGGAGTCTCGTTCGCTTGGCAGGCCGAAATTTATCGTTAAGGCCGATTCGTTTACGGTGCTGCTTTCCCGGCACGGGGCGGAGCTTGCTGAAAACCGCATGTGGATTCAGGGCCATGTGGACACCGAACTGACGCATCGCGAGGAAACATTGCTCATGTTTATGCGGGAGCATGGGTGCGTATGCGATGTTCAAAAAATACGAGAGGCTTTGAAGTGGGATTCGGATGACATTCGCCTGATCTGCGGGGGCCTTGTCGATAAACATGTCCTGTCAAAATGTGGCAAAGACACGTTTGAAATTATCGATATGAGCAGAGAATTGTCAGCTTCGACGGCGGATAGGATCTTGGAGGCTCTCAGCGCCGGAATGGATATGACGGCGCGAGAAATAGCGGTTGCATCGGGGGTTAAGATTTCGTCCGTCCGTTACCATCTGCCAAAAATGGCGGATAAAGGACTCATTGAAGTAATGGGTTCATCGACGAGCCGCAACCGCCGCTATCGGAAGAAGTAGATGCAGCCGGGTCGCCTCTCTAGTGTCTCTCGAGGCCAGATGGGTGCTGGAGGGGCGATTGTCTCGCGATATTTCCCCAGATAAAACCTGCCAAAATAAACCTGTCCCTTTTTGGTGGGTTACTGGTTCATGTTGCCGTGGATGTAGGGGGTTACCTCGGGGGAGATATGACCGCAGCCTAGGTTGCGCAGGGCAGATTCGATGGCGACGGGAAGCGGGGCCTTGCCCTCGTCGTTGACCGCGGTACTGCCGAGGGCGGCGATCTTGGCGACGTCTGCCGGCGCGGCCTCGATATGCATGCAGCCGCAGACGAGGCGTGCGCGGACCTGGTCCAGGCCAAGGTCGTGCAGGTAGTCCTCACAGGTGCGGATTACATCGACCTTCTCGCGCGTGAGCTCCTCGCCCGTGGGGACACGCGTGGCCAGGCAGGCTCCTGCCGGCAGGTTCCAGACGGGGTATCCCCAGGCGCGCAGCAACTCGCGCTCCTCGTCCTTGGTAAAGCCGACCTCCATGAGAGGGGAGCGTACGCCGAGCTCCTGGGCAGCGCGCATGCCGGGGCGGTAGTCACCGCGGTCGCTTGCGTTGCTGCCGTCGATGACGGTGGGAAAGCCCAGCGACTTGGCGTGGTTGACGATGGCGGTAAAGCCGGCGCGCTTGCAGTGGTAGCAGCGGTCGGCATCGTTGCAGGCTACTTGGGGGAGCCGCAGCTGATCGACCGAAAGATTGAGCACGGGGAGCTTAAAATGCGGCCCCTCATCGGCCTGCCCGTCAACGGACCGCTCAAACGAAGCCTGCTCGGGCGTGCCGATGAGCGGCGTGGTGAGGTGAACGAGAAGCGTGCTGGCGGGCATGATGCGGGCGCAGACCGCGGCCAGAAAGCTGCTGTCGACGCCGCCGGAAAAGCCAATGGCGATGCGTCCGTATGCCAAAAGCAGCTGCTCGAGCGCTGTGAGTTTGTCCTGAAGCCCCTCTGCAGGTGCGGTGGTGTCTGAAAGCATGAATCGATCCTTGCCGTTGAGTACTCGGTCGAAAACTATAATCCTACCGAGCCGCTTGTCATAAGACTTCTATCTATGTAACGAAAGTGCAATATGCTATATACGTTATATACAAGTCTACAGGTGCGGTAAAGTTGCGGGAGTACAGAAGCGCGAAGCGATGGGGGACCGATATGATCAATGCCGTTATTTTTGACATGGACGGAACGCTGGTCGATACCGAGCGTTTGGGTATCAAGGCGTGGAAGGCGGGCGCGGCCGAGCTGGGATTCGCGATTGATGATGCGCTGATCCATCAGTTTATCGGTCGTACGCTGCCCGACGTCATGGGCATCCTTGAGGAGCATTACGACAGCTGCGAAACCGCTGAGGCAATCTATCGTCGCCATAGGGAGATTCGCGACGAGATGGTCAAGACCGACCTGGAGCTTAAGGCCGGCGCCGCCGAGTGCCTCGACGAGCTGCTGGCTGCGGGCTATCACGTGGGCCTCGCGACGTCGTCGCGCCACGTTACCGCCGAGCGCAACCTTAAGATGGTCGGTCTCTTTGACAAGTTTGAAACGGTGACCTGCGGCGATGACGTCGCGCACGGCAAGCCCGATCCCGAGATGTACCTGCTCGCCTGCGAGCGCGCGGGCTTTGCTCCCGAGGAGTGCGCCGTGGTCGAGGACTCACGCAACGGCTGCGTCTCGGGCATCACGGCCGGCTGCCACGTCTTTGCCGTCCCCGATATCGTGCCGCTGCCGCAGGACGTGGTGGATGGCTGCGAGGCCGTGCTCGACACGTTGTTCGATCTGACGGCGGCGGTCAAGGCCGTGTGTTAGCGTTTGTACGTGAGTCGCCATGTCCCGCGCCCGATCCCGCGGGACGGTGGCGGCAACGGCGCCTGCGTGGAGGCGCTGACGCAGTCAGCCCCTCTTATCACGCCAAGATTGCTGTTTTGGCTGATAAGAGGGGCATTGTGCTTTAAGCGACTGGGGCTGCGGCCTTGGTAAGGAGCTGGCGGAGGGTTATGACGCTACAAGTTACTCAAGGAGCCAGTCGATCACGTTGCGCTTGCGGACTCCTTCGTAGTTCGCGTCCGCAAACAGCGTGTCGAGCGTAAGAAGCGTCTTGGGGTAGTTGTCTCGGACTTTCTTAAAGGGGGCCAACTCTCGATTGAGGGTGGTTTCGTCGAGCGTTGTGGCTGAAACCTGAAAATAGGCTGTCTCGTCTGAGTTTAGGGCAACAAAATCGATTTCCCCGCCGTCGATATCGCCCACGTAGACGTCGTATCCACGGCGTAGGAGCTCGAGATAAACAACATTTTCGAGGATATGACCGATATCGCTGCTTTGGGTTTTGACAAGAGCGCCTCTAAGTCCAAGGTCAACGGCGTAGTATTTGCCGTTTGTTGAAAGAAGCTGCCGACCGCGCACGTTATAGCGCGGAGCAAAGTACAGCACAAGGCTGTCTGTTAAGCCTTTGAGGTACTTGGCTACGGTTTTCTGGTCGGTTTTGTTGCCGTTGGACGAGAGCGTGTCGGAGATTTTTTTAATCGAGATCCGGTTTCCAATGCTATGGAGTAGGAACTTGGTGATATCGCGCAGGGTCGGGACGTCCGAGACCTTCAGGCGTTCGATAACGTCGCGTATGACGATGGTATCGTAGAGGCTCATAAGATAATCGCGCGCCTGGGGTCCCTGAATACCCGTCTCGGCGATAAAGGGAAAAGAGCCCCGGGTGATGTACTCGTCAAACAACTGCGCGGGAGCCTTTCCGTCATTGGTTTTTGCCGAGCAAAACTCTTTAAAGGATAGGGGCAGCATCTTGAGCTCTACGTAGCGACCGGAGAGCAAAGTAGCCAGCTCGCTCGAGAGCAGATAGGCGTTGGAACCGGTTATGTAGAGGTCGACATTGTCCTTGATAAAAAGACTGTCGACGGCTTTTTCGAAATGCTCGACGTGCTGTATCTCGTCCAGAAAAACGTAGTTCATCTTATCGGGGACGAGTCTGGCGGAAATGTAGTCGTAGAGTGCTCTATATGACGTAAGCGACTCGAACTCCAGGTCTTCAAAGTTGAGGGATATAACCTGGTCACCTGTGATTCCATGATCGAGCAGGTAGCTACGGTAGATTTCGAATAGCTTTGATTTGCCGGACCTTCGCACGCCCGAAACGACCTTGATGACGTGCGAGTCTTTCCACGAAATGAGCCAGTCGAGGTACTGTTTGCGATCAATCAGATTCATGAAACCCCTTTCTTGGCGAGAAAAAACTGGAGCAAAATCAATACTTATAGGAAATATCTAAAAATATGAATTGAGTCTATTTTAACAAAATAGTTAATGAAAATTGGATTACATTCCATAAATATCCGTAGCCGCAGGTCCGGCTAAACGGGGGGGGGCGCATGGGGCCAGTAAAAAACGCCGCAGCGGGCCTGTTTCCGTTGCGGCGTTTTTTTGTTACAAGTAGGCGCCCAGGTTGATGTCGGTTGTCGGGACCATGGGTTGGCCCGTCGGGTGCGGCTTGGCATTTTGGGTGCTTACGCGCTCGAGCAAGAAGGGACGCACGAGCTCCTGACGGTTAATGTCCTCGCTGGCCGTGACCGTGGTGACGGTGCGCGCGGCGGAGCCGATGCGGACTCGTTTGGTCTTGGCGACAGGTTTATCCTCGATTTGTTCCATGAGCAGCTGCACGCCCTTGCGGCCAATTTCATAGCCCGGCGGCGCCACGGTGGTAAGGGGAACCGACCCGCTCCATGCAAGGGGGTTGCCGTCGCAGCCGGCCACACGGACCTGCTCGGGGACGAAGATGCCTTTGTCAGTCAGCGCCGAGATAACGCCCGAGGCCAATACGTCGGTCAGGCCGATGACAAAATCGGGGCGCTCGTCAGCAGGGCGTTCGGCAATCTGGGTACCGATGCCGTAGCCGTCGGCTGCGGTATTCCACTCTCCGGCATCGATGACCTCAATTTTGATATCGGGATGCAGGGCAAGTGCTTTGTGGATGCCAAGGACGCGCAGGGTGAGCTGCATAAATGCCGCTCTGCCCACAACGGTGATATGGCGTGCGCCGCGGGCGATGGCGAGCTCGGCGATAATGCGCCCCTGTGCCTCGTTGTCGGCGGCCACGTAGTAACCGGGTTCTGAACAATGGACGTCCAGATGGACGATGGGGACGGGAATCTTGGTCATGGCGGGGTGCCAATCGGGGGACGCCATGGGCTGAACCATGACGCCGGACATCTGCGTGCCCATAAAATAGCGCAGGTAATGGTCTTCGAGAATGTCGTCGTTGTCGGCGTTGGCGATGAGCAAGTCATAGCCGTGCTTGCGTGCCTCGTTGTGGGCACCGCTGGCAATTTGGAGCGAGAAGCCGTGGTCGAGGCGGGGGAGAACCAAGCCAAAGGACTTGGTGGTGCCGCCTGCGAGCTGGCGGGCGCTTTGGTTGGGCAGGTAGCCCAGGCGGTTGATGGTCTCGTTGATGAGTTTGAGGGTCTCGGGGCGCAGCTTTTCGGGGTGGTTGAGCGCGTTGGATACCGTGCCCAGCGAGACCCCTGCCTCGCGCGCGACGTCGCTGATTTTCACCTTTGCCATAGCGGCCCCTTTGATGCGTTTCAAGTACAAGGCAGATTGTAGCATCGCCCGCCCCTAGGGTGTCAAAACCTGCCAATTAGGGACAGGTTAATTTTGGCAGGTTTTATCTGGGGAAACGCCGCTACTGCCCCGGACCACCACGAAGGGGACAGGCACCTTTGTGGTGGTTTGAGCTGCCCGGGCCTTCAATTGTCTCGATCTGTAACATCTGGACGGCAAAACCGGCTCTACCTGTTACAGATCGAGACATAGTGCAGGGGCCGAACCGTAATGTCTCGATCTGTAACACTAAGCCGGCTTATTGCGGCCCAGATGTTACAGATCGAGATCTTTCGCCGGGATAGGCCGCCGCCCCGGTCCAAACCACCACAAAGGTGCCTGTCCCCTTTGTGGTGGTGAGGTGTGTGCATCGGGTGGTATCTAAGTTGAGATACCACTTCTGGTATATCAGCTTGCGCTTGCATGAGTACAATACTCGAACGTTATACGTCTCAGCGCCCCCTGTGCGTGGACGTCTTGCAGTCACGCGAACGAAGGGATTTATCCTATGTGCGGAATTGTCGGCTACACCGGCTCTGATATTGCAAAGAACATCCTGGTCACGGGCCTCAAGCGCATGGAATATCGCGGCTATGACTCCTCGGGCGTTGCGCTCGAGGTGGGCGAGGGCGCCGCGGCTCACCTCGACGTCATCCGCCGCGTGGGCAAGGTCGCGGGCCTGGAGAGCGAGCTTTCCAATATCGACAGCGACGCTACCTGCGGCATCGGCCATACCCGCTGGGCTACCCACGGCAAGCCCTCCGTCGTTAACGCCCATCCCCACACCAGCTGCGACGGTCGTATCGCCATCGTCCACAACGGCATCATCGAGAACTTCGCTGAGCTGCGCGAAGAGCTGGAGGGCCGCGGCCACCACTTTAAGAGCGAGACCGATACCGAGGTCTTTGCGCATCTGATCGAAGAGGCCTATGCCGAGACGCACGACCTGATGGCCTCCGTGCGCGAGGCTTGCACCCACGTGGTCGGTGCCTATGGTCTGGCCGCAGTGTGCGCTGACGAGCCCGGCGTGATCGCCGTAGCCCGCAAGGATTCCCCGATTGTGGTCGGCGCAGGCGAGACCGGCGCCTATGTCGCCTCCGACGTCATTGCACTCATCGACGCCACCCGCGATGTCGTGGTGCTCGAGGACGGTCAGTTTGCCAAGCTCACGCCCGCAGGCGTCGAATACACCGACGAGGCCGGCAATGTTATCGAGCCCAAGGTCACTCACATCGACTGGGATCTGGACATGGCCGAAAAGGGCGGTTATCCCGACTTCATGCTCAAGGAAATCCACGAGCAGCCGCGCGTCGTGCGCGACACGCTGGTCGGTCGTATGACGCCAGCCGGCGAGCTCGACATCGACGAGCTGGGCCTTTCGCTCGAGGAGCTCAACGACATCGACCGCGTCTACGTGATCGCTTGCGGCACCAGCTATCACGCTGGCCTCATTGCAAAGAATCTCATTGAGGGCTGGGCTCGTATTCCTACCGAGGTCGAGGCGGCAAGCGAGTTCCGCTACCGCAACCCCATCATCACGCCGACGACGCTTGTTGTGGCCGTGTCCCAGTCGGGTGAGACGGCCGACACCCTTGCCGCCATTCGCGATGCGCGCATCAAGGGCGCCAAGGTCTTCGGCATCACCAACGTGGTGGGCAGCCCGGTGGCGCGCGAGAGCGACGGCGTCATCTATACCAAGGCCAACAAGGAGATCGCGGTCGCCTCGACCAAGAGCTTTATCGGCCAGGTTGTGAGCCTGACGCTGCTGGCGCTGCTGCTGGCGCAGGTCAAGTACCGCCTGACCACCAAGCAGGCGCGCATGCTGTTCCGCGAGCTTTCCGATACGGCCGAGCAGATCCAGTGGATTTTGGATACCCAAACCGAGACCGTTCATGAGGCCGCCCTGCTGTGCAAGGGCGCGCAATCGGCGCTGTTCGTGGGCCGCGGCATGGGCGCCGCCATTTCCTACGAGGGCGCGCTCAAGCTCAAGGAGGTCAGCTACCTGCACGCCGAGGCCTACGCCGCCGGTGAGATGAAGCACGGCCCCATCGCCCTGATCGACCCGGGCTTCCCTGTCATCGCCGTGGCCACCAAGAGCGCCACCTACGACAAGACCGTGTCGAACCTTATGGAGTGCAAGGCGCGGGGTGCCAAGGTCATCGTCGTTGCCACCGAGGGCGACGAGGAGATCAACAAGATCGCCGATTGCATCATCCGCGTGCCGGCAGTCCGCGACGTGTTCAGCCCCATCACGGCGAGCGTCCCGCTGCAGCTGCTCGCCCGCGAGGTCGCCATCCTGCGCGGCTGCGACGTCGACCAACCCCGAAACCTGGCGAAAAGCGTTACTGTCGAGTAGCGGATGTTCCGGCGTTCCAACAGTCAAGGCCCGGCTCCGCGTCATCAGACGGAGCCGGGCCTTTTTGTACGGAGAAACCACCACAAAGGTGCCTGTCCCCTTTGTGGTGGTTTTGGCAGGTTAGCGGAGCTTGCTGGTCTCGAAGTACTCGGGATACTGGTCCAGAATCTCGGTCTGGTTGCGGAACATCATGTGCAGGTGCTTGCTCACCAAAAAGCGCGCCTCGATGGGGTCGCGTCCGGCAATAGCGCGGCGGATTTGCTTGTGCTCGTTAACAATCTCCTGCTTGTCGAGCGTCTGCGTGGCGGCGCGCAGCCAGCGGAAGCGCTCTAGGTCGGCATTGGTCTCCTCGAGCCACGACCACACGGTGCTGCGGCATGCGATGCTAAAGATCATGCGATGCATGAGATTGTCGCTCAAAAAAAAGCCGATGCGATCCTCTTCGGCCATCGCCTTTTCCTGCAGCACGATGGCGCGGTCGAGCTGCTCGATGCCCACCGAGGTGGCACGCGCGCAGCACTCCACGATCACCTGCTTTTCCAGGTGCTCGCGAATGTAGCAGGCACTCTCGGCAAGGGTAAGGTTGATGGGCGAGACATAGGTGCCGCTTTGGGGCACGGTGCGCACCAAGCCCTCTTGCGCCAGACGCACCAACGCTTCGCGCACAGGGGTGCGCCCCATATCCAGGTCGTCGCAAAGCTGTTTAACGCCCAGCTTTTCGCCCGGCTTGTAGTCCAGGTAGACGATTTTGCGTCGAATGGTGTGGTAGGACTGGTCCTGTAGGCTCGCTTCTTGCTCGCCGATGTGCATCGATTCTTCCATAGCGCCTCGCAACCGTTCATTCACACTCATATGTCAGTTGTTTATTATGCCGCGAGTCAGCCCTCCGCGGTGGGTAATTCAATCGCCGCCCGATAACTTTTGCGACATTTTTTCCTGCGCTTGCGCGGGATTGCGCTTAGCGTTGTCGTTTCATAAGTCGTCGCAAACGTGAAATAGGAAGAAGGAATCCCATATGCAACTGGCAAATATCGTACGCGAGCGCTGGAAGGGCGTCTTGTTCTGCCTGATCATCGCCATTCCCGCAACGCTGCTCGGCAAGCAGATCGAGGTGGTTGGCGGGCCGGTATTTGCCATCCTCTTTGGCATGGTCCTGGCTCTCGTCTTTCCCAAGAATCGTCGCGAACCGCTCGCTGCTGGCGTCACCTATACATCCAAAAAGATCTTGCAGTACGCGGTTATCCTGCTTGGCTTTGGCATGAACCTCTCGCAGATTCTGTCCAAGGGCGCCCAGTCGCTGCCGATTATCGTGGCGACGATCTCGACCTCGCTTGTTGCCGCCTTCGTGCTCTGCCGCGTCATGAACGTGCCGAGCAAGATCGCGACGCTTGTGGGTGTGGGTTCGTCGATTTGCGGCGGTTCTGCCATCGCCGCGACCGCACCCGTCATCGATGCCGACGATCGCGAGATTGCCCAGGCTATTTCGGTCATCTTCCTGTTTAACGTTATCGCGGCGCTCGTGTTTCCGACGCTCGGCGGCATGCTCGGGCTGACCAACGAGGGCTTTGGCATGTTTGCCGGCACCGCCATCAACGACACCTCGTCGGTAACGGCTGCGGCGAGCGCCTGGGACAGCATGCATCCCGGTGCCAATGTGCTCGAGAGCGCCACGGTGGTCAAGCTCACCAGGACGCTGGCCATTATTCCCATTACGTTGGTCCTCGCATGCTGGCAGATGCATCTAGCGCGCAAGGCTGGCGGCGACGCCAAAAGCACGTTCTCGCTTAAACGCGCGTTTCCCATGTTTGTGCTGTTCTTCGTGCTGGCGAGCGTGATCACCACGGTGCTTCAGCTTCCCGCGTCCGTTATGGCACCTATCAAGGAGCTTTCGAAGTTCTTTATCGTGATGGCCATGGCGGCTATTGGTTTCAATACCGATATCGTTGAGCTGGTCAAAAAGGGCGGTAAGCCCATTGCGCTGGGCCTTTGCTGCTGGATTGGCATTGCGTGCATGAGCTTGGGAATGCAGTACGTGCTGGGAATCTGGTAGAGAAGTAGCCAGTTTGCGTGTTGGCTGCTGGTGAGCGCATTCTCACGGTGGAGCGATAGGAGCTCTTGCGGGTATGGCTTGTCCGCAGGTTGATAGGTCCCGAAGAGCTCTTATCGCCCCGCCAGGATGGCGATGCGGGGCAACACCTATACTCGCAGGACGGCGCTTTCTGCCCTATAGTGTTTGGTGAGCAATATCGTTCAATTTTGAAACACTCGGTCGTGCGACCGTCGGCGGTTGCACATCGCCGCGGACAGGGGCAAATCATGGATAGCGATTCCAAGCTGAACATCTTTACCGAGGCCCTGGCTGCTGCCGGGGCCTCGGCATTGGCAATCGATGCGCGGGGGGACGTCGCGATTTCTACCATGAATGACGCGGCTCTTGAGCGGGATGTGGCGGCTTTTGTTACCGAACGCCTCGACCGTATAGGAGACGGCGCGCGTCTGGTTATGGGACGTGCGGGTGCGCGCCTGAGTCTGACCGTTCGCCCCACCGACAAAGAGGGCGGGGGGCTTTGGGTCGCCGTGGTCCGCGAGGTGCGCGGCGCCGCGGCACATGCGGGCATCGAATGGCTCAATGCCGACGAAGTTGAGGCCCGCTACGAATCGAGCGCGTACGGCATCGTTGAGGGGGCGGCCTCGATGGCTGCGCCGGTCGCCGAGAGCTACGCGCGCGGAGTGCCCCTTATGCTCGAGGGCGAGCTGGGGGCGGGTCAGGTCGAGATAGCCAAGCGCCTCTATCTGGACGGTCCTTTTGCCGATCAACCCTTTGTTTCCGTCGCGCTCGATGAGCTCACCGATCGGGGTTGGCGCCATGTGCTCAAAAGCTCCGAATCGCCGCTGTTTCAAACAGGGCTGACCCTTTGCATTGAGGGCTGGAATGCGGTTGGTCCCCAGCGCCTCCGCGAGCTCGTTTCCACGATGGCCGACACCGCGTTGGCGACGCGCTGCCATGTGGTGCTGACGGCGAACGACATGCCGGGCGGCAGCGAAAGTGATCAAGCCGCCTTTGTGACCGAGCGCTTCGCCTGTGCGGTGAGCGTGGCGCCGGCGATTGCCGAGCAGGGAGCCGCGTCGACAAAGGTTGCGCGCTATTTGGAATATCTCGCTGATGCATTTGGGACGGCAGCACCCACGCTGTCCGCCGCGGCGACGAAGACGCTCGATGCTTACCGCTGGCCGCGCAATTATCTGCAGCTCCGCGAGGTCTCGGAACGACTGTATATATTGGTGGGGGCGGGCACGGTGGACCGCGCTGTGGCGGAGGAAGTGCTCGCCCAAGAGGACGTGATTAAGACCGCAACCTTTGGCGCCCCGACGCTCGAAAGTGACCTGTATATCCTGCGACCGCTGGCAGATACCGAGCGAGATATCGCGCATCTGGTTGTAGATCATCTCCACGGCAACCGAACCCGTGCGGCGGAGGTGCTGGGCATAAGCCGTACAACGCTGTGGCGCTTGCTGAAGGACGATGACCGTTGAGCGAGGCGCCCGTGACCGCGCGCGACGCGTGTGCTACAGTCCAAAGCGTTATTGTTTCGATTTGGTTACGGCGTGCGAGGGCATATGGCTGAGACTTCAAAACCGAGCCGCAGAAGACGGAGCGCCGCGCCGGTTAACCGACGCACGACATCGGTGACGTGGGGCAAACACGCCTCGGGGTTTGATGGCTCGTTCAAGCGCACTAAATATGGCTATCCTTCGGCAAGCGCTCGCTTGGCCATGCAGGCCGAGTCGTCGCTGTGGGGCCGCAGGCGCGTGGTGGGCTCAAAGCTCAAGCACGACGGCACACTCGGTTACATCAGCCGCGGGGCGGCTCGCCGCAGCGGGCTCAATCCCGCCGGCTGGCATCGCTACGTGCCGATCGTGGTTGTCGTTGCAGCGATCGTCATCGCGCTCGCTGCGCTTGGCTACGCCGGCGGCGGCGCCAACTTGGACGCAATGTTTAAATCGCCCGAGCTCGCGCATGCAGGCACAGAAGTTGTTGAGGGCGCACAGGTCCAGACGGGCGTCGTGCCCCAGCGCGGTATCGTCGCGGCGGCCACCACCATCGCCGATGCGCAAAAGGACGAAGACGAACAAAGCAGCGAAGCCGAAACGACTCACACGAACGAAACGACGACAACGGCGACGTCAATATAAGTTGCGAGAGGGGTAGCTAAAATAGCCCCGTCCCAAATTAGCTACCCCTATGACGCTCCTGGGTTACCTTACGTAGACGACGTTGTCGCGGCGCGGCTTTGCCTCGGGAAGCGCGTCTTCGGCATAGCCCAGAATGCAGTGACCGACGCCGCGTAGGCTTCCGTCGGCGGGTAGACCCCAGCTGGCCAGTAGCTCCAGACCCTCGGGCGAATCGAAAACCTCATGCGCGCGATGAATCCAGCACGAATCAACGCCCAGCGCATAGGCAGCATTGAGCAGGTTACCCATGGCAAGCGAACCGTCTTCCAGATGCGTGGGCACGCTGCGGTCGACCAGCACCACCACAACGGTCTTGGCGCCATAGAAGGGGTCGCTGTTGCTGCCCATGACTTGCGCGTTGAGCTGTGAGAGACGCTCAGCGGTCGCGGGGTCGGTGACGGCGACAAACGTCACCGGCTGGCGGCCCATGCCGCTCGGTGCATATTGGCCGGCTTCGATAATACGTGCAAGCTTTTCGGCCTCGACGGGGCGATCGCTGTATTTGCGACAGCTGCGGCGGTGAATGAGCGCTTCGATAGTCTCCATGGTGTCTCCTTGCGATGGCGTTGCAGATGCCCCGTTCATACCCGTCGGGCTCAAACGATAGACGGTCAATTGCCCGGCCAAAAGGATAGATTCCAATTGGGAAAGTAGGTTTGCATAAAAGTACCTTCAGAATGTGACAAACCAATGGGATGGTTAAACGTTTTATCCCGTCTACCCTGCGGTTTTTTACCACTTGCCTAAATGACGAACGCATAACCTCTGATAAAGGTTTTACTAAAGGAGTACCAACGTTTATCAACGCGCCGTGGTGGCGCCGGGCCAGGAGGTAACTATCATGTTCCAGGCTGGAGATGTCGTCGAGACCGATTTCGAAGGATTTCTGAAGCTGCTGCGTTCCAAGACGCGCGCTTTCGTGTCGATCAACGATCACGAGTACTACATCACGCACACCGATGGCTATTGGCGTGTTCAGGATTGCGAGGCCCTCAACGACAAGGGCCACTTTACTGACTGCTCCGAGCTCGTCAATACGGTCTGCGAGGTCGTCGAGCTGCCGTGGATTGCCGGCAAGAGCCTGCATGATAGCTTCTCGGGCGCTACGGTCTATGAGGCCGTCGCCGCTTAACAGGCAATAAAACCCGAATTTCAGGTGACCGCTGGCGCTGCCCCCGCGCCGGCGGTCTTTTTCTGCCGATAGGCCATAAAAGTGCAAACATTTGCGGAACGCCTGTTGACGATAGTCAAAACTCGGACTAATCTAGAGACATAAATTGGTCAAAAATCGGACAATCGAATGGTGGGATAGATGAATAGTGCGGTTACGCTGGTCGACTTCGACCGGTTGCTCAATGGACTCGACCATATCTATTCGGAGTTCTCGCGCGCCTGCGGTCTTTCGGACTGCGCTTACTGGATGCTCGTCGATACCAGCACGGCGGGCGGTAGCATCGCTGTGAGTCGTCTGACAAGCGAATGGTTCTACAGCAAGCAGACTATCAACTCGGCAATTAAAACCTTGACGGCGCGGGGCTTTGCAACGTTGGAGTTTGCCGAAGGCAGTCGTAAGAACAAGGTTGTGAGCCTGACCGAAGAGGGCAGGCGATTTGCCGAGCGTTATGCGCTGCCGGCACTCAAGGCCGAGCAGCGAGCCTTTGGCGCGCTTGAGCCGTGTGAGCAGCGCGAAATCATGCGCCTAATCGGAAAATTTTCCCATGCGCTCGGCGATGAGTGCGATGCCTTTAAGCAGCATATCGCTGCCGAGAGCCAGGCCGAGAATCAAGGTGAGGGGGAGTCGTGCGACTGTTAATGAGGTTTTTGAAGCCCTATCGAGGGCTTGTCGCAGTGACGCTGCTGGTGCTGCTGGTGGATAACGTCGGTACGTTGCTGGTTCCCACGATGCTGGCGAACATGGTCAACACCGGTATTACCACGGGCGATGTCGACTACATTTTACGCAACGGCCTATACATGTTTATCGCGACCAGCATGGCTAGCGGCGGCACGGTGCTGGGCTGCTATCTTTCGGCGCGCCTGGCCGCCAACGTGGCTTGCGATATCCGCAATGCCGTGTACGACAAATCGCTCGAGCTCGCGGCCAGCGATTTTGAGCGCTTTGGCACCGGATCGATGATCACGCGCTCGCTCAACGACATCAACGTGATTCAGCAGGCGATTCTGCAGACGATTCAGCTGGTGCTGCCCGTGCCGTTTTTGGCTGTGGCGGGCATCATCTTCGCCTGGTTTATCGATCCCGCCATGGGCACGCTTCTGGGCGTAGTCGTTGCGATTGTGCTGGTGGCGGCGGTCTTTACGGTTGCCAACGCGGCGCCGATCTTTATGCGCCTGCAGAGCTTTATCGACCGCATGAACGTGGTGCTGCGCGAGAACATCGTGGGCGTGCGCGTCATCCGCGCATTTAACAAGGAGCGCCATGAGGAGCAGCGCCTGGACGAGGTGTTTAGCGATTACGCGGACAATGCCATTAAGGTCAACCACCTGTTTGTGGGGCTCGACAGCTCCAGCTTCTTTTTGATGAACATCGCCGAGGTGGCGGTGCTGTGGGTGGGCGGCAACCGCGTGGGCGCCCATGCGATGCAAATCGGCAGCATCTCGGCCGTGCTGGAGTACGCGATCCTGATTCTGTTCTTTGTGATGATGGCGCAGATGGTGGTGCTGACGCTTCCGCGCGCCGCGGCGTGCCTCAACCGTGCGCAGCAGGTGTTGGAGATTGAGCCGAGTATCGTGGATGGCGAGCGTACGCTGGGTGACGGGGCGCCTGCCTTCGAGGACGATGCGGATGCAGTCGCCGTGTTCGATCACATGTCGTTTCGCTTTGACGACGCCGACGAGGACACTCTGTGCAATTTGAACTTTACTTGTCGACGCGGTCAGACGACCGCGATTGTGGGCTCGACGGGCTCGGGCAAGTCGACGGTGGCCAAGCTCCTACTGCGCTTCCACGATGCCACCAAGGGCGTCATTCGCCTGGACGGCGTCGATCTGCGCGAGCTTTCGCAAAGTGAGATTCGCGGGCGCATTGCCTATGTGCCGCAGAAGGCGTGGCTGTTCTCGGGCACCGTGGCAAGCAACCTGCGCTTTGGCAACGAAGACGCGACTGAGGCAGACATGCTTCATGCGCTCCAGGTTGCCCAGAGCACCTTTGTGCTCGATCAGCCGCAGGGGCTCGATACCCCGGTGGCGCAGGGCGGCACGAACTTTTCGGGCGGCCAGCGCCAACGTCTGGCCATCGCCCGTGCGCTCATGAAGCATGCCGATCTATATATCTTCGACGATAGTTTTTCGGCCCTGGACTTTAAGACTGATGCCGCCCTGCGCCATGCGTTGCAAGACGAGACGCGCGACGCTGCGGTGCTCATCATCGCGCAGCGCATCTCGACGATCTTGCATGCCAACCAGATCGTGGTGCTCAAGGACGGCGAGGTCGTGGGCCTAGGCACGCACGACGAGCTCATGGAGACCTGCGAGGTGTACCGCGCTATCGCGGAATCGCAGATGAAGGGAGGTGAGTAGCATGACCGAGGAGCTCAAGAAGCAGGGCGGCGTTGATGACGCCGCTGCCGCGGGATTGGTTGAGGAAACGGCTGCCGCGGTACCCGAGCTGGACGATGCCGCCAAGGCAGCGGCCGAGCGCGAGGCTCGTCGCCAAGCGCTGTACGAGGAAAACGAACGAGCCGAGGACGAGCGCGCCCGTGCCGAGGCAGAGCGTATGCGCGACGTGGACGACGAAGACGAGGACGAGACGCCTCGGGATACCTGGGCGACGGTGCGCCGTTTGTGGAACGAGGCTACCGGCGACCATTGGCGCTTCTATATCGTGTTCGTGAGCATCGTGTTCTACGTCATCTTTAACACCGCCGCGCCGGCATACAGCGCTCATGTCATCGACGAGCTGTGGGGCCAAATACAGGCGGCGTTTGCCAGCGGAACCACCTTTAGCATCACCTGGGACCAATGCGGTAAGACCATCTTTGTCTACTTTTTAATCTGGACGGCCGCCGGATCGTTCTATGCACTGCAGAGTTTTTTGATGTCGAGTGTTGCTGAGCGCCTCAACCTGCGCCTGCGCAACCGCATCGCGCAAAAGCTCAGCCGTCTGCCGCTCGCTTACTTTGATGCGCATCGCCCCGGTGAGGTAGTCAGCCGCGCGACCAACGACCTGGACAAGATGTCCGAGAGCATGCAGCGCGGATTGCTGCAGCTGCTGATGTCGATCGGCACCGTGACGGGCGCCATCATCATGATGTTCGTCTATAGCGTTAGGCTCACGTTGATCTTTTTGGGTTTTACGGCGGTATCGCTGCTGGTGACCAAGGTGGTCTCGCACCGCACGCATGACGTAACCGGTGAGCGCCAGGAATGGGTCTCCAAGATTACGAGCGCGGTTGAGGAGGGTTACTCGGGCCGTCTGGTGATTCGCGCGTTCAACCGCGAACGCCAGAGTTCTGCCGAGGTGCACGAAGCCTCGGGCGAGCTGGCGCGCGTGAGTGCCAAGGCCGACTTTATGATTAACGCCGTCGGCCCTGCGGTGCGCTTTATCGGCCGTTTGGCGCAGATCGTGATCGCGCTGGTGGGCTGCAGTATGCTGGTTGCCGGTCACATGACCGTCGGCGTGTTCCAGGCGTTCTTCCAGTTTATCTACGAGGCGTCCGAGCCCATGACGCAGTTGTCGTTTACCTTCAACTCGCTGCAGAGCGCGCTGGCGAGTGCAGAGCGCGTGTTCGACCTGCTCGATGAGCCCGAGATGGAGGCCGATCCGCTGCCGGACGAGGCCGCCAAGCTGCCGGGTCGCGTTGAGGGTCGCGTCGCTTTTGAGCATGTACGCTTTGGCTATTCGCCCGACAAGCCGCTTATGCGCGACGTGTCGTTTACCGCCGAGCCGGGCCAGAAGATCGCCGTGGTGGGAACCACGGGCGCGGGCAAGACTACGCTCATCAACCTGCTCATGCGCTTTTACGAGATCGACGGTGGCCGCATTACGCTCGACGGCGTGGACACGAGCCGTATGGACCGCGGCGAGCTGCGCCAGCAGTTTGGCATGGTGCTGCAGGACGCCTGGCTATTTGATGGCACGATTGCGCAGAACATCGCCTACGGCTGTCCCGAGGCGACGCGCGACGAGATCGTGGCGGCTGCGCGCGCCGCGCAGGTCGACTTCTTTGTGCGTACCATGCCGCAGGGTTATGACACGCGGGTGGCCAACGATGCCGAGAGCATTAGTCAGGGCCAGCGCCAGCTGCTGACCATTGCACGCGTGCTGCTCAACAACCCGGCGATTCTCATCCTGGACGAGGCGACGTCGAGCGTGGACACGCGCACCGAACTTGCCATCGGCCGCGCCATGGACGCGCTCATGCGCGGGCGCACCAGTTTTGTGATCGCGCATCGCCTGTCGACGATCGTGGATGCCGACCTGATTCTGGTCATGGATCACGGCAACATTATCGAGCAGGGCACACATAAGGAGCTGCTCGCAGCCGAGGGCGCTTACGCCGACCTCTATCTGAGTCAGTTCGCCTAAGGTGACAAAGGGACAGTCCCCTTGTCACATCGAAAAGAAGGCCCGCCGGGGGATTGATTCCCTGGCGCGCCTTCTTGCGTTGATGCGGGTCTGTACCGTCCGCAGCCCTAGCGTTCGTCCACGAGCTTGGCGACGAGGGCCTTGAGCTCCGCCACCTCTCGCTCGAGTTCTTTGACGCGGCGGGCGTTCTCGGTGATGCCTTGGCGGTTGAGGGCACTCTGCTCGGCGGCGTCATCGGGCATGTACTCGCGATGCTGCTTGGCGTCGAAACTCTCCTCGAACACGCGGCAGCCGTTGCGCTTGATGATGCGTCCCGGCACGCCCACGACGGTGCAGTTGTCGGGCACGTCTTTGACGACGACCGAGTTGCCGCCGATCTTGACGTTGTTGCCGATGCGGATGTTGCCGAGCACCTTGGCGCCCGTGCCCACGGTGACGTTGTTGCCGAGCGTTGGGTGGCGTTTGCCGGTCTCGTTGCCAGTACCGCCGAGCGTGACGCCCTGATAGAGTACGCAGTTGTCGCCCACAATGGCGGTTTCGCCGATGACGACGCCCATGGCATGGTCTATAAAGAAGTGCTTGCCAATCTGCGCGGCAGGGTGAATTTCGACGCCAGTGATATGGCGGGTGATTTGCGAGAGCACGCGGGCGAGCGAGCGATGGCCGTGCTCCCAGAGCCAGTGCTCGGGTACGTGGTTCCACTTGGCGTGTAGGCCGGGATAGGAGAGGAAGATGACCAGGCCGTTTTGCGCAGCGGGATCCTGTGCCTGGACGGTCTTGATGTCCTCGCGAATGGTATTGATAAAGCTCACCGGCCGCCCTCCCTTAGCGCCGCGACAATGCAATTCAATAAAGTATAGCGATTAGCTAGGGATTAGAAAGGGCAATCTTGCCTGCTTTGCGCGACAGGTGTCAATTATGCAAACTTGCTGGTAATGAAGTCACGCTTTTGTAAGGTCGTGTGCGTGGCCGTGTCGTAACCGTATACTGGTCAACTTGGACGTGTCCGCGCCCACAACTGAGAGGTTTTACTTCATGGGTTTCATCAATTTTATCGCCGAGCTGCTTAAGGATCCGCGCACTGCGATCGCCGGCTGGATCGCCGCCGGCCCGCTTATGGCGTACGGCTGCGTGTTCCTGATTATCTTTATCGAGACGGGCGTAGTGTTCTTCCCGTTCCTTCCCGGCGACTCGCTGCTGTTTGCCTCGGGTTTCTTTGCCCACAACGGCGGCTTTAACATCGTGGCTCTGTTGGCCGTCGCATGGACGGCTGCCATCTTGGGCGATCAGTGCAACTTTATGATCGGTCATTTCTTTGGCCAAAAGATCATCGCCTCGGGCAAGGTGAAGGCCATGACGCCCGAGCGTATCAAAAAGTCCGAGGACTTCCTGGACAAGTGGGGCCACCTGGCCATCTTCCTGGGTCGCTTCTTCCCGTTTATCCGCACCTTTGTGCCCTTCATCGCCGGTATGGGCGGCATGCACTGGCGTAACTTTGTCATCTATAACGTGCTGGGCGGTATCACCTGGTCGACGGTCTTTACGCTGCTGGGTTACTTCTTTGGCGGCATTCCCTTTGTGCAGGAGCACTTTGAGCTGCTAATCGTTGGTATCGTTGCCGTGTCGATCATCCCGACTGTGGTCGGTCTGGTTAAGGCTAAGCTGGGCAAAAAGAACGCGTAGCTCGAGCCAGCGCGCAAACCGTGCCGTTGAAGCCCGTCACCGTTTACGGTGGCGGGCCCTTTGCTTCGGTCAAATGAAAATACTTTAGTTAGTTAAAGAAAAACGTTTTATCCAACGCATGCGGGGAGTACAATCTCGTGCATGCGAACCGACGTGCCATCGGCTTTGATGCTGTTCGCGTGTCCCGTCCGGCTCTACGCTCCGGGCGTGCGACGTTGCGACGCGGTCGGCCTCGGTCTTTGCGTGCGGGTTCGCGAGTATGCAACTGTGTATGTAAGGAGCGACATATGGCTGTCGAAAAGAAGGATATCGATTGGGGTAGCCTTGGCTTTGGCTACATGAAGACCGATTACAGCTACGAGGCTCATTGGAAGGATGGCGAGTGGGACGAGGGTGGCCTGACCACCGACCACACCCTGCATGTCTCCGAGTGCGGCGGCATCTTCCATTACTGCCAGGAGGTCTTTGAGGGCCTGAAGGCCTATACCGCCGAGGACGGCAGCATCGTCTGCTTCCGTCCCGACATGAACGCCGAGCGTATGTATAACTCTGCCCAGCGCCTCGAGATGCCCCCGTTCCCCAAGGACAAGTTTGTTGAGGCCGTCAAGCAGGTCGTTTCTGCCAACGCCGCCTGGGTTCCGCCTTTCGGCTCCGGTGCAACCCTGTACGTGCGTCCATTTATGATCGGCTCCGGTGACGTGATCGGCGTGGCTCCCGCTCCTGAGTACACGTTCCGTATTCTCGTGACCCCGGTCGGTCCGTACTTTAAGGGTGGCCTTAAGCCCGTCAAGCTGCGCGTTTCCGAGTACGACCGCGCCGCACCGCACGGCACCGGCAACATCAAGGCCGGCCTTAACTATGCCATGTCCCTCAAGCCCACGATGGAGGCCCATCGCGGGGGCTATGCCGAGAACCTGTATCTCGACTCCGAGTCCCGCACCTATGTCGAGGAGACCGGCGGCGCGAACGTCCTGTTCGTGAAGGAGGACGGCACCCTCGTCGTTCCGCAGTCGCACACCGACTCCATCCTGCCCTCCATCACCCGTCGCTCGCTCGTTCAGGTTGCCGAGGATCTGGGCATGACCGTCGACCAGCGTCCCGTCGAGTGGGCCGAGGTCAAGGCCGGCACCTTCGTTGAGTGCGGTCTGTGCGGCACCGCTGCCGTCATCTCTCCGGTCGGCGAGATCGACAACAAGGTTTACGGCGCCGACGAGACCGTGACCTTCCCGGCTGGCTACACCGAGATCGGCCCTGTGATGAAGAAGCTCCGCGAGACCCTGACGGGCATCCAGTCTGGTGCTGTTGAGGATAAGCACGACTGGGTTTACACCGTCGCGTAATTATCCTTTCCTATTCGGGCGGAGAGCAAGTTCCCTCCCGGCGCGTCCTCGGACATGCAAGAAGCCCTCGCTGCGCACTTCGTGCGGCGAGGGCTTCTTGCGTTCTGCGGAGTGCGCCGGGAGGGAACTTGCTCTCCGCTCTGCGGGAACGACGTTGTCGCAACAGGCAACAATTAATCTGAATAAAGATGGCGTCCGGCCTTTTGGCCGCGCGTTGTGCGTGGATACGAAAAGGGCCCAAGGTTTGTGCCTTGGGTCCCAAAGGGTTGATGAACTGGCTTAAGACTCTGCCTTGTTGTTTAGAACTTGACGGTCGGGGTCTGGCGGGCGGCCTCAGCTGCCTCGAAGCCCTGGCGCTCCTTAAACTGGAAGATGCCGGCAAAGATGACAGCCGGGAACGTCTGAATGGCGTTGTTGTAGCTGAGCACGCAGTCGTTGTAGCTCTGGCGTGCATAGCTAATCTTGTTCTCGGTATCCTCGAGCGACGCCTGCAGCTGCGTAAAGTTGGTGTTTGCCTTAAGGTCGGGGTAGGCCTCGGCTACGGCGAAGAGCTGGCGCAGCGCACCGGTCAGCACGTTGTCGGCTTCCATCTTGGCCTCGGGCGTGGTGGCCTTGACGGCGGTGTTACGCGCGCTGATCACGGCGGAGAGCGTCTCCTGCTCGTGCTTGGCGTAGCCCTTGACGGTCTCGACTAGGTTGGGGATCAGGTCGTTGCGGCGCTGCAGCTGCGTATCGATGTTCTGCCATGCGTTATCGATGCGGTTGCGCTTGGTGACCATGTTGTTGTAGATGCCGGCGATGGCGCAGACAATCACAATAACAACAACGATGCCGATGATGACGGGAAGCATGATGTCTCCGTTTCGAATGGCCGCGGCGGCATGCGCCAGCTGCCGTTGGTATAACGCTACTAGTATACCCGCAACGTTTTGTCGTGCCGAACTTTCCGGTAAGCGTTATGTTTTCGGCGGGGTTGGCACCGGGGCAAAGCGCGCGAGATACAGGTGTAAGATATGCGACAGATTGACGAGTGTTGTCTTTACCCTGAGGATGGCGATACCAGTGGACCTTCGCATTAAGAAAACCTACCGCGCCCTGTTCGATGCCTTCACCGAGCTTCTCGAGGAGCATCGATTTGAGGACCTGACGGTTGCCATGCTGTGCGACCGCGCCATGATTCGCCGCACGACGTTCTACAAGCACTTTCGCGACAAGAACGATTACTTTGCCTTTTATATCGATGAGCTTATGTCGGGTTTGCCGCAAAAGCGGGCTGGCGAGGGCGGCACGGTGTCGGCCGACGACGTGCGCGTGCTTCGCCACGAGGTGTTCACCGACGCCATGGACCTGATTCTGGCCCATGAGCAGCTCATGGACAACATTTTGGCGAGCAGCATGTCGGGCATGCTGACCAGCATGATTTGCGATCGCATTGCCCGCTCTATCCGCGAGCGTGTGATGAGTGCGCTAGACGAGGACGCGCTTGCGCCCGTGCCGCTCGACACGACGGCTGAGTTTGTCGCCGGCGGCATTATTCGGCTCTTTACTATGTGGTGGGAATCGGGTCACGATCTGGAGCGTCGCTCCGAGATGGCTGACGTTGTCGATGCGCTGTTCGAGCGGACCATGACGCCGGTGCATCGCTAAAAGTGGCGGAGAGAGGGGGATTCGAACCCCCGGAACGCTCTCGCGCTCAACGGTTTTCAAGACCGCCGCATTCAACCGCTCTGCCATCTCTCCGTGAGTCGTAATGATAGCATCGTTTTGAATCTGCAACAGGGAAGGCGAACGATGACGATCACCGAAATCGACGAGAAGTTCATGCGCGAGGCGCTGGCGGAGGCTCGCGCCGCCGCTGCGGTGGGCGAGGTGCCCATCGGAGCCGTGGTAGTGCGCGACGGCGAGATCGTCGCGAGGGCGCATAATCGTCGCGAGCTCGACCAGGACCCTTCGGCGCATGCAGAGTTCGCGGCCCTGTGCGCTGCCGCTCAGTCGCTCGGTCGCTGGCGCCTTTCCGATTGCGCGGTCTACGTGACGCTCGAGCCTTGCTGCATGTGTGCGGGGCTTATGGTCAACGCGCGCGTGGGGCGCTGCGTGTATGGCGCGGCTGATGCCAAGGCCGGCGCACTGGGTTCGCTGTACGATCTGAATGCCGATTCGCGCCTGAATCATCGGTTTACCGTGGCGGCTGGGGTCCTGGCAGACGAGTGTCGTGAGGTGTTGAGCAGCTATTTTAGTGGGCTGCGTGGCACCGATGGTGCTGGCTGCGGTTGTGGGGGCGATCTCGAGGCGCATGCCGCTCATGCCGAGGCACTCGCGTGTGCCGAAGATATTGCCGTTGAGGCGGTCGATTTTGGTGTCGCATGCCGCCGGCCCCGCCGTGTGCTGCTGGCGATTGATTCCTTTAAGGGTAGCGTGTCGAGTGCGCAGGCAGAGGAGGCCGTTGCCGAAGGCATGCGCCGCGTTTGGCCCGATGCCGAGGTGTGCACATTGCTGCTGGCAGATGGTGGCGAGGGAACGCTCGATGCTATCGCCGCATGCGGTGGTGAGCTCTCGACCTGCGAGGTGGCAGGTCCCTTGGGCGAACGCGTGTCTGCTCGGATGCTGGTGGACGGCGAGCGCGAGTCGGCTGTTATTGAGATGGCCGAGGCGGCGGGTATTGGGTATTCGCCCTGTACGGAGTCGGCGGCGTTGGCGGCTTCGACCTATGGCGTGGGCGAGCTCATGCTTCGCGCAGTCCGTGCTGGGGCAAAGACTATCTATATTGGTCTGGGCGGCAGTGCCACCAACGACGGTGGGGCCGGCATGCTGCAGGCGCTGGGCGCGCGTGTGGTCGATGACCAGGGCTGCGATGTCGCCCCCGGTCTTGCCGGCCTTGAGCGGGTGGCGAGCGTTGATTTGGCGCCAGCGCTTCGGGCGCTGAACGGTGCGCGTGTCGTGGTGCTTTCCGATGTCGAGAATCCGCTCGTGGGGCGTCGGGGCGCATTGGCGGTGTTTGGCGGGCAGAAAGGCTTGCCGACGGGTGACGCCGAGGCGCTGAGCAGGTGCGACAGCTGGATGGTCGGCTACGGTCGTCTGCTCGATACGGCAATTGTCGAGGCTCGAGCCCAGGGGTTGTTGCGCGCACCCGAGGGCGCACGGACATTTGGCTCGGTGCTTGGCGTGCCCGGCGCAGGTGCCGCCGGCGGCCTGGGTGCCGCGCTGCTGGCGCTCGGTGCGGAGCTACGCTCGGGCGTGGAGACGGTGCTCGATCTCGTGGGGTTTGACGAGCGTGTACGCGATGTCGACCTGGTCATAACGGGCGAGGGCAATATGGACGAGCAATCCGCCGCCGGTAAGGCGCCGGTGGGTGTGGCCCGCCGTGCCAAGCGCTATGGCAAGCCGGTTGTTGCCGTCGTGGGCGGTCGTGCCGACAACCTGGATGCGGTGTACGAGCAGGGCATCGACCTTGTCCTGCCGATCTGTCGCAAGCCCATGGACCTGGAGCGGGCACTCGATCCGCAAGAAGCCGCAACCAACCTCATCTGCGCCGGCGAGTCTGCCGCGCGAGCCTACGACCTCGGCCGCCTCTAGAAAAGTAGTCATTTTGGGACGGGGCTTTTTTGACTACCCACCAGTCAAAAAGTAGTCAAAAAAGCCCCGTCCCAAATTAGCTGTCTTGCCCCATCGGGCGGGAGCGGGTAAGATATATCGAGCGCCTAGCGCGTTCGATGGGTTCGGATGACGACATGTTCCGAATCTGGTCAGGTCCGGAAGGAAGCAGCCATAAGGAGCCTCTGTCGGGCATCCGGATCCATCGAGCGCACGGGCTTTCTTTTTGCGCGGTTTTACCAAACCGCGCAATGCTCGACGCTGCGCGCCACCCAGAGCGACAATTTGTCATTCAAAAGGCAAGGCATGACCAGAAGGTCTATGCCTTGCCTTTTTCATGCCAACTTGTTCGCTCTGGATGGCGCTCGCTGACTGCGCCAAGACATCAATGGCTACGTGGTTCAAGAGACGGCGGCGTTGCCATCTGTTTTTACAAGTAAGGAGGCCCGTTTCTCTGGTTTTGGTTGGGGAAACGGGCCTCTTTGTCTATGGGCTTGTAGACTGGTGGGAGCGATATGCTCTGGCAGCTATTTTGAGTTCTTGATGCGGCGTGTGGCTGCGGTGGTTATTCCGAGTCCTGCGGCGGTGATTCCTGCGAGTGCGATTGCGCTCGGTGCTGTGTCGCCCGTGTTCGCGAGCTTGCCGTCGGTCGTATCTGCTTGCTTGGTGGAGCTCGATGGAGCGTATTTGCCGGTCGCGGGCGAGCTGGCGGGCTGTGCCGTTTCGGCCGGCTGCGCTGAGCTGGAGGGTTTTGTCGTCTCGGCGGGTTTCGTTATCTCGGGCGAGGTGGCCTTGTCTGCCGCGGCCTTTGCCTCTTCGTATGCCTTGCAGGCGTCGTCATAGGCCGCTTGCGCCTTTTCCAAATCGCCGAGGAGTGCATTTCGCTTGGCTATGTCCTCGTCGATGTGGGCTTTAGCTTCCTCTGCCTCACTTTCGAAATACTGAACCCGTTTTCCTGGCTTTCGAGCCGGCGTTGGTAGCGGTGAAGATCATCTTCACAAGATTCTTCTCGCCTTTCTGCCGCCATGATCTCACTGCGCAACTGCTTAATATGCTCCTTAATAGCTGTGCTGGGCGCCTCGTCGCCGAGCTCCTTGAGTACCTTATCTAATTCTGCCTGAAGGCCGCTTGTCCGGTTGTGGGCCTCATCGTATTTGGCTTGGGCTGCATCGACGTTCGCTTGCATGGCGGGAAGGGGTTCCCTCCGTTTGGCGGCTTCCGTCACCACCATGTCGTGGATCTCTTGAAAACTGGCAATGTCATCATCGATTTCCGCAAGTTTCTCGGGACTTGCGGCGTCTTTTGCGGCTTCGAGGTTTTTGAGCGCTTCCTGCATGGCTGCATACGCTTTTTCTTTGGCTCTGTTAGACCAGGATTGACATACATG
>NZ_QSPM01000018.1:4206-46500 GCF_003466445.1 Collinsella sp. TM05-38 | reverse complement strand
ATAGGCTCCAGTTGGAAACCCTCGGGTTTGCGGGGCGGAATTGCGAAAGCGATTCCGCCTTTTTCCGAAATTACGAAGCAGTATCAGAGGGCTATAAAGCCGCATTGGAGGCAGCTATTTCGCGATTGGGCTCGAAGAGCTACAGGCAATGAGACGACTCCAATCGGCCAGATTCAACGAGGAAACCACCAAGCAGTTTCAAGTACTGGCAAAAAAAGATGATGGAACAAGCGGAGGAATAGATATATAAATACTTAAATATTGAAACAACTTACAACATAATAAACCACAAATAAAGAGGTAATGATGAGAGATTTATATGATATTGCCACAGATACAATCAATCCCATTAAATTAAAGAAAAATGGGAAGGCGGGCCATGTGGCTTGTGCTTTGGAAACGGTAAGCGGTGCTGTTTATACAGGCATATGTATTGATGTGCCCTGTTCTATTGGTATGTGTGCAGAACAGGCAGCTATTGCTGAGATGTTGAAGAACGGGGAAACGAAGATCAAAAAAATTGTAGCTGTCTATGAAGATGGCAGCATCCTGCCGCCTTGTGGGAGATGCAGAGAATTGATTTCACAGTTAGACATAGAAAACGAAAATGCGATTGTTGCCATTGATAACGGCAGAGAAGTTACATTAAAAGACTTATTGCCCGAAAGGTGGGACAAAAAATGGGATTGAATCAATTAACCAACCGAATCTATTTTTTAGAACATGATCCCGAAGTGGACAGACCAATATTAGCCTATCTCAAAGGAGATAAATTCTCTCTGGCAGTCGACGCCGGATATTCGGCTTCTCATGTTCAGGATTTTTACAGGGCAATTGAAGTGGAACATTTTAACAAGCCGGATTTTACGGTTATCACACACTGGCATTATGACCACACCTTTGGGATGCACGCCATCAATGGAATCAGTATTGCCCACGACAGGACAAACGGGTTTCTCAAAGACCAGCAGAAACAGGCAGTGGACCCCAGCTATATCGAAATCCTGAAAAAAGAAGATGTTCATTTTAGGAAAGAATATTACGGACAGGATAAACTGACCATTGTGCTGTCTGATGTATCTTTTTCCGATAAGTTAACCTTGGACTTAGGTGGCATCACTGCTCAGATTTTTCATACGGTTTCGCCGCATTCAGAAGATACTGTTTGTGTTTATGTACCGGAAGAAAAAGTTCTTTTTTTAGGGGATTCTACCAGTGAGGATTTCTTTAATGATGGATATATGGACAAGGACAAGTTAAAATCTTTGATGTGTATGATTCAATCAACAGATTGCAAGTATTGTATTCTTAGTCACTGTGAACCGCTTGTGAAAGAAGATTTGCTCTGCTATTTGGAAAGCATACTCTAGATGCGCTCGCGCGTATCATAAAACGTCATCAAGCGGTTGTTAATAGAATCAACCTTGATGCCCGCATCGCCAACAAAGTCGAAGAGGCTGTTACTAAGCGCGAAACCGCCCAAAGCCAAATTGTCGGTGACGCACAAAAGGCCCAAGGTGAGTACCGGCGTTCAATAGACCGTATCGGCAATTCAATAGCAAGGGCCGTTATGTGCGAGCAGCGTCTACGAGACTTCGCTTTTGATTTTGAGTCCACGCCAATTGATCCAAGGACGAATCCTGTTGGGGAGCTGCAATTTGTTTGCAGCTTGGGGTCAGTGAAATCACGCCGAAATTACTCGCTTCACTTATCGACGGCCTGATCGGAAAGAGCAAGTCCATCGATACCCTCACTTCTAGCTACGAGACCGTCATCGATGCCATCAACAATTACCCAGATGACGAGGAAGCTCCCCTGTCGGTGCTCACCTCTAAGTTTGAAAATGCGCTCGACGCAAAGCTAAAACCCGCTAAATCAATCATTCGCGAGGGCGATGACGCCTACGATGAGCTCTCGCAGGGATATAACGCGCAGATGTATTTCGCCCTCATGGCCGACAACAGCATGGGAGACGGCATTTATATCGTCGACCAGCCAGAGGATCAAATTTCGCAGAAGGCAATCAGGGAGTCCGTGCTAAGAGAGTTCCGAGCTATAGCCGGTTCGCGGCTAAGGCACGCGGCTCATGGCCGTTTCGTGGAGGCCCGACCAGCTCGACCCACCTCGACCCATCTCCACTCGCGCCGTGCTCACTAATCGCCATCAGCCGGTTCAATCGTCGTGCAGACGAAAAGGGACACGGTGCCGTGCGGGGTGCTCGCGCGGTGCCGTGCGGGAAGATTGGAGGAACCATGGCACGCACAGCCGAATGCGTCGCGCCCGAGGGCAACCAAGACCGCGACGAATGGATGACGGTAATCGAGATGCAGGAGTACATGAGGGCAAGCCGAAACAAGGCGTACGACCTCATCTGGTCGGGGGAGATCGACTCGTACAGGCTCGGCAGGAAGCTCCTGGTTTCGAGGGCGTCCGTGGACGCCTACATCGAGTCGAGGAGCGGCCGGAAATGACGGCGGCGACCGCCCCGGGAGCCGCCCGCGGCCGGGCACGTGAGGGAGCCTCGAGACGAAAGGAGCTCAGGCACGCCTTCGTGGATGGTGTCACTGCGCCTCTGAATCAGGTTCGGACAGACAAAGGCAAGCTTCGGGTTGTTATCGCAAGCCAGCTCCGACGATCAATTCTCGTGTTCCGTAATCTTGAAGAAGCTGCAAATCTATTTCAGGGGCACTATCAACAGCAGCTTCGTCCCGCTCCCCTCTTGTATTCACTGTCAGCGCATGCTATAAGGTTGTTGGTGGCTCATTGAGCTACCTCCAAGTGCCGGGGGAGTCCCCCGGCTATTTTTTTATCCATTCCATTAGGAGTCCCCATTGGCCAAGGAGCTCAGCATCTTTGTCGACGAGAGCGGCGACCGCGGCGGCAAAGCTCGCTACTACCTGCTCACACTCGTCTTTCACGATCAGGCAGACAGTATCGCCGAAGCGGTCACGGGCTATGAGTCAAAACTCGCCAGGGCCGACCTCCCCAATATCCCGTTCCACTCCGAGCCCCCCATGAACGGGCACAAGGATTATGAGTTTCTTAACATCGAGCAGCGCAAGGTGATGCTCGCCTACTTCTCCTCGTTCGTCCGCAAACTTCCCATTTCCTATATCACGTTCGTCTACCGCCGCAGCCAGTTCGAAGACCCGGCAAGGCTAATGGAGCGCATGGGGCGCGACATCTCCTCCGCCATGATTGAACACCTGGGCTTCTTCCAGTCCTTCGACGATGTGAAGGTCTATTACGACAACGGTCAGGACATTGTCAAGCAGGCGCTCGACCGCTCGGTGGGCAAAATCCTCTCAAAAGGGGTCGTCCGACGCCGCAAGACCTCGATGACCGACTACCGCCTCGAGCAAGTGGCGGATTACCTCTGCGCTATCGAACTTGCCTTGGTCAAGTACGAAGCCAAGGAGAACGGTGAGACGTACAACAAGTTCTTCGGAGGTATAGGCCCTTTCAAGAGGAACTGGCTCAAGCAAGCCCGCAGCAAGCGGATATAGCTGGTCTCGCGGTTTCGCAAGGAACGGTCAGCTCTCCTCTGGCGGGGAACTCCGGGCGACGTGCTTCGAGCAGCGGAAGCTGAAGCGCAAGCAGAAGCAGCGCGGGCAATGATCGATGCCGACATCGGCTCAGACGTGAACAGTGCTACGCTCCCTGTTCACGGGGCGCGAAACCGCAAAGGTTGCACAGAGGTTGCAAAATAAGAAGCCTCCGACCTGTTGTCGCAGTTCGGAGGCTTGAAATCAACGAATATCGCTTATTCCCACTCGGTGGTTATAGTTTTGCCGTCTCGTCACTCCAGTTGCACCCAGTTTTCGGCGGCATCTCGAAGTGAGTGCCGCTGAATGACGCGACGTCGCGTTTCATCGGCTTCGGGGACAAAAGCTGGGACAACTTCAAAAACCATTTTCAAACTCAGAGTATTGAGTTTTTATTTTTGTCCCAAGGGGCACGGAGAGCCGCCTTTGGAGGCTCGATATCGCCGAAAAACGCCCGTTTTGAAACTCAACCGCCTTTGAGCCTGCAAACCACCAGCTTCAACAGTAAGTGAGTCGACGCGGGTGGCTTACGAGCCGTTCACAAAACCGCAGGCCACAGGTCTTTGTCAACGATAAGCAAAGTGAATAGTCTCAGGTGGCTTGCCCATGAGTTGGCGTAAGCCTGTTTAGCAAAAGGCTAATCGGACACGACAGGCCGCCCGCATGGCGACGGCGTTTCCCGTGCGGGCACAAACAGCCCTGCGTGCCCTGTCGCGCGATATCCCAATGCGACGTTCAGAACCCTACCCGCCAAGCAGCCACCTCGCGAAATTCAGCACGAGCACGCCCTCCCGGGTATGGGGCTCATGCCTCGTGCGAGTGATGAGAATCTTCGGGAATGCATCCCCGATGGATAGAATCGGCGCAATCTCCCTCTCGAGCGTCGAATCGGCGCCGATATCGTCGCTCACATACACTTTCCTTCCCGGTTTCGAAACTTGGAAGGCAGTATGCGCAAGGATGCGTCGAGGTGCGATCCCAGTCGTACCATGCCAGCAGAGATGTCGAGGCACATTCGTTCATGCTGCAATGCGGGCATCGGAGATGAAAAACAGCCCGTCGGGTAGTCATGGGCGTGCGGGAGCCCGCATCAGTAACCTGCCTCCTCGGTTGTCCCTTCTTTGCATGGTCGTCTACATAAAGGAGGAACCAGCCATGCAGATCAGCATGCTTGCCCTTCTTGGGTCACGGACCGGGGAGGCGAGGGCCTCCGTCGGGACCGCCCCGAGCAACCGGCATATCCAAGGAATGACAAGGCTCGATCGCTGTGCTGGTCAGGATGCCGAAGCGGGCCGTCCGCCAATCGGAATGCGGGTCAGGATGCTGCAACGTGATTCCAGCTGCAGGATACGGCTCCTTTGCGGTTGCCGCAAAACCTGCTGGCAACATTCTTACTATCCGAATGATGTACGCATCCCTTGGGATCGTTTCGCCTGACCAGGGCCATCTTCAGCGCCTCATCGGCCAGCTCGGCAGGCGCCTCTTCCACGCGTAATAGCCCTGGCGGGTCACCTATGCAACCATAGATACAAAAGGAATCGAATGGCCAGAGAGGACTGCGCTTACCGATGGTCGATTCTTGACAGGCAAACTCAAGCCTCGTTAATATTACATGGTTTGCCAGACCGAATTAACAAAGGAGGGGTGTCGTGGTTGGTCTTTTCCGCACGTGGATGAGCGCCTAGAAAGCGGCGCTGTTGTGGCGTCGCGCTGTTTTTCTGCACGCCATTTCACGATTGGACATAACCATGATATTTGAAACCTCTCGGGGCAGGTCTGCTCTGCTGTGCCATTCATGGCAATTCAAGCTTTGTTTCGTATGGGGCGGCGAGCTCGTTTCGACATTGACGAGTTCGATTCTCCAAATGGGTCTTATTTGGCATATCGCCCTCACGACAGAATCATCTTCCCTCCTCTCCCTGGCATCGTTAGCAGGCTTTCTGCCGATTGCTTTGTTCGGAGTCCTTGCGGGCGCCGTTGTCGACAGACTGCCTTTGAAACGTGTCCTCATCGGCGCCGACCTCTTCGTTGCCGCGGTGGGCGCCGCCTTGGCGATTGCCTCGTTGGCCGGCAGCTTACCTGCGTGGTCAATACTCATCGCCCTGTTTCTCCGCGCAGCTGGCACTTCGTTCTACACGCCGGCCTCCCAATCCCTCACGCCCCATCTCGCCCCGCCAGAGCATCTCGTTCGCCTATCGGGAGTGATGCAGGCGATTCAGTCCGCCGGATACATTCTTGGCGCCGCGCTCGCGGCAGTGATTTATCCTGTGGCGGGCATTACCGCCATGATTGCCCTCGACGTGCTGGGGGCGCTTTTCGCTTCTCTAGCTGTCCTCGCCGCTCAGATAGACGCAGGAGGACTCGACGAAGCCGACCGCAGCTCGTCCTTTTCCAATAAAGTTCGAGAACTTTTCTCTGAGATTTCGGACGGCTACAAGCTGATCAGGGGATACAGGGGGCTGTTCGCCCTTCTTTGGTGCGGGTTCGTCTTCGCTTTCGCGTTCTCCCCACTCGCGGCATTGTTCCCAATAATGACCTTGGGACATTTTGGCGGTAGCACGGGGGATGCTGCTTTGGTGGAGGTCCTTTTCTCCGCAGGCATGCTGGCTGGGTCCGGCATTTTGGCGGCCACGGGAGGGTTCCGCAATAAGTCGCTCACCATGGTCGCCGCGATCGCCGGCTTCGGCGTCGTCGCAATCGCATCCGGATTGCTCGGCCCGTCGCTGTTCGCCGTTTTCCTACCGGCGAGCTTTCTTATGGGCGCATGCTCCCCGTTGTACACGGGAACCCAGACTGCCCTTATGCAGGAGCAGATACCTCCTGAGTACCTAGGCCGCGTTTTCGGCCTCTACGGAACCATCATGGCGTGGGCCATGCCCATGGGCCTCGCGGCCCCCTCCGTTTTTGCGGATCTGCTTGGAGCTCCGTTATGGTTCGTCGGCTCTGGAGCGACCATGGTACTGCTTGCGATGGCTATGCTGCTTGCTCCGAGCGTCCGAAACGTGGGGAAAAGAGATACCGGGCGGATTCAATAGCCCAAGTATTCGAAAAAAAGAGGCGGCAGCCATCGGTTCACGCGTCAGCCTTCAAGCCCTTGCGACGACGAGGTATTGCGCCGACATCCCACATCGCGCTCCTTATTCGTCGCCAACTATCATTTTCGGATTTGCCGGCTTGCGCAAGGTCAAAACGCTCGCGCCGGCAATTGGGCAAAGGCGAAAAATCGACGTGAGCAATCTTTTTTGGCATAGCTGCGCTTCCAGTAAAAGGCTAATACACAAAAGGCGGTTCAACCTATGGAACTCATAGTCAAAGCTAAAGACATCTTTTTGGAATATGCCGGCCGCGATATCCTGGATATCGAAGAGTTGGAAATCTACTCCTACGATCGCATCGGCTTGGTGGGAGACAATGGCGCAGGCAAAACCAGCCTGCTTAAAATTCTGAGCGGCAATCTTACCATTGCGGACGCCGACGTCAGGCGCTTCGGCAGCATTGCCCTCATCGGCCAACTCGATGAACTCGACCTTGATGCGGCTCAGGACAGTGGTGAGATGCTCTCCCGTCTCAACGTCGCCGGAGTGGCGCAGGAGACGATGAGCGGCGGGGAGGAAACACGCGCCAAGATTGCCTCTGCACTCTCCCAGCATGCAAGCGCGATCTTCGCCGACGAGCCTACGAGCCACCTCGACCAAGACGGCATCCGCCTTCTCGTCGGACAACTCAAGGCATTTGATGGGGCTCTGCTCATCGTGAGCCATGACCGTCATTTTCTCGACCAGGTGGTAGACAAGATCTGGGAGCTCAAAGACGGCGGTATTTCCGAATTCTGGGGTGACTACTCCGACTATCTGCGACAGAAAGAAGAAGAGCGCAAAGCTCAGGCGACTCGATACGAAGAGGCGATGCGCGAGCGCGATCGCCTCGAAGCCGCCATCGAAAAACAACGGAAAAAAGCACGGCAGGTCGACGCCAAGCGGAAGGCTGCGAAAAAAAGCAACGAGTATGCAGGTCGATTGGGGCATCAGAAAGCAACCGGCACCAAACAGAAGAGGATGTACCAGGCGGCTAAGGACATGGAGAAGCGCCTCGAAGCGCTCGAAGGGATTGAGGCCCCAGATAGCATTCGCGCCGTGCGGTTCCGCCAGAGCAAGGCCCTGGAACTGCATAGTAAATTTCCCATCTCGGCAGACGATTTCAGCTTGAGCTTCGGCAACTGCATGCTCTATGACCACGCGAAATTCGAGATACCGCTCGGTGCCAAAGTGGCCATCACCGGTGGCAACGGTACAGGAAAGACCAGCCTGCTGAAGGCAATCGCTCGACGCGCCGACGGTATCAACATCTCTCCCAAGGCAGAGATCGGTTACTTCGAGCAAACAGGCTACAAGTTCGACGCCCGTCAGTCTGCGATCTCGTTCATGCAGGATGGTTGCGAGTACAGCATGACCGAAATTCGAGGCATCCTCGCCTCTATGGGAATCGGACCGCGCGACCTGACAAAGGACGTTGGCGTTCTCTCGGGAGGCGAAGTCATCAAGCTGCTACTCGCGAAGATGCTGCTGGGCAGATACAACATCTTGCTCATGGACGAGCCTGGAAATTACCTGGACATCAAGAGCGCCGAAGCCCTCGAGCAGATGATGAGCGCCTATGCCGGAACGATAGTGTTCGTCTCCCACGATAAGAGGCTGGTCGAGAACGTCGCAGACATTGTCTACGAAATAAAGGACACCAAGCTAGTCAAAATCTTTCAGCGCGAATAGCCCTAAATGAGCAAGAAATAATCCCCGAACGGAGACAAGGGAGTAAAACGGCAAAGAAAGAGCCTCCGTCCCAACGCAGGGAACGGAGGCTCTTTAATCGCTTTTACTCATCTCCGTCGCTGGTGGCTTTGTCATGACTCTCGTACGAAACGAAACTCAGCGGCATAGTGCGGCACTCAAAATCGCAGGTCAGAACCCTGTCGTCCTACTCCCACTCGACAAATTCAAGTATATGAGGAAGTATTTCTCTTGAATTTACAGGTAAAATATTCGCAAATTTGCTAATATTTTACCTGCTATTTTCGGCTGTCAATTTTCTTAGTATCAAAATAGTATCACAAGAGGCTGGAAAATGCAACAGAATTATGTGGAGCTCTACATAATTCTGTAACCTTCTTTGCTGTGGTGTATCAAGTAATCTTACTGAACATATGGCGCACCTTGTCCAGGCGGCTGTTTGGACGGCGGGGCTGGATGACCGGCTCGCCGACAGCGGCCTGATACCCTTTCAGTTCTGTAAGACATACGCTCCGCCCGTTGGTGTAAAAGGCCAGATCAGTACGGTATGCCTGTATATAGCGGGCGGGAATTTCGCCAGTAAAGACAACTTCATCCTTTTTTACCTGGGCCGTTTCGATGGTGGCACAGTATTTCGGTGCATCATGATAAGCCCTGGAAAGGTATTCCTGGGGCGCATAGAGGGTGAAGGAGAGATAAGGTTCCAGCAGCTGCGTCCCCGATTCCTTCAATGCCTGTTCCAATACAATCGGGGCCAATGAGCGGAAGTCCGCCGGCGTGCTGACTGGACTGTAATAAAGCCCGTATTCAAAGCAAATCTTACAGTCCGTTACGTTCCAGCCGAACAAGCCCTGCTCCAGCCCGTAACGGATACCATCCCTGACAGCGTTTTGAAAACTCTGGTTCAAGTATCCCAGCGAAACCCGGCTCTCGTATTGTACGCCGGAGCCAAGCGGGAGTGGTGTAACAGACAGTCCGATAGATGCCCAAAACGGGTTGGGCGGCACCTCGATATGGATGGTGTGGCTGGCTGCTTTGAGCGGCCGCTCCATATAAATGAGGGTGGGTTCCTTTACCACTGTTTCAATCTTGTATTTTTCCGACAGCAAAGCGGAAACGACCTCCAACTGCACCCGGCCCAAAAAAGAAAGAATGATCTCATGGGTGATGGAATCTACTTCGCAGCGCAAAAGCGGGTCAGTATCCGCAAGTTGCGTAAGAGCGTCCAGCAGCCGTTCTCTTTGCGCTGCCGTTTTCGGCGCAATCGTCGTCCGCAGCATGGGGAGGGGGGGCCTCGCGCCACCTTTTACGAGGGAGCCGGGTTTGATCCCCTAATACATCGTTTAACCTCACGCTGTCGCTGGGAAGGATAACAATTTCGCCCGGATAAGCGGTGTCTGTCCGAACAATTTCCCCTTTGGATGGAATACGCATCTCTGTGATTTTCAGCTTTTCTCTCCCGGCCAGGGCCACCGTATCCCGCAGGCGCAGCGTTCCGCTGTATAGCCGCAGATAGACACGCCGCTGGCCGCAATCGGTGTACTCAACCTTGAAAACGCTGCCGCATAGGGTGGCGCTCCCCTGTTCCCCAATCGGTTGGAACAGTCCTGTCACCGCATCCATCAACGGTTGAATGCCAAGGCCCTTTTTGGCGCTGCCATGATAGACCGGAAACAGGGAGGCTTCTTGAACCCGCCGCTGTTCCTCCCGCGCAAGTTTTTCCTGGCTGATTGGTTCTCCTGCGATATACTTTTCCAATAATGCATCGTTATTTTCGATGACCGCATCCCATGCTTCTATGTCGGTATTTTCCTCCAGGACTATTTCCGGGGACAGCGACACCGTCTGCTTGATGATAATATCGGCGGAGAGCTTATCCCGAACAGACTGAACCACGCTCTGCAAATCAACGCCAGCCTGGTCGATCTTGTTGATAAAGATAACGGTGGGAATGTTCATTTTCCGCAGGGCATGGAACAGAATACGGGTCTGGGCCTGCACGCCATCTTTCGCGGAGATCACCAAGATGGCCCCATCTAAAACAGCCAAAGAGCGGTACACCTCCGCCAAAAAATCCATGTGGCCGGGCGTATCCACAATGTTAACTTTACATCTGTGCCACTGGAAGGAAGTGACTGCCGCTTGAATGGTAATCCCACGCTGCCGCTCCAACAGCATGGTGTCCGTCCTCGTTGTCCCTTTTTCGACGCTCCCTGGTTCTGAAATGGCTCCACTGGCATATAGCAGACTCTCCGTCAAGGTCGTCTTTCCAGCGTCTACATGGGCAAGAATCCCGATATTGATAATGTTCATGTCTATCCTCCATACAAGGCCCGAATGGGCGCAAAAATCCCCAGCGGCTAATACTTTTACCGCTGGGGATCATGACTTCGGACACACAGAAACATACACGACTTACATAAGCCGCGGTCCGTCACGATATTTACTAAAAAGGCAAAAGTATTCTTAAAATTGGGTACAAAAACCAAGCCCCTGCAAGGGGCAATCATTTTTGCGCCCATTATCAAATTTTATTTAAGAATACCTTGCCGCATATTTGATAGACTCCTCAAATCAGGATAATAGCAGTATATCATAGTACGCTCTAAAAAACAAGAAATTATTTTACCCGATTCCCCAAATAAAACTGGAGGGCATTCACTGGAACACCCTCCATTTTTGGTGATTATCGCACACCTACCCTTGTTTTTTGCCTTGCGGCCCGTTTCCGTTCCTTTTCAGCCTGCTCCTGCTGGTAAGCGGCCTCTAATATCCTGTCCGCCTGTTCCGGGCCAATGGCTCGCCTGACCCGCTCGTAGTCCCTGACCTTTCCCTTTAGACTGTCTCTCTCGGCGCAGACCTCGTAAATCCTTTCTGACAAAGAACTGTTTTTGCTGACCTCCCGGCCATAGTCCGCTTGTAGCCGCTCAAATTTGGATTTGAGGTCGAGATAGGCCCGGTAGACCGAGCGCAGCACCTTGACGATCTTTGCCCATAAAGGCTTGGCCTTTTTCTCCCGGTAGGCCCTGGCCGATTCCAGCGGCCCCGGCTCTGGTAAGACTTCCTCCGGGTCTGCCGAAAACTCCGCCGCCAACCGCTCCATGTTCTTTACTGCCGGGGCCAATTCCTTCAACCGCTGTTCCTGTCCCGCCACCTCTTTTTGCTTCTTGGCCTTTACCTTATCCAGTTGGGCAATCTCCTTGGCCCTCTGCTCCTTTTTGTAGTCCAGCACAGACAAGTGCTGGTCGTGGGTGCCCTTGTCCTCCCACTCTATCCCGTGACGCTCCATCACGGCGGCAAGCTGCTCCTTTTCAGAGCGTACCCACTGGCTCCACTCTGTGTCCCCTCTGGTGCCTCCCTTGAAACCCTGGGCCGCTAGCGCCTGTTTGAGTGATACCCTGGTATCCAGGCCCCGCTTGCTGCCGGTGGTGAACGGTACAAAGTCGATGTGCAGATGGGGCGTGGCCTCGTCCATGTGGAGATGAGCCGAGAACACCCGAAGCTGGGGGTTGCGCTCTTGAAAGCCCCTCATATACTCGTCCAGCACCGTCGCCGCAAGCTGGCCGTCCTCGCTGTCGGCGCACATGTCGTCCTTATTGCCCACTTGCAGAATGATTTCATGGAACGGCTTCTCCTGCTTGCTGGAACGTATCTTCTCATAGTAGTTCTCAATCCTGCGGTCTGCCCTGGTCTGCTTGTCGTTGTACCGCTTGAGGGCCTCGTCAAACATCTCACGAAAAACTGCCTTGATATTTTCCTGGCAGTAGGTTATATTCAAATGGGAGCGTTCCGGGTCGGTGTTCTTGGCGTTGAACTTCCTGCTGTTGTGGCTTACCGAACCTTGCCCCACCATTGCGCTGATCGTTCTTTTCAAATCAACACTCCTTTCCCTGGAAAAAAGAAAAATAGGACAAGCGAAGCCGCCCTGCTGAATTTGTCGTTCAGCAGGGCGGCTTGCTTGCCCTTTGCAATCATTCTCTTGTGTGGCCGGGTTGAAACGAATAGTATCAATCCAGTATCACAAGGCAAAGTGACAGGTCAAAAACCCTGTATTCATGCGGGTTTGAGCCGTTTTAACGGTCACTCCCACTCAATGGTCGCGGGCGGCTTGGACGTGATGTCGTAGCACACGCGGTTGGCGCCGGGAACCTCGGCCACGATGCGGCCGGAGATGCGGGCCAGGACGTCGTAGGGCAGCTTGGCCCAGTCGGCGGTCATGGCATCGCTGGACTCGACGGCGCGCAGGATGATTGGGCGCTGATAAGTGCGCTCGTCACCCATAACGCCGACGGACTTGATGTCGGGCAGGACCGCGAAATACTGCCAGCAGCTGTGCTCGGAGTTGCGCTCACCGGTCTGCTCAAACAGACGCTGGTTGTAAGCATCGAGCTCCTCGCGCACGATGGCGTCGGCATTCTTGAGAATCTCGAGCTTCTCCTTGTCGACCGCACCGATGATGCGGATGGCCAGACCCGGGCCCGGGAAAGGCTGACGGAACACAATGTGGCCCGGCAGACCGAGCGCCAGACCAAGCGCACGGACCTCGTCCTTAAAGAAGTGATCGAGCGGCTCGATAAGGTCAAAGTGCACGCCCTCGGGGAACGGGATCAGGTTGTGATGGCTCTTGATGGTGGCCGTCTTGCCGCCCGTCTTACGAGCGCCGGACTCGATGATGTCGGGGTAGATGGTGCCCTGAGCCAGATACTTGACCGGCTTGCCATCGCACTCGAGCTGCTGAGCAACCGCGAAGAACTCTTTCCAGAACTGCGTGCCGATGATGCGGCGCTTCTCCTCGGGCTCGGTCACGCCGGCCAGAAGCTCGGCATAACGGTCCTCGGCGTGGACGTGGATAAAGTCGACGTCGAACTGTTTGGTGAAGACCTCCTCCACCTGCTCGGGCTCGCCCTTGCGCAGCAGACCGTGGTTGATGAACACGCAGGTCATCTGCTTGCCCACGGCGCGAGCGCCCAGCGCAGCCACGACGGAGGAGTCGACGCCACCGGACAGGGCCAGAATCACGCGGTCGTCGCCGACCTTCTCGCGGAACTCGGCCGTCATGGTCTCGACCAGGTTGTCCATGCTCCAGTTGGGCTCCAGGCCGCAGATCTCAAACAAGAAGTTGCTCAGCAGCTGCTGACCGTACTCGGAGTGCTTGACCTCGGGGTGGAACTGCGTGGTGAAAATCTTGCGCTCGACGCACTCCATGGCGGCAACCGGGCACACGTCGGTGCTGGCGGTAACGGTAAAGCCCTCGGGCACCTCGGAAACGGCGTCGCGATGGCTCATCCACACGGTCTGCTCCATAGGCGTGGAGTTAAAGAGCTTGGCGCCAGCCGTGCGCGTAATGGTAGCGCGCCCGTACTCGCCCACCTCGGAGTGACCGACCTTGCCTCCGAGCGTCACAGCCGTTATCTGATGGCCGTAGCAAAAGCCCAGAACGGGAAGGCCCAGGTCAAAGATGGCAGGATCGATGGACGGAGCGTCCTCGGCATACACAGAAGCCGGGCCGCCGGAAAGGATGAGCGCAGAGGCGTTCATCTCGCGAATCTCGTCGGCCGAGATGTCGCAGGGGACAATCTCGGAATACACGTTGAGGTCGCGGACGCGACGGGCAATGAGCTGACCGTACTGCGCACCAAAGTCGAGTACGAGGACCTTTGCGGAAGCTTTTTGATCCATGGTTTCCCCCTCTTGTTGGCGGGGAGCCGATGCCCGCCCGCGCGAATAAACGAAATAACTTTCATAGTGTACACGTTATATGGGGTTTCTCGTCCCTCGCAGCCATCAGCGCACGGCAAACGCACGACCTGGGCCCCTATTTGACGGCAATTGAAGTGTTACCAAACGTTACAGATGATGTAATACGTTTGAACATTGGACGCCCTGTGCCACAATACTGCCGAACGACTCCGCCTCTGCGGCGGCAAATACGATAGGAATACCAGCATGAAGCGCATCCTTCTCATCGCCACGGGCGGCACCATCGCATCGACCGAGGACGGCAACGGCCTCTCCCCCGCCCTGACCGGTGAGGAGCTCGCTCAGAGCGTTCCCGAGATCTCAGGTCTTTGCGAGCTCGATGTCGTGCAGCCCATGAACATCGACAGCACCAACATGCGCCCCAGCGACTGGATGCGCATCCGCGACGTCATCGTCGAGGGTTATGCCGACCACGACGGTTTCGTGATTCTGCACGGCACCGACACTATGAGCTACACGGCCGCGGCGCTCTCCTACTTGATCCAGGACAGCCCTAAGCCCATCGTGCTCACCGGCTCGCAAAAGCCCATGGGCAATCCCTTTACCGATGCCAAGCTGAATCTGTACCAGAGCCTGCTCTATGCGCTCGACGAGCATTCGCATGACGTCTCGATCGTGTTTGGCGGCGTCGCCATTGCCGGCACACGCGCCCGTAAGCAGCGCACCATGAGCTTTAACGCGTTCATTAGCGTCAACTATCCGCCCATCGCCTATATCCGCAACGACCGTATCGTGCGCAGCGGGCTTCACGGCACGCATCGAGGCGAAAACCCGGTGCGCTTCTACGACCACATCGACCCACGCGTGTTTGTACTCAAGCTCACGCCCGGCGTGAACCCTGGCGTTCTGGACGCTCTGGCCGATAGCTACGACGCCGTGATTCTGGAGACCTTTGGCATTGGCGGCATCCCCGAGTTCGGCGAGTCCGGCGAGTCGTTCCAAGAGGCAATTTTCCGCTGGGTCGATTCGGGCCGCACCGTCGTTATGACCACGCAAGTCCCCGAAGAGGGCCTTGACCTGGGTGTTTACGAGGTCGGCCGTGCTTACGCCGATCATCCGGGCATTCTGCGCGGCGACGACATGACCACCGAGACGCTCGTGGCCAAGACCATGTGGGCACTCGGTCAGTCACGCGATGCCGCCGAGATCCAGCGCCTGTTTTACAGCCAAGTCAACCACGATCGCATCCCGATGGCGTAATTCAGTTGTCGGCGGGTATCCCCTATTCGATACCCTCGAGAAGCTCTGACACCGTCATGCCGAGTGCGGGCGCGACCTTAAATAGAACCTTGAGCGTGAAATTTGCCGTTCCGTCTTCGATTCGGTCGAGATAGGGTCGGCTGATTCCTGCTGCCACACAAAAATCAACCTTGGAGATACCAAGGTCCCTGCGCGTCTGCTCGACTCGCTTGCCAAGAATCTGTTTCGCACGTTCGTCCATGCAGCCGAGTTTGAAATGGAGCTGAACAAAAACGTAAACTATAGTTTACGTTTAAACGAATACACAGGAGTTTTCTATGTCGGGTTCTTCGATTTACGTACAGCGTGCAGATTGCCGTCGGCACGATACACCGATTGCTCTTGTCGTTATCGAAGCCGACCAGCTTACGCCCGACGAGCGCACGGCGCTTGCGCTGCTAACGAGCCGTGTCCCCACGGCACCGCTTTCCAGTCCAAAGCAAGGCGACCTCGCACGTCTATGCCAAGAGCACGGCTGTGCGCTCGACCGGACCGCCGTTATCGCCACCACCCCGCAAGGACTCCCCCTGCTCCTAGAAGCCTCCGTCTCCCTAACCTTGCGCGGCGCCGGATACGAAAACGAGGCCGCCGCCGATATGGTCTTTAAACCACGATCGAGCGGCGGCCTCGCAGCAGCCATTGAATATGCGTGCAGGCTCGTTGCCTAGAAGAACAAGTTAGAAACCAAAGCCAAAGCCCGTTCCGGTAATCGCCGAGTACATAAAGTAGACGTTGATTACGTTGAGAAACACACCCGTGATGCAGCCGTTTCGCAGGTAGCGCTCGCACACGATGCGCGCCATGGCGGCGGAGTCATCATTGTTTTTAGCCTGGCGTCCTGCCGTAAAGTACGTCGCCACGCTCAGCAGTAGGTTGAGCACCGGCAGTGCCAGCAACTCGTAGCTCTTGCCCCAGCGCGTCACCTCGCCGGCTGCGTTAAACTTCGTTGCCACCTCGGGACCAATGTTGGGGATAACACACGCTGCGACCACCAGCGGAATCACCGCAAGTACGAGCAGAGCAATACCCATGTAGCCAGCTTTTTTGCCATACTTAAACATATGCGTCGTCCTTACACGTTAAAGCGGAAGTGCACGACGTCGCCATCGGCCATGACATAGTCCTTGCCCTCAATACGCAGCTTGCCGGCAGCCTTGGCGCCCTGCTCGCCACCGAGCTCGATGTAGTCGTCATAGCCAATGACCTCGGCCTTAATAAAGCCGCGCTCAAAGTCGGTGTGGATGACACCGGCGGCCTGCGGGGCGGTCGCGCCCTGACGCACCGTCCAGGCCTTGACCTCCATCTCGCCAGCCGTAAAGAACGACTGCAGGCCAAGCAGCTTGTAGGCGGCCTGCGCGAGCACGTCCAGACCGGGCTGCTCCAGGCCCAAGCTCTCCAGGTAGTCGGCCGCATCCTCGGGATCGAGCTCGGAAAGCTCAGCCTCGATCTTGGCGCAGATGGGCAGTGGCTTGACACCATCGATGGGCGCCAGGTCGTCGTTGAGCATATCCTCGTCCACGTTGGCCACATACAGGATGGGCTTCATGGTGAGCAGGAACAGGCCCTTGGCAGCGGCGCGCTCCTCGTCGGTCATCTCCATAGACGCAGCGCGCTTACCCTCGTTGAGCCAGGCGAGCAGGCGCTTGGCGACCTCAAACTTGGGCATGAGCTCCTTGTCGCGCTTGGCCTCCTTCTCGAGCTTGGGCAGCTGCTTCTCGAGCGTGCCCATGTCGGCCAGGATGAGCTCGGTCATGATGGTGTCGGCATCGCCGGCGGGATCGACGAACTCGCCGGTGCGGCCCACCTCACGCATGACGTTGGGGTCCTTAAAGTAGCGCACGACCTCGCAGATGGCGTCGGTCTCGCGGATGTTTGCCAAGAACTGGTTGCCCAGACCCTCGCCCTCGTTAGCGCCCTTCACCAGACCTGCGATGTCGACGAACTCGACCGTAGCCGGCACAATGCGACCCGGGTTGACAATGTCGGCGAGCTTTTGCAGGCGGCTATCGGGCACATCGACGATACCCACGTTGGGGTCGATCGTGGCAAACGGGTAGTTGGCGGCAAGGCCGGTCTTTTTGGTAAGCGCGGTGAACAGCGTCGACTTGCCCACGTTGGGCAGGCCCACGATACCGATGGAAAGGGACACGACAGCTCCTTTTGATACAGGTACTTCAAACTGCATAAGTATAGCGCCGCCGCAGCATCCAGGCGAATCCGGACGCCACGGCGGCGCAAATGAAGCAGAGATAGGGGTCGCTGACTAGTCTGCGAGCTTTTCCACCTGATCGAGCATCTTATCGAGCTTGGCCTTTGCCTCGGCCTTGACCTTCTCGGCCTCCTCGTGGGCCTTGGCCTTCTGAGCGGCCTTTTCCTCGGCTTCGGGGTCGACGACAACCAAGTTGGACGCATCGTGCTCGACCAGCTTGAGCGCATGTTCGGGACAAACCTTGACACAGGCGCCACAACCCAAACAATACGTGGACTCCAGTGCAAAGCGACCGCTTCCCACCAAATCGCAGGCGGACGTGGGGCACGCGTTAACGCACTCGCCGCACGACGTGCACTTGTCAAAATCGCACTCCGGCGTGCTCACCTGCATGTTCTGGGCAAGCTCGGGGTGGTTTTGCAGCGTCGAGAGCACCAGCTGTCGTCCGTGTGTGAGCGAGCGGCGACGCTTGGTCGTCGTGGTACCGCACATGGTGTTGAGTGTGCGCTCCAGCTGGGTGATCTGATGGCGATGGGCTTTGAGCTTCTGCGTCACCGAAGCCAGTGCCGCCGTCGCCGGATTGAGTTTGGTCACGGTCAGGCCCGTGGTACGGGCAATCTTTTCCATGTATTCCTTGCGCTCGTACTCGCGACGCTTATGGCACTTGAGGCTCTTGGGATCGACCTCTAGGCCCATACCCGTACCGGCCCATTCCTCGGCCTTCGCAATCGCCTCGCCCAGCATGTCCTCGCCACCGGTGTTGCGGCATTTATCGCACACGCCCAGCGGCAGATACACGCTCACGTTGGGATAGTCGGCCAGTACCGAGAACCAAGTCTCGGCCGTAATATCGCCCACGCAGGCAACGACGACCTCATTCTCGCGCGGCATGCGCTTAAGGGCACGCGTGCAGGTAACGTAGGCGGTCTCGTGGCTCGTGGCCGCCGAGACAATGTCGTCATACAGGTTTTTGGGCGCCAGGCGCGGCGAGATAATCGCCTCGGTCGGGCAGGCGGCGGTGCACAGGCCGCACTTGCGGCAGGAGTCGAGAATCTCGATGGCGTCTTCCTCGACCTCGATGGCGTCCACCGGGCACACATCCATGCACGCAGTGCAGCCGCTCTTTTCGTTTTTGCAGGTCAAGCACGGAATGGTGTTGCCGCGCGGACGTTCCTTGTAGTCGGCAGGATTCCACTGCGGCGCCGACGGATCGAGTGCATCGGCCACACCGCCAAGCGGGTTTTTAAGAAAGTCGAAACCCTTGCTGATCTCGATAATGTCATCAAACAGATCGTGTTCCTGCGCCATGCGCGGCCCCTCCCTGAGCAGTGCAAACAAGCAAGAGATAATAATACGCTATCGGTCCACGCCTCGGGCAAATTTCACGCGGCGCATCTTTGCGGCAAATAGCCCATGGCCTATCGCCGCCTCGATTGCACAAGGTCAATCAAGCGCCAAACTATGCCTCGCGCATGAGCTGCACGAGCTTTTGTTTGGTCACCTTGGCCTGCTCGTTGGCCATGTTGCGCTCGTTTCTAAAGACCGCATTTGCAACACTTTGCAGATCGGCATCGGAAATCTCGCCAAGACCCAGCTCCTCGAGCGTCGTCGGCAGACCGACGCGCTGGCAAAACTCGAGCACCTGATCAAGCTCGGGCGCACGCTCCAGGCGCAGCTGCACCACCAGGCCAAATGCCACGGCTTCGCCATGCATGGCCTTGCACTTGGGCAGGATCGTCAGACCGTTGGCGATGGCATGCGCCAACGCCAAGCCACCGCTCTCAAAACCGACGCCCGAGAGCAGAATATTGCACTCGATCAGGCGTTCAACCGCTGGCGACGTACGCCCCTTTTTGAGATCACGCTTGGCAGCGACACCGCACTCCATAAGTGTGTCGTAGCAGGCACGAGCCGCAGCCAGAGCCAAGTGCCCCGGCGCGCCACCGTGCTCGTTGGCGCCGTGCGCCGCGGCGCACGAACGCGCCTCGAAGTACGTTGCCAGCGCATCGCCCATACCAGCGACCGTCATACGCAGTGGGGCCGCTGCGACCACGTTGGTATCAACCACGACCAGATCTGGATTCTTCTCGAGCATCAGGTAGCGGTCGAACGACCCATCCTCGTGATACAGCACCGAAATCGCACTGCACGGACCGTCCATCGAAGCCGCCGTGGGGCATACGCACAACGGCAACTCGGCATAAAACGCTACTGCCTTGGCGATATCGAGCATCTTGCCGCCGCCAATACCCACCACCATGTCGCAATACTCAGCCTGGGCTTCCTTAGCCATTTTTACAACGGCCTCTTCCGTACACGGACCGTCATAAATCTTAAAGAACGGCTCACTCAGATCGTCGTCCAGAAATCCATCGACAATCTGCCTGCACAGCCGATCCTCGGTGCCCTGGTCAAACAAGACATAGGCAGCGCAACCCAACCATGACAAATACCTGCCCTGACGCGAAAGTTCGCCCGGCCCTTGAACATACCGGCCGGGACCGCCATAAACCATGGGAAGCGCCATACGAGAATCCGCCCTTCATCAAACAACGATTGGTGCAAAGTAACCTGCCCCTTTGCACCATAGCAAAAAGGGGCAAAGCCATCTGCTGGCTTTGCCCCTTCCTTAGCTTGATTTACTCATCCATAAGGTAGTAGTGGCCCAGCGCGTCGGCACCCAGGATGGCGTTTGCGACCATCTCGGGCGTCACCTCAAACGGCATGTTGCACATGGTGTCATCGGGCGCGCAGGCGGCCTCGGCAACAATCATGGCCTGCTCGCGCGTAAGCTCGGCAACGCCAAGTTCCTTCATCGTGACCGGCAGGCCCAGCTCAATGCAGAAGCCCAAGACTTCCTCGAGCTTCTCGGTCGGGGCATCCTCGAGTACCAGCTGAACGATGGTGCCGAAGGCGACCTTCTCGCCGTGATACATGCCGTGGCACTCGGGCAGCATCGTCAGACCATTGTGGATGGCATGGGCAGCAGCAAGGCCCGAGCTCTCAAAGCCAATGCCCGAAAGCAGCGTGTTTGCCTCGATGATGTGCTCGACGGCAGGCGTGAGCGCACCCTTCTCCAGCGCAACCTTGGCCTTGACGCCATCGGCCATAAGCGTCTCGTAGCAGAGCTTGGCGAGCGCCAGGCCGGCCATTCCGCCCTTGCCGCCGGCGCAGGTGCCGCCGTCGGCATCGTGCGTTGCCTGGGCCTCGAAATAGGTTGCGAGCGCATCGCCCATACCGGAAACCGTCAGGCGCACCGGGCTCGCCGCGATAACCGTCGTATCCATAAGGACAATGTTGGGGTTTGCCTTAAGGAAGAGATATTTATCGAACTGGCCGTCGTCGGTGTAGAGCACCGAAAGTGCCGAGCACGGTGCATCGGTCGAGGCGATGGTGGGGCAAATGATAACCGGGGACTCCAGGTAATAGGCGACGGCCTTCGCGGTGTCGAGGATCTTGCCGCCACCGACGCCGACGATGATGTCACAGCCGTTGTCGCGAGCGAGCGCAACCAGGCGATCGACCTCGCCCTTGGAGCACTCGCCGTTAAAGTCCTCAAACAGCAGCTCGGCCTTAGCCTCGGTAAAACCGCCCTCAATCTTGGCGCCGACACGTTTCTTGCCCGAAGGCGTCACGATGACGAGGGCCTTCCCGCCGAGCGGCTCAACGTAGGAGCCGAGCTTTGCAAGCTCATCGGGACCCTGGATATACTTGCTGGGGCTATTGAAAATTGCAGCCATGTTAATCCCAATCTCTAAAGAAAAAGGGCTCCGTACAGCTGTGTGCGGAGCCCCTCATCAGAACAAGGCGAACTGATTAGAACGTGACCGGGGTGTCGGTGTAGACGCACTCGAGCAGCTGCTCCATCTCCTCCTGAGACGGCTGGCGCGGGTTGGAGCCCGTGCAGGCGTCGAGGATGGCGTTGGCGGCAACGTCGTGCTTCTTAGCCTCGAACTCATCGTAATCGATGATGGACTCGTCGGCCTTCACGCCCTTGGCACCGTAGTTCTTGATGCCCTGCGGGATGTCGAGCTTGTCGTTGAGGTCGCGAATCTCCTGGACCAGAGCCTCGACCAGCTCGTCCTCGGTCTCGCCGGCGAGGTGCAGGATCTCCTTGGCGATGAAGGCGTAGCGGCTCTTGGCGCGAGCGTCCTTGGCGTTGAACTGGATGACCTTGCCCAGGTACATGGCGTTGGCGCAACCGTGGATGATGTGGTCGCCCTCAAAGGCGGCACCGGTCTTGTGAGCCATGGAGTGGACAATGCCCAGCAGACCCGAGGAGAAGGCGATGCCGGCGATGCACTGGGCGTCGTGCATGTGCTGGCGGGCCTCATGATCGCCCTGATAGGACTTGGGCAGCCACTCGACGATCTCGCGGATAGCATGCAGGGCGTTGGCGTCGGTGTACATGGAGCCAGCGGTGGAGACGTAGGCCTCGATGGCGTGAGTCAGAGCGTCCATACCGGTGTGAGCGCACAGCTTGGCGGGCATGGTGTAGGTGAGCTCGGGGTCGACGATGGCGACATCAGGGGTGATGTTGAAGTCGGCCAGCGGGTACTTGATGCCCTTGGCGTAGTCGGTGATGACGGAGAACGCGGTGACCTCGGTAGCGGTGCCGGAGGTAGAGGAGATGGCGCAGAAGTGAGCCTTCTGACGGAGCTCCGGGAAGGAGAACGGGACGACTGCCTCCTCGAAGGTCTCCTCGGGATACTCGTAGAACAGCCACATAGCCTTAGCGGCATCGATGGGCGAGCCACCGCCAATGGCGATAATCCAGTCGGGCTGGAACTCGGTCATGGCCTCGGCGCCCTTCATGACCGTCTCGACGGACGGATCGGACTCGACGCCCTCGAACAGCTTGACCTCGAAACCGGCCTCCTTGAGGTCGGCCTCGACGTCCTGCAAAAAACCGCCGCGGCGCATGGAGCCGCCGCCGGTCACGATGATGGCCTTGCTGCCCTTGAGGTTCTTCACCTCGTGGCGAGCGCCCTCACCAAAGTACAGATCGCGAGGATTGGTAAAACGTCCCATACTGTGCCTCCTAAACAAGCCCCTCTTAGACTTGCGTATATAACGGAGCACCCGATTGGCTCCGTTAGGACCGTTTTGCGCGTTGCCGGCGATGACAATGCGCGATGTCTTAACGCCTCAACGCTCAGACAAACACTATTTTACCGTTCTGGTTGGTCAGTTATTCATCTAAAGCCGCCAATGATGAAACGTTTTTTCTATCCCTGAAGACCCTTGTGCGGCATCCATACTCCCAAGCTGGGCAAACGTTTTATCAAGGCTGACTACATATCCCGGGCAGGACTGTGCCCCTCCAAAATATGCACCGTTCGCCGCCAAAAATCGACCGTTTGCGGCACCGTGATACCACTCGGTCGTCCAAGGTGCCGACATTTGTGTGACATCCGTCTTCGTGGTGCAAAGGTGCAAGTCCAAGTGCGGCACCCCCGGTGTGCCACATGCGGGTAAACTAGAACCTTATATAGAGATATTTGAACCCTAACCGCAGCAAAGGAGGCCCCATGGCATTCGATCCCATTCAAGAAGATTGCCATCGCCTCGTTCTTGAGGCCTTGCGCCGCGACAATATCCCGCTCACCGACGGCCCCGCCGTCGAGCGTCTGATGGAGCAATTCACCCGCAACCCCGCGCCGCTCATCGTGCACGACCGCGACCGCGCCGGGCATCTGATTGCCAAGGTGGTCGAGGCCGTCGACTACCGCATTCCCTTTATCCCTGACGATGCCCAGGCAGAGCAGGAAGAGGCAGCTGCCGAGAACATGCTTCGCGAGGCGGCCGCACTCGATCCGGCCAACTGGGATGCCCAGCGCATGCTGACGGCACTCACCGCCGACTCCAACGAGTACTACGTGCAGTATCTGGTGTCCAAGTGCGACGAGGTGGAGCACGATCTGGCACTCAAGATCGCCTCGGCGCAAGACCCCTACGAGCGTGAGGCTGCAGGCGACCTGACCCGCCGTCCCTACCTGCGCTGGCTTGCCGCCTTAGCATCGCGCGCGCTCATTAGCGGCCGTTACCGCATGTCACTGGAGGCAGCGAATCGCAGCTTGGACTTTGCGCCCAACGACCCCGCAGGTGTCCGCCACACCGCGATGCTCGCCATGGCAAAGCTCGAATACCCCGTCGAGGAGCTCAAGCGCTTTCGCTCCGCCCACTCCGTCCCCTATCTCGCCAACACGCCGCTGCGCCGTCGTCCCAAGGACGCGGAGCGCGACTTAGACCCGTGGACGCTCATCGCGCTGATGAGCGCTGCCTGGCGCGAGCTAGACTACGAGGGTGCCGAGCACTACCTGCGCATTCTTGCACGCTCGTGCCCCCACGCCGCCGAGGCGCTCTACTTCCAAACCGAGTTTCCCGATGGCGTCTATGCCCGCGTCAACGTGGGCGTGGGCTCCACCGATGAGCTCGTCCTTGCACTGTCCGAGGCGACGCCGGTGCTGCAGGAGGGCCTGGGCGCTCCCGACAACGCCAGCTTTGCCGCCTGGGTCGCCACCAGCGACATCGTGCGTTCCCAGATCGACGAGCGCATCCTGCGCGCAGCCGAGCAGGGGCTTCCATTTAAGGGAGGGAACCTCTAATGGATCCAAGCGTCTACATCCCCGCCTACTTGGAGCGCACCTATCTGGCGTCGCACCCCGAGCTCACCGATGCAGCACGCGAGCTTGTCCATAACGACATTAGCGCGAATCCCCAAAAGTATGCGCAGTCCGAGCATGCCCAGGCACTGCTGTCCTATGCCGGTGTTCACTGCCACCTGCTCGACGAGCTCCATCGCATCGAGGACATGGGCAGCGACGAGGAGTTTGAGCAGACGCGCAACCGCCTGTTCGACGATATGCGCGATGAGCTGCTCAAGGTCGTCCGTATCGATGCGCTTGCCGTCGATGCCCAGTTGCTCGCCATCATCTTGGCCGACACGCCCGTTGACGCCTGCCTGGGCGACCTGATGAAGCTCGAGGCGACCACGGCCGATTACCTCCAACAAAGCGTGCCCGGGTTCGATATGGAGGCCCCACACTACTGGGCCAACAAGGTTTTGACGGACGGTGTGACGGCGTCAGATCTCACCGTGAGCGAGCCGGCACTTATCGGGTGGCTCCACACGCTCGAGGCCATCTCGCAGCTGTGCATGGCGAGCGCCCGCTACCGCGCTGCCGCCAACTACGCCCGCCGCGTCCTTAAGGCAGAAGGCTATCCCACCCGAGCTGCCGGCACCGTGTTGCTCGCCCTCGCTCGCCTGGAAGACCAGGACGGCTTTTTTGCCCTGGCTCACCAGCTCGAGGAACAGGTGGGGGCCGATGCACTCGAGAACTCCCCCTGGTACCTGCTCGCCCGCACGATCCTCTTGTTCAAAACGAACAAGATGCGTCCGGCGGCGCGTGCGCTGCGTGAGTTCGCTAACCGCTGCGAGGGCGGCGCGTTCTTCTTGCTGAATCCCATGTACCAGACACCGTACCTTCCCTGCCGACCCGAGCCACGCGATCCCTGGGATCTTTCGCACCAGGCCGTTTGGGAAGCGGACGGCATTATCTCGGACACCCCCGACTTTGCCCCCTGGGCCAATGCCTGCGAAGACGTGTCGCAGCTTGCCCAGGAATTTGCGCGCCGCTACGGATTTTAGTGACGCACTCGACCCGACCATGTCGTTTACGTTAGGAACGGTTTCATGAACCTCCGCTCATCTCTTGCCTGCACCTCGAGCGATATCGCTCGCTGGGGACTGCGCTCCGTCCTTAAGCGCCAGGGCGGCGTACTCCCCGGCCGCATCGCCATGAAGATCGACCCCGAGTTGCTGAGCGACCTCGCGGGCCTTGTCGACCGCAGCGTAGTGATCACCGGCACCAACGGCAAGACCACCACCTCCAACCTCATCGCCGACGCCGTTGCTGCCAGCGGTGCTACCGTGGTATGCAACCGCGCCGGCAACAACATGGAGCCGGGCGTGGTGGGCGCGCTGCTCGAGGCCCGCGGCGGCCTTAAGCACACTGCCAGCGGCAAGCGCGTGGGCGTTTTTGAGTGCGATGAGCTTTACACCGTACGCGTTCTGCCCAAGCTCAAGCCGACGTACTTTGTGCTGCTCAACCTGTTCCGCGACCAGCTAGACCGCTACGGCGAGATCGACCATACCCAAGACGTCATCGCCCATGCGTTGGAGCTCTCTCCGGCAACAACGCTCATCTACAACGCCGACGACCCGCTGTGTGCCGCGATCGCCGCGCGCGTTCCCAATGCAAGCATCGCCTTTGGCATCGACGGCGCCACCAACACCGAGTCCGACCGCATTAGCGACTCACGTTTTTGCTCACAGTGCAACGCACCGTTGGAGTACGACTATGTGCAGTACGGGCAACTTGGCGCCTATCATTGCCCCTCGTGCGGCTGGGCCCGCCCTGGGCTTGTCCGTCGCGTGACGGGCGTGGAGCTCGGCTGCGACGGCTACGGCTTTGACCTGGTCTTTGGATCTGCGCCCGACGCGGCTGCCGTACACATCGCCACGCGCTACAACGGCCTGTACATGGTCTATAACGTTGCCGCCGCCTTCTTTACCGCGCACGAATTGGGCGTGGACGCGGCGCTTCTGCAGCCTACGCTCGATGCCTATGTGCCCGCCGGTGGTCGTATGGGGCGCTGGGATATCGCCGGCCGCACCGTCGAGGCCAACCTGGCCAAGAATCCCGTAGGCTTCGATCGACAAATCCAGTCCATCAAGACGGCCGGCGGCAGACTCTGCGCTTTCTTCCTCAATGACAACGATGCCGACGGCCACGATGTATCGTGGATCTACGACGTCGACTTTGAGCGCATCGCCGACACAACGGGGCTTGTCGCCTTTGCCGGCGGCACACGCGCGCACGACATGCAGGTGCGCCTCAAGTACGCCGGCATCGATGCCGCGATTATCTCGGACGTCGCGCAGGCAATTGGCGCCGTGGCAGACGAGGCCGCCGATGACACCTTCTACGCCGTCGCCAACTACACGGCCTTTCCACCGCTGGTCAAGGAGCTCGACGGACTTAAAGACACCGATGCGGCTACGGTTGCCGCCCACGCTGCAAAGTGCACCAATGGCAGTGCCGTCCCCGTTGGCGTCGCGCCAGTCGAGCTCTCGCGCCCGCTGCGCATCGTCTACCTGTATCCCGATGCCCTCAACCTCTATGGCGACGGCGGCAACGTCATCGCCCTCGAGCGCCGCTGCGCCTGGCGCGGCATCCCCGTCCGCGTGGATGAGGTCCGCATGGGCGAGGTGCTCGATCTGCATCATGCCGATATCGTCATGATGGGCGGCGGATCCGATCGCGACCAGCTAGCCGTGGCACACGAGCTGCTCGCCCAAAAAGACAAGGTCGCAGCCTATGTTGAGGACGGCGGTTCGCTGCTCGCCATCTGCGGCAGCTATCAGCTGCTCGGCCGTTCGTACTATATGGGCGAAAATCGCATCGAGGGCCTGGGCGTCATTGCCGCCGAGACTGTGCGTGGCTCCGACCGCCTGATCGGCAACGTCGCCGTCAAGACCGACCTGGCGCCCGAGCCCTTTGTTGGCTTCGAGAACCACGGCGGCCGCACGCTTTTGGACGCCGATGCCACGCCGCTTGGAACGTCCGTCGTCACGGGCACCGGCAACAACGGCGACGATGGCTTTGAGGGTCTCATCTACAAGGGTGTCATCGGCACGTACCTACACGGACCGGCACTGCCCAAGAACCCCGAGCTCGCCGACTGGCTCATCGCCCACGCCCTCGAGCGCCGTGGCGACGCACAGGCCGCCGCCCTGCTGCCGCTCAAACCCCTCGACGACACCTACGAGCACGCCGCCCACGACGCCGCGATGAAGCTCCTCCCCTAGCACCCCACCACCACAAAGGGGACAGGCACCTTTGTGGTGGTTTTGACCCGTCCCAGCGGTTTGTCTCAATCTGTAACATCTAGACCGTTAAAAGTCGTCTTACTGTTACAGAATGAGATGTTCGTCCCGACGCCTGCCTTTTGTCTCGATCTGTAACACATAGAGCCGATTTATCAGCCCAGATGTTACAGATTGAGATGTTTGAAAATCGGGATAGAGAGCCAGCTCCTATGTGGTGGTTTTCCAGTTTGCCAACGATATACGCGCCGGCAAAAAAGTCTGCTATACTCTTTCCCGCTGTCCCCATCGTCTAGCGGCCAAGGACGCCACCCTTTCAAGGTGGATATCGCGGGTTCGAATCCCGCTGGGGGCACCATTTGCATTTTGTTCGAACCCGCGCGATGTTAAGTCGTGCGGGTTCGTTTTTCATCTTGGCCTGTTTTCGTTTCGGCACATGTGCGCCAAATGTGCGCCAAAACAGGTTACATCTTTTGAGATGCCTCACACGAAACGCTTGCCCGGCAGCACGTCCATAATAGATCTGAGCAGCAAAAAAGGGGCCTCGCACAGGCGAGACCCCCTTCGCGCGCAAAATCAAACGTGTCTGTTACACGTAGAACAGAATGTCATCGTAGGTCGGAACCGGCCAGTAGTCGGCAGCCACGATCTCTTCCATGGCGTCCACGGCGGCACGCAGCGTATCCATAGCGGGAACAACCTCGTGAGCGTACACGTTGGCCTGCTCCTGGCCATCGAGGGCCTCGGCCTTCTGATGCACGGCGTCGAGCGCCTTGATGGAGTCGTTGATGGTAGTGATGCCGTTGCAGAGCTTGTTGAGCGTGTTCTGCTCACACTGCATGGCGGCCTCGGCGCCGGCGGCACGGATAGCCTCAAGGCCCTTAGCGACCTTGGTGGCATAGGCGGTAATGACCGGGCGATAGGTACGGCGTGCCTCGCGAACCATCGTGGTGGCCTCGATGTTCATGAGCTTGTTGTACTTCTCGAGCTTGCAGTCGTAGCGGCACTGAGCCTCGGCCTTGGTCAGGACACCCGTCTCCTCAAAGAGCGCAATGGCCTTATCGGAAACAAAGGCGGGCAGGGCATCGGCCGTGGTCTTGTTGTTGGCAAGGCCGCGCTTCTCGGCCTCAACGGGCCACTCATCGGAGTAGCCGTCGCCAGAGAACAGGATGCGCTGGTGATCGGTCAGGACCTTCTTGCAGTACTCGAGCGCGGCGTCCTGGAACTTATCCTCGGGCGTGCCCTCAAGCGCGTCGGCGAAGGACTTGAGCGACTTGGCCACGGCGGCATCGAGCACCAGGTTGGAGTCGGAGACGTTCTGCTCGGAGCCGCAGGCACGGAACTCGAACTTGTTGCCGGTGAAGGCAAACGGGGAGGTGCGGTTGCGATCGGTGTTGTCCTGCATCAGCTTGGGCAGGGTATCGGCGCCCAGGTCGAGCACGCCGCGCGTGGCATGGACGGAAGCCTTGCCATCGATGATCTTCTCGACAACCTCGGTAAGCTGGTCACCCAGGAAGATGGACATAATCGCCGGAGGAGCCTCGTTGGCGCCCAGACGATGGTCATTGCCGGCCGAGGCAACAGAGGCACGCAGGAGCTCCTGATAGTTATCGACGGCCTCGATCACCGCGGTGAGGAAGACGATGAACTGCAGGTTGTCGAGCGGGGTGTCACCCGGATCGAGCAGATTCTCGGACTCGGTGCCGAGCGACCAGTTGTTGTGCTTGCCCGAACCGTTGATGCCCTCGAACGGCTTCTCGTGCAGCAGGCAGACCAGGTCGTGGCGGGAGGCGATGAGCTTCATCTTCTCCATCATGACCAAGTTCTGGTCGATGGCCTCGTTGACCTCACCGTAGACGGGGGCGAGCTCATGCTGGCAGGGAGCGACCTCGTTGTGCTTGGTCTTGGCGGGAATGCCGAGCGCCCACAGCTCGTCGTCCAGATCCTTCATATAGGCCGAGACGGTGGGGCGGATAGCGCCAAAATAGTGCTCCTCGAGTTCCTGGCCCTTGCAGGGGGCAGCACCAAAGAGGGTGCGGCCGGTGATGACCAGGTCCTTGCGCTTGCGGTAGGCGTCCTTCTTGATCAGGAAGTACTCTTGCTCGTCACCCACGGAAGGAACGACTTTCTTTGGCGTCTTGCCGAACAGCGCCAAAACGCGCTTGGACTCACGCGAGAGCGCGGTCATGGAGCGCAGCAGCGGGGTCTTCTTGTCCAGGGCCTCGCCCGTGTAGGAGCAGAAAGCCGTGGGGATGCACAGGACATCGTCCTTGATAAAGGCGGGGCTGGTGGGATCCCAAGCGGTGTAGCCACGGGCCTCGAAGGTGGCGCGCAGGCCGCCGTTGGGGAAGCTGGAGGCATCGGGCTCGCCCTGGATGAGGTTCTTGCCCGTAAACTTGGTAATGGCGGTGCCGTCGTGGTTAGGCTCGAGGAAGCTGTCGTGCTTCTCGGAAGTGATGCCCGAAAGCGGCTGGAACCAGTGCGCGTAGTGCGTAGCACCCTTGGAGATGGCCCAGACCTTCATGGCATGGGCAACGGCGTTGGCCACATCCAGGTCGAGCGGCTCACCGCCCTCGAGGGTTGCAGCAAGGCGCTTCCAAATGTCCTTGGGGAGGCAGTCCTTCATGACTTCCTCAGAGAACACCATGGTCCCGAAGCGGTCAGTAAGTTCGGCCATACGGAACTCCCTTCGTATCGGCACCGCGTGAGAAGCGGTGTTGATTACTAACGAACGAGCCTTAGCTTAGACTCGCCGTGTTTCCGCGACATTACCGTTATGTTGCTGTCACGAAACCAATCAATGAGGTTACAGCAACACAGGATTATTACCACCCTCAACAGCCAACGAACTGCATAAATTGCAGACCTCCCCGCATGGTTTAAGGGTAGTCTTTTTGGGACGGGGCTTTTTTAGCTACCCATCCGGTATCTTCGAAGCTCAAGGCAATATTTGACATAGGGTAGCTAAAAAAGCCCCGTCCCAAAAAGACTACCCTGGGCAGCTGGTTGATGGGCATAGAGGCACGTCCCAAATGAGCTACGTTGTTATAGGGAATGACGATAGCGAAGCATCTTCGATTGGTATTCCCAAATGGCAAGTAAAACTCCAGCGTGGCGCAGCGGTGCTGTAGAATCCTTACAACACATCGCACTAAAGTATCTAAAGGAGCACGATATGCGCGTCGACGAGGTTTTTAAGCAGGCGGCATCCCTGGGCACCGTGCCCGTTTCGTTTGAGATGTTCCCGCCCAAGGGCGAGCTCACCCTCGATACGGCTCGCAAGGTGGCAGGCAGTCTGTGCAAGCTTTCGCCGAGCTTTGTCTCGGTCACCTGCTCTGCCGGCGGCTCGGGCAACGGCGCCACCACCGCCCCCATCGCGCATATGATTACGAGCGAATTCGATACGCCCTCGGTGGCACACCTCACCTGCATCGGCCGCACGCATGCCGATATCGCCGCCAAGATCGATGAGTACCGCACCGCCGGCGTGAATAACATCCTGGCACTGCGTGGCGATCTCCCTGCCGGCGCGACCGAGGACGACAAGCCCGCCTCCGAATACGCCTACGCCCGCGACCTCATCCCCGAGCTCGTCGACGCCGGCTTTTGCGTGGGCGCCGCGGCCTACCCCGAGGGCCACATTGCCTGCGAGGACCTCAGCCTCTCGGTCGAATACCTCAAGCAAAAGCAGGACTCCGGCGCAAGCTTCTTTGTGACGCAACTTTTCTTTGATAATGAGTGCTTCTACCGCTTCCGCGAGCTTGCCGATAAAGCGGGCATCACGGTGCCCATCACCGCGGGCATCATGCCGTTTATGAGCAAGTCCCAGATCAGCCGCATGGTCTTTATGTGCGGAGCGTCGCTGCCCTCCCCCGTCATCAAGATTCTCGCCAAGTACGAGAACGACCCCGAGAGCCTGCAGGCAGCCGGTGTAGAGTATGCCACCCGCCAGCTTTGCGACCTCAAAGAGCACGGTGCCGACGGTCTGCACCTGTACACTATGAATCGTCCTGCGATCGCCGCGACCATTATGGAGCGCCTAGGGTAATGGAAAAACCGCACATCGATACAACCACTGTCGAAGTGCCGGCTGACCTTGCGTCGCCGGCGCTTTACCGTATCGACACTGCCCATCATCCCCGAGTCGACCGTGCCGAGATGCTGCGCTATCTGGGCTACGGCGGTCAGCAGATTGAGCCTGAACTGTCACGACGAATTGAGCTTGTGGTCGAGCGCCTAGAACTGGACATTGAGCCCCGTGGCGTGCGATGCGTGTTTGCCGTCGATGCCACGGGCGTCGACGAGCAGGGTGAGCCCTGCATCCGCTTGGTTGGCACGAACGTTGAGCTGCGGGGTCGCGATGTCTATCGACATCTCAAAGACGCCCGCTTTGCCGCGCTCATGGCATGCACCCTCGGCATGGACGCCGAGCGTCGTCTGCGCACCACGGGAGCCCAGCAACCCCTGGAGGGGGCAGTGCTCGACGCCGCGTGCTCTGCCTATGTGGAAGCCGCCGTCGAGCAGATGGACCAGCAAGTCAAGACCGCGGCCGCCGCACACGGACTCGCCGGTAACTGGCGCTTCAGTCCCGGCTACGGCGACTGCCCGCTTACGGCACAGCGCTCGATCGTAAATGTGCTCAACGCCACACGGCTCATCGGGCTTACCGTCACACCTACCAGCCTGCTCATGCCCACCAAGAGCGTGACCGCGGTGATCGGTCTGTTTGACGGCGAGGTCCACGACGCTCAGAGCCGCCCCACCTGCAATATCTGCCGCATGCGTGAGTACTGCCGCTTCCGCGCCGCCCACACCACCTGCTATTCCAGCCATTAGGAGCCATCGATGTTTACTCCGCTTATCACTCATGATTCTGACGGTACTGCGCTGGCGGCACCTGTCAATACTGCGCGCTGCAACGGCGCCGCGTACAAGACGCGCACGATCGACGACCTGCACATTAAGGATGAGCGCCTGCGTGCGGCCATCGAGGGCACGGGGCACCTGCTGTTTGACGGCGGCATGGGCACCATGTTGCAGGCCGCCGGCATGAAGGCGGGCGCTCTGCCCGAGCTGCTCAACTTTGAGGAGCCCCAGGTTATCACCGATATCCAACGTCAATATGTCGGGGCTGGCTGTGACGTGATCACCGCCAACACCTTTGGCGCCAACGCCCACAAGCTCGACGGTGCTGCCACCGTGGCAGACGTCTTTGCCGCGGCCGTCACCTGCGCCCGCGAGGCCGGCGCCCGCTACGTCGCCGGCGACATCGGCCCCATCGGCGCCCTGCTGCGCCCCCTGGGCACCCTCAGCTTTGACGAGGCCTACGACCTCTTTGCCGAGGAAGTGCACGCCGGCGTCGCTGCGGGCGTCGACCTCTTTATTATCGAGACTATGACCGACCTGGCCGAGATCAAGGCGGCAGTCCTCGCCTGCCGCGAGAACTCCGACCTGCCCGTCTTTGCCACCATGACCTTTGAGGAAGACGGACGCACCTTCCTGGGCACGAGCCCCGAGGTGGCCGCCATCACGCTCGACGCCATCGGCGCCGACGTTTTGGGCATCAACTGCAGTCAGGGACCGGCCGAGCTCCGCGGGCTCGCCGAACGCATGCTCACCGTTACCGACAAGCCCGTTATGGTGCAGGCCAATGCGGGACTCCCCCGCGTGGACGACAACGGCAACACCGTCTTTGATGTCCAGACACCCGAGTACGCTGAGGCCGTCGCCGGCATGATCGAGGACGGCGTTGGCGTCGTCGGCGGATGCTGCGGCACCACGCCCACGCACATGGCGGCACTTCGCACCCTCATCGACAACCACACGCCCAGCCCGCGTCACCGCAAGCCCAGCATGTCGGTCACGAGCGCCCAGACCGTGGTGGACCTTCCCTGCGACGACCACAAGATCGCCGTCATCGGCGAGCGCATCAACCCCACCGGCAAAAAGCGCCTGCAGCAGGCCCTGCGCGACGGCGACCTGGACTACGTCGTGAGCCAGGGCATCAGTCAGCAGGAGCAGGGCGCCGACATCCTGGACGTCAACGTGGGCATGCCCGAGATCGACGAGGTCAAGATCATTCAACAGGCCACCGAGCAGCTCCAAGGCTCCACGCTGCTGCCGCTGCAGATCGACTCCACCGATCCCGCCGCCGTCGAGGCCGCCGTACGCCGCTATGCCGGCAAGCCCATCATCAACTCGGTCAACGGCAAGCAGCAGATCATGAATGAGATCTTTCCGCTGGTCGCCCACTACGGCACCAACGTTGTCGGCCTCACGCTCGACGAAGGCGGCATCCCCGATACCGCCGAGGCCCGCTTCGCCATCGCCGAGCGCATCGTGGCCGAGGCTGCCCGCTACGGCATCGGACCGGACCGTATTCTCATTGACTGCCTGGTCATGACCGCCTCGACCAATCAACGCCAGGCCGAGCAGATCCTGCGCGCCATGTCCCTGTGCAAGGAGCGCCTGGGCGTCAAATGCGCGCTCGGCGTGTCGAACATCAGCTTTGGCCTGCCCGCGCGGCCGCTCCTGGGTTCGGTCTTTTTGGCCGCCGCCTTTGGCGCTGGCCTGGACGCCCCCATCATGAACCCGGGTTCCAAGCGCTTTATGGATACCGTCTACAGCTATCGCGTCTTGAGCGTTGAGGACGAGGGCTCGACCGGATACATCGAGCGCTACGCCGGCTGGACCGATCCGTACAAGATCGCCGCGAACCCGACGGCGGCCCAGGCGGTATCGACCGACGCTGCGCCCGCTGCTGGCACCGCCGGCACCGACGGCAACGACGACCCGATTCGTCGCATGGTCGTCTCGGGCCGCAAAGGCGAGATCGCCGCCGAGACCGAGCGCCTGCTGGCAGACCACGACGCCATGGACCTCATCAACAATCACTTTATCCCCGCCCTCGACGAGGTTGGCGTCCTCTTTGACCAGGGCAAGTTCTTCTTGCCGCAGCTTATGGCCTCGGCCGAGGCCGCACGCGTGGGCTTCGACACCATCAAGCGCCTGATGCCCGCCGGCGAGATTGCCGACAAGGGCAAGATCTGCGTGGCCACCGTCAAGGGCGACATCCACGATATTGGCAAAAACATCGTTAAGATGCTGCTCGACAACTACGGATACACCGTCTTTGACCTGGGCCGCGACGTCGATCCGCAGGAGGTACTCAAGACCGTCAAGAAGCGCGATATCAAACTCGTCGGCCTCTCGGCGCTTATGACCACCACCGTCGTGGCCATGGAAGAGACCATCAAGCTGCTTCATGCCGAGGTGCCGGACGTCAAGATCATCGTAGGCGGCGCCGTACTCACCCCCGAATACGCCAAGCAGATCGGCGCGGACTACTACGCCAAGGACGCCGCCGAAAGCGCCCGTATCGCCGAAGAGGTCTTTGGGCGGTAACACAACGGAAACAACCCCGCACCAAAACGTGCCGCACGCGCCACTTGGCACGTGCGGCACGTTAGAATAGAAAAGACTATGCTCGTTTTGGCAGATAGGAGCGCAAGGATGGCGATCACGCCCGCAGAAATCGCGGAAACCCGCGGCATGGTTGAGGAGCAGAACCTCGACATCAGGACCATCACCATGGGTGTTTCGCTCATGGGTTGCGGTGACGAGAACCTCGACCGCATGTGCACGAAGATCTACGACCACGTGACGCACACGGCTGAACATCTGGTCGAGACCGCCGAGAACCTCGAGCGCGAGTACGGTATCCCCATCGTCAACAAGCGCGTTTCCGTCACCCCGGTGGCGCAGATCGCCGCGTGCTGCAAGGATGAGGACCTCACCCCCATCGCGCATGCCCTCGACCGCGCGGCAGAGACGCTCGGCATCGATTACCTGGGCGGCTTCTCCGCACTCGTCCAGAAGGGCATCGGCGACGCCGACCGCCGCGTCATCCAGTCAATCCCCCAGGCGCTCGCTACCACCAGCCGCGTCTGCTCCAGCGTCAACGTCGCTAGCCTGCGCGCCGGTATCAACATGGATGCCGTGCTCATGGCCGCCCAGACCATCATCGACGCCGCCAAGCTCACGGCCGACCAGGATTCCGTTGGCGCCTCCAAGTTTGTCTGCTTTGCCAACATGGTCGAGGACTCCCCGTTTATGGCGGGCGCCGTCCACGGCGGTGGCGAGGCCGACGCCGTCATCAACGTAGGCGTCTCGGGCCCCGGCGTTATGGCCGCAGCCTTGGAGACGCTGCCCGATTCCGCATCGATGATGGAGGTCGCCGAGAAGATTAAGCAGACCGCCTTTAAGATCACCCGCGCCGGCGAGCTCATGAGCCGCGAGGCCGCCCATCGTCTGGGTGTCGAGAAAGGCATTGTCGACCTGTCGCTGGCTCCCACGCCTGCCATCGGCGACTCCGTTGCGCGCATCCTCGAGATCATCGGCGTGGGCACCTGCGGTGGCCCGGGCACGACCTGCGCCCTCGCCATGCTCAATGATGCCGTCAAGAAGGGCGGCGTCATGGCCAGCTCCAGCGTGGGTGGTCTCTCCGGCGCTTTCATCCCCGTGTCCGAGGATGCCGGCATGATCGCCGCCGTCGAGGCCGGTGCGCTTTCGCTCGAGAAGCTCGAGGCCATGACCTGCGTGTGCTCCGTCGGCCTGGACATGATCGCTATCCCCGGCGACACCCCGGTCGAGACCATCGCCGGCATCATCGCCGACGAGATGGCCATCGGCGTCATCAACAACAAGACCACGGCCGTCCGCGTGATTCCCGCCATTGGCAAGGGCGTGGGCGACTGCGTCGAGTACGGCGGCCTGTTCGGCCGTGCACCCATCATGCCGGTGAACCCCAACGCCGGCACCGTGCTTGCCCATCGCGGTGGACGCTTCCCGGCACCGCTGAACTCGCTCAAGAACTAGCTGAGGGGTTCGGGCGAGGAGCCCCGGGGAGGGCAAATATATAAGGTCGCCTGCTCGAACAGTCCTGACTCGCACGGAGAGCACATTAAGTGCTCTCCGGCTCGTGCGGAACTCGCGATCGACCTTATATATTTGCCCTCCCCGGGGCTCCCGCACAACGGGACCTCAGTTGGGTTCTATCCCGGTTGCAGTTGCTTCGCTCCTGCACCACTAGGCTGGTACGGCGGCTTGGCAGTGGAACGGTTCTTTTTCTGATATATGCTGGTTGCGGCTCTTCTTTTGGGAGGAGTCGCTTTTTTGTTGCTAGGAGGTTGGCCCGTGGTTGATGGGGAGAATCGTTCTGAGCTGCTTTCTGCGGATTGGAATGGCGAATGGATGCGCCTGCAAGTTGATTGGCGGCGGGCTGATGATTCTTTTGAGTGGGATAAGCGGGCTCGGCATTTTCGTCCGCTGGAGACTGCCCCGTATGCTCGGAATTTTATGAAGCTGTTGGCGTTAAAGCCTAGTGAATCCGCACTGGATATGGGATGTGGGGCTGGGTCGATTGCTATTCCGCTTGCTCAGGCTGGGCATCCTGTGATTGCGGCTGATTTCTCCCCTGCTATGTTGGGCACGCTTGATGCTGGCATTGAGTACTATGGGCTCGAGAATCGCATTACGCCGCTTGAGCTTGCTTGGGATGATGATTGGGATTTGGTTGGACCGGTCGCAAAGGCGGTGGATGTTGCCTTTGCCAGTCGGTCGGTTACGACGACTAATCTAAAAGGTGCGCTTGCCAAGCTTGATCGTACGGCTCGTCGGCGTTGTGCCGTCACGATGGTCGCCAACTCCAGCCCGCGCTATGATCTGCACCTGATGAACGCCATCGGCGCCTCCGTTACCTGCAGCAATGGCTTTGTGTATGCCTTTAATATCCTTATTCAGATGGGTGCGCTGCCGCAGGTCACGTACTTTGAATCGCATCGTCGCGATACCTTCGACAGCCTTGAAGCAGGTGTGGCGGATTTTTCCCGTATGCTCGATCATGTCCGCAAGGTTCGTTGGGCGTTTATTGCATGGGAGCCGGTCTCTGCGCCCAGCTCATAGCCTGTTCGCAGCCCGCACCGCCCACTCACTCGGCATCCGCATTCTTTGCGAACTGGGCAAACGCACTCCACACCGCGCCGTTCCTGCGCTATCGTGGGACAGATCACGTAGATTTAGGCCCCGTCGCGGGGCGCCCCATACATAGAAAGCGAGAACCCATGGCACTGACAGGAGCCCAGGTCAAGCAGCTTCGCAGCATGGCCCATCACCTTAACCCCGCCATCATCATCGGCAAGTCCGATGTCAACGAGGGCACCGTCGAGCAGACGGTCGCCTACTTGGAGAAGCACGAGCTCGTTAAGTGCTCCGTGCTGGACGGCTCCAGTCTTTCCGCCCGCGAGGCCGCCGAAGAGCTTGCTGAGCGCTGCCACGCCGAGGTCGTCCAGGTCATCGGCCGCAAGTTCTCGCTGTATCGCGAGTCCTCGCGCAAGGATATCGAGAAGATCGAGCTCGTCTAAGAGCCAATGATCCGGCGAGCCAACACATAGCAAGCTTACGGGCGCCCAAGTACTTCGGGCGCCCGTTTTTTTATCGCTCGACCAGCACGCGGTTGAGCCGACCCTCCACCAAGCGCTCATATAGACGCCGCGTCTCGGGCTCGGGTACGCCATTGACCTGCTCCCTCAGATGGTGCATATGCCCGCTGTACAGCTCGACGATATCGCGCCTCCGCCCCGCCGCGCTGTAGACACGCATGGCACAGCGCACCATATCCTCACGCGCCGTTTCCTGCCGAAGCCCCGACTCCGCCAGCCAAATCGCCGACTGCAGATCGTTTTCTTCTAGAGATGCATTTGCTCCCTTAATCATGCAATCGATGTACTTTGACTGCATAATGCGTCGCATACGCAAAAAGTAGGTGGGATTACAGCCATTGGGAACATACAGCGGTCCGGCATAAAGCTGCTCAATCTTAAGGCACAGCTCAACTAAATGGGGCCCGCGCGCACCCGTGCGATTTCCCAAAACCTCACGGCTTATCTGGTCAAACAGCCGCACATCGGTCTTGACGTAGTCGCCGTTGAGTCCGATGCATTCATTTTGGATGAGTACACACGACTTGCCATCCGGCGTCGGTCCCAAAGCCGACCGCAAGCGCGATATCGTCGAGTACAGGTTGTTACGGGCGCTATTAAACTCGGCATGGGGCCACAGCTCCATTGCCAGCGTCTCGCGGTCGACGAGCGCATCCATGCCCAGTGCAAGCCGCTCGGCAAGCGTCGCCGCCTTCTTGCGGCGCCACATTTTGTCCGTGATGGGAAACCCGTCGCGCTCGGCGCGAAACGCACCAAACATGCGAATCTCGATATGGTCGATGGTATCAACGGCTTCAACCTCGCTGGCCTGGAACAGGCGCTCGCCCTCCCCTTCCAAATCGTCGCGCAGCGAGTACCGCGACAGCTCGCGCACGGGAAGCTTCTTGCGTATCCTGGCCGCCGGCTCGCCCAGACAATGCATGGCAAGGCGCGCAAAGAGCCGATACGATGGCTCTAGAATCCCCGCACGATTCATGGACATCCAGGCCGCAAGGTCGCTGTCTCGGCCCGCACAGGCCAAATGCAACGCCACCATCCAGGCCTCCGCTCCACCAACCTGCGTCTGGCTTATATCGAGTAACTCCGCTTCCTCGCGCACCGAAACCATCGAGGTGTTACGCAGATACGCCGCGCGCTCCAGCAGCAATGCGTTATCGCGCATGTACGCAATCGACTCCTCGGCAAGTTTGAGCACTTGGACCGCACGGAACTTTGCATTAACCGGCCGTCCCTCTGCCAGCGACTGCCAGCCTTCTAGCAACAGGCCAAACAGCTGAATCTGGTTGTCGCGCATGCGCACGGCAAAACGATCGAGCTCGTTGAACGCCGCGTCGTCGGTTACCGGCAAGCCGGAAAGGAGCCGCCGTGCCGCCAACACCATACGCACCCAGATAGCCATCGCCTTAAGCCCACGCACGTCGAGCGCCTCCCGCACCACCGTCATCTCGTCGTCGCGCTCGTCGGTTCCCGCGAACGACCCATCAAAGAGCTCCACCAGCATGCTATCGGCCCGTGTAACAATCCCCGCAATGTCGAGCTCACAGTCGTAGGCCTTGCTCGTTTTGAGTCGCTGTAGAACGCCGCCGTCATCTCCCCGCTCGGTCAGACAGCGCTTGACCTCGATATGCGCGGACAACATATCGAGTGCAGTATGGGATGTCTCGATTTCTGGCACGGCCAGGTTCGCAGGAAGCCCAAGCCCGTTGTCCCCATAGCAAACAGCCGTCAGTGTCTGGGCCACCCTCCATGAAACAGGGTCTATTTCGCAGGCCGCCCGTTCGCCCCCGCGCTCGATAACCGATGCCATATAGCGAGCGAGCTTTGTATTGGACACGCTGACCGCTGCCAGATATACGCCAAGCGCCTCGGCAGGCGTTGGCTCTGGAGCCGGATCGTCGACATCGATCGTGCCCAGCGCCGCTCGGCAGATATCGGCCCCGTGCCCCGTCAGAGCAAGATCGACCCCATACTGACCAGCAAGTTCAAGGACCGCATCACGGTCCAAAAAGGCGTCCGCCAGGCCCATCGCCGCATCGCATCGGCCCGCCTTAAGCAAAATCCGGGCCGCCCTCGGAACAAGTTCGGGGCGAACCTCGGCCACCAACTTACGCAAACGCAAGCGTCCGTTATCCTCCGTACCCAGACACGTAAAACTCCGCTCGGCGGGGTCCAAGCCAAAGATCGGGTAGTCGCGTACAAAGTAGGACTGGTCGACCATCGACAGCCTCACCCCACAAGCCTCGAGTTCTGCGATATTGCCCTCGCCCATCAAAATCATGAGACATGCCACGCAAAACAGCGCATTATTGTCGAGCGAAGCCAGATCGGCAAGTGCCGCACCATATACGTTGACAATCTCGTTTTCGAGCAGACCGGCTACGTCGCCTTGGCCATAAAGACCCGTCTGCAATGCCGAAACGAGCTCGGGCACGCCCTGCGTGAGCTGATAAAAGTCGAGCGACGTGCTGATCGAAAACGCCGATGCCCACGCCGAATACTCATAGGCATGCACCTTGAGCATCTGCGCATTGATCTTAACCGAATCGCCCAGCCCGTGAATCAGCTGACGATTTGAAGGACGGCAGGAGATAAAGACTCCTACCCCCATAGCGCGCAGGCCGCGAATCCTGTCGATGAGGTCTTCGGTATCGTGCTGATCGAGGTTTGGCACATTATCAATCGCGATAAGGGAGTGCGGTTTGTCTTTGAGTTCTTCGGTAACCACCTCGAGCTGCATAAACACCTCGCGCCCAATGGCGCGATCGGCCTCGATAATCCGCACGGGGCCTCGCGTCGGGTCGCATTTAACCTCATGGGTGTACTGCAGCAGCACCGAGGTCTTCCCAAACCCGTCGGGCGCATAAAGAACCACGATTCCGGCCTTTCGGCCCTTGGCTATAAGCTCATTCATCAAGCGTTCGCGGCGCACCATATAGCCTCCGCCCAGCGGCATCAGCTCGAGGTCGTCTATACTGCTCAAATCGTTTACCATGCCCACTCCTCAACTCGACCGTATGGACACTGTAACCGCAAGACCATACAGGCCGCGCTATGAATAGAGCGACCTTGTGCTTTAGGTTGTCTTTTGGTACGCAAGCGGCAAGTTTTTGTACAGCAAGGGCCGATTGTTATTAATCCCCCGACTAATCGGTCTTTAAGCAGGTAAATGAGCTTGTCAGCATGTCCCATCTAAGCGGCAGTGCAACGCAAATGAACAAGGTTCAGCCATGTCATTCAACTCGCCTAGCACCCGCTACCGTCTACGACCTTTTAGTGGCATTTTTGCATAGAATATGGTATGGGATGAATCAAGCTGTTGGGCATCCAGCATTCGTCAAGCTTGCGGCAAGATCTTGGTCAAGTGGGCGGAAAGGGATAGCAAAAAGGCCCCCGCAATGCGGAGGCCTTAGGCAAGGCTATGTCGAGGTGCAGGATTCGCGCTACTCGCAGAGCGAAAGGGCGGCCTCGTCGGCAACGACAACGCAGTTGGTGTGCAGCTGTAGGATCGAAGCCGGGCACTCGGGCGTAACCGGGCCATAGCACATGTCATGCACGGCCTGAGCCTTGGCCTCGCCGTTGGCGACGACCAGGATCATGCGGGCATACATGATGGTCTGGGTACCCATGGTGTAGGCCTGACGAGGGACATCGTCGATGCTGTCGAACAGACGGCTGTTGGCCTGAATGGTGCTCTCGGTGAGATCGACGCAGTGCGTGCCCTTGGAGAAGTGGTCATCGGGCTCGTTGAAGCCGATATGACCGTTGTTACCAATGCCGAGCAGCTGCAGATCGGGATAACCGGCGGCAGCGACGACCTTGTCGTACTCAGAGCAGGCAGCGGTGGCATCGGGGTTGGAACCATCGGGCACATGCGTGTTGTTCAGGTCGATGTTGATGTGATCGAAGAAGTTCTTACGCATAAAGTAGTGATAGCTCTGGGGATCGTCGTGCGAAAGGCCGCGATACTCGTCCAGGTTGTAGGTGCTGACCTCGGCAAAGTCGACGTCGCCCTTCTTGTACCAAGCAGCGAGCTGCTTGTAGGCACCGATCGGGGTAGAGCCGGTGGCAAGGCCCAGCACACAGTCGGGCTTGAGGATAACCTGCGCCGAGATAATATTGGCGGCCTTGCGGCTCATATCCTCGTAGTCTTTAGCTTTAATGATCTTCATTACGCATCCTTTCTCGTACAAGAGAGGCAAGGCTCCCCTTACAAGCACTTGCCCGCGGCCCGCGTCGGCCGCAACCAACGTGTGCGGCCACCAGGGCGAGGTCGCGTAATGCATGTGTCTCGTGTCTAGCCGCGTCGAGGCCCCTGCCCGTCCACGGTGACCCGAAGCCTTTTAGCTTCGGACAAATCCCATCTTGC
>NZ_QSPM01000018.1:0-4196 GCF_003466445.1 Collinsella sp. TM05-38 | reverse complement strand
GGGGCCCCCTCTTTCGGGGGCCCCCTCCGTAAACGTGTTTGAATTGTAGGCTAATGGCCACGTGCACTTGCTAGCGCTCGCGAGCAACGATGAGCTGGTCCATCTCTTCGACATGCACGCCAACGGAGCCCTTGATGCTCGAGAACTCAACGGAGTTGCACACCAAGATGGGAACCGTCACATCGTAGCCCTCGGCAGCAATTGCCTCGCGATCAAACTCAATGAGCACATCGCCCTTATGGACGATGTCACCCACTTGCGCATGTACGGTAAAGTGCTTGCCCTCGAGCTGAACAGTGTCCAAACCAACGTGGATGAGCACGTCCAGGCCATCGACCGTGTTAAGCGCAACGGCGTGCCCCGTGGGAAAAATAGCCTCGACCTTAGCATCAGCCGGTGCAATCACACGCGTTCCGGTGGGCTGAATCGCCACGCCCTGGCCCAAAAGACCGGTGGCAAACGTCTGGTCGTTTACCTCGGAGAGCGGAATGACGTCGCCCGAGATGGGAGCATCCAGCGTAAGGACTCGACCACGCATACCAAAAGACCTTAGGACTTTAGTGAACATGCTCCCCCTCGGACATACCAATCAATCAAATAACCTTAACAGTTTACCACTTGGCACCCGTTTTTGACCATTAGGGAAGTTCGCGCTTGACAACCTCGACGATGTCGTCGACAACGCGCTGGGTCAGCTCGTGCGTCTCGGCCTCGGCCATCACGCGGACCAGTGGCTCGGTACCGCTCGGACGCACCAGAATGCGGCCGCGGCCGTCAAGCTCCTTCTCGGCAGCAGCGACGGCATCCCAGATGGGCTGGCAATCGTCCAGACCAGCCTTGTTGTCGGAATGCACGTTAACGAGTACCTGCGGGTACTTCTTCATGATGCCGGCAAGATCGGTGAGGGTACGACCGGTGCGCTTGAGCACGGCCAGCAGCTGCAGAGCCGTCACCAGGCCGTCACCGGTGGTGTTGTGCTCCAGGAAGATGATGTGGCCGGACTGTTCGCCGCCGATGACGGCGCCGTCCGCGAGCATGCGCTCCAGAACGTAGCGGTCGCCCACGGCAGTCTGAACCATCTCGAAGCCCTGCTCCTTCATAGCGATGGAGAAGCCAAGGTTGCACATGACGGTCGAGACGATCTCGGAGTTGGCGAGCTTGCCGCGAGCGGCGAGGTCAGAACCGCAGATAGCCAGGATGTAGTCACCGTCGATCTCATTGCCCTCGCCGTCCACGAACAGTACGCGGTCGGCGTCGCCGTCGTGGGCCAGACCAATGTCAGCATGGGTGCGCAGTACGAGCTCGCGCAGGGGCTCGAGGTGAGTGGAGCCGCACTCAACGTTAATGTCAGTGCCGCAGTAATCGGTGTTGATGGCATGGACCGTGGCACCCAAGCGCTGCAGAGCGGCGGGCGTAGTCTGGCAGGAAGCACCGTGACCGCAGTCGACGGCAACGACCAGGCCGTCGAGCCTCAGGCCATCAAGCGTATCGATGGCGTGGTCGACGTATGCCTTGCGGGCATCCTTCATCTTAATGATGTGGCCCACGCCGGCACCGGTCGGCAGCGTGTCGGCAGCCATGGCTTCTTCGGACATGACCCAGGCGCTGATCTCTTCCTCGACAGCATCGGGAAGCTTCATGCCCTTGCGGCTAAAAAACTTGATGCCGTTGAACTCCGGCGGATTATGCGAAGCAGAGATGACGATGCCGCCGTCGAGCTCGTTCTGAACGGTGAGCAAGGCCACGGCCGGCGTGGGGATGACGCCGCAGCAGTGCGGACGGCCGCCCTCGGCCATGATGCCGGCGGTCAGAGCGCTCTCGAGCATGGTGCCCGAAAGACGCGTGTCGCGGCCGACACAGATATCCGGACCAAGGAACTTGGTCGCCGCGCGGCCCAGGCGAAACGCGAGGTCGCACGAGAGGCCGGCATTGGCGACGCCACGGACGCCGTCGGTACCGAAGATGTTCTGGGGCATAGGATCGCTCCTTCCCTAGCAGGCGATATGCAACCGCCCACCCTAGTCGAAAAAGAAAAGCGGGACCCGCCGAGGAATCGGCAGGCCCCGCTTGTACATTGTATCTCGAAAGGAGATAAAACCTTAGCGCTTGGAGAACTGGGGAGCGCGGCGGGCCTTCTTGAGGCCGTACTTCTTGCGCTCGACCACGCGAGCATCGCGCGTAAGGAAACCGGCCTTCTTGAGATCAGCACGGTAGTCGCCAGCGTTCAGAAGAGCGCGAGCAATACCCAGGCGCAGAGCGCCAGACTGACCGGAGATGCCGCCGCCATCGCACAGAGCGATAACGTCGAACTGACCGGCGGTGTCGGTCACCTTGAAGGGAGCAAGGGCGTTCTCAACGAGCTGATGACGGCCGAAATACTGCTCGGCGTCACGCTTGTTGATGGTCACCTTGCCGGTGCCGGGGACGAGACGGACGCGGGCGACGGCGTTCTTACGACGGCCGGTACCCTGGTAGACAACGGTGTTCTCAGCCATCTTTAAGCCTCCAGCTCAATCTTCGTGGGGTTCTGGGCAGCGTGCGGATGCTCGGCACCAGCGTAGACCTTAAGCTTGGTCATCTGGGCACGGCCGAGGGTGGTCTTGGGCAGCATGCCGCGAACAGCGCGCTCGATGACCTTCTCCGGGTGCTTCTCCATAGCCTGGCGGAAGCTCTCAGCCTTAAGGCCGCCGTTGTAGCCGCTGTGGCGATAATAGGTCTTCGTGTCGGCCTTGTTACCGGTAAGCTGGACCTTATCGGCGTTGATGACGACAACGAAGTCGCCGCAGTCGCTGTTGGGCGTGAACTGAGGCTTGTTCTTACCGCGCAGGATCATTGCGATCTGGGTGGCAAGACGGCCCAGGACAGCACCATCGGCGTCGACGAGAACCCAGTTGCGCTGGACCTCGCCCTGCTTGGCGTAGTGAGTCGATTTCGAAATCACTTAGACTCCTCCATGTACAGTACGTGTTGTTACAGAGATTCACGGGGCTCTGCAAGTAACCCGTCCATATTACCCCGCTCGCCGTACGAGTCAACAGGTATTTTGACTCCGACCAGAGTTTCTGCACATGTCGTCCATGGGTCATGACGTCGCGACACTAGCGCTCGACAAACGCCTCGATATCTCCCAGCAAGCGCTTTGCCTCCTGGCGGCCCTGAATATACAGGTCGAGGAGCTTTGCCGGATCGTGCTCAACATGGCCGACCTCGACCGGCTTTTGCGGAGCAACGACCAGCGCACGGCCCTCACGCTCATACTTCCACAGATGCATGCGCTGGATGTTATAGCGGTCGTGGCGCGTCTCGATAGCCTCAAGCAGATAGGGGTAGTCGGCATAGCGGGCTCGTGCGGCGGGCATAAACTCGTAGGGCTTTTTCTCGTACGAGCGGTCCTGCGTGACAATGACGACCGCGCGATCGAAGCCTGCCTCCTCCAGCACGTGCTCGATGGGGACCGAATCGGCTACGCCACCGTCGACGTATTTGTGCCCGTCAATCTCGACCGGCGGCGTCACCAGCGGCAGCGACGTCGATGCGCGCACGGCGTCGAGGTCGAGCACGGCGCTTTTGACCGACAGGTACGCGGCGGTTCCAAAGAGCATGTCCGTCGCGACGGCGTACATCTCGATGGGGCTCGCGTCGAACGTCTCGCTGTCAAAGGGATCCAGGCGGTCCTGGACATCGTTGAAGATAAAGTCGTAGCCGACGATGGAGCCCGTGGACGCAAACGATGCGGCGCCCATGAAGCGGTTGTCGTTGCAGAAAGCCAGGTTGATGCGGTTAGCACGGCCGATCTGGTGCGACTTGTAGTTCACACCGTTGAGGGCGCCGGCCGATACGCCATATACCGCCGGAATCTCGACGCCGGCCTCCATGAGAACGTCGAGAACGCCCGCGGTAAACTGCCCGCGAAAACTACCGCCCTCCAGGACGAGCGCGACCCTGCCGGCGTTCTTTGCTTTATCTTCTGCAGTCATGTTGACCTCCTGCTGTTTCGTTTTGGCCTTCTTCTACCCAGTTTTGGGATGGCGAGCGCACAGGTTTTGGAGTTGAGGAGGGCGGGGCGACCGGCGGAAAGCACGTCTCACTCTGCGTTGCTGCGGGGCACGGCAGGCTGCAGCGCGATCAGCATCGCGTCTATATCTAGTCGAGGCATTGCGCGGAGAATCCGCGTATTTGCTTCGCAAATCCGCACC
>NZ_QSPM01000017.1:0-47423 GCF_003466445.1 Collinsella sp. TM05-38 | reverse complement strand
CGTGGGGACACATGTATGTCAATCCTGGTCTAACAGAGCCTAAATTAATCAGTAGTGTTTGTCCCAAATCTTAAGTATGTGGGGGCTTGCGTCTTGGGCGAGCTTGCCTTACGGAGCGCTTTCCTATTTGGCGTCGGCCCAGGTTATGCCGGTGCTGGCTTCGGCGATTAACGGTACGCGGAGCTCCACCACATGCTCCATGACGTCGCGGACCATGGCGGTGAGGCGCTCGACTTCGTCGACGGGGCACTCAAAGTCCAGTTCGTCGTGTACCTGCAGAATCATGTGGGCAGCAAAGTCCTCTTCTTCCAGACGGCGGCTCACGCGGGCCATTGCGATCTTGATGATGTCGGCGGCGGTGCCCTGCATGGGGTGGTTCATGGCCGTGCGCTCGCCAAAACCACGGAGCTGCGGATTTTTGGCCTTGAGCTCCGGAATATGGCGACGGCGGCCGTACATGGTCTCGGCGTAGCCCGTCTGCTTGGCACGTGCCACCACGTTGTCGAGGAACGTGCGCACGCCCGGGTATGCCTCGTAGTAGCGGTCAATCATGTCGCGTGCCTCGGCCATCGAGATATGCAGCGACTGCGACAGGCCGTAGGCCTGCTGACCGTACACGATGCCAAAGTTCACGGCCTTGGCGCGGCTGCGCAAATCGGGCGTTACCTCGGACACCGGTACGCCAAACACGCGCGCGGCTGTCTCGGCATGGAAGTCCTCGCCCTCGTTAAAGGCACGCACCAGGTGCTCATCACCCGAGAGATGCGCCAACAGACGCAGCTCGATCTGCGAGTAGTCCACCGCTAAAAAGACGCTTCCCTCGCCTGCCGAAAACGCCGTCTTGACGGTACGGCCCAGCTCCGAGCGCGTCGGGATGTTCTGCAAGTTCGGGTCACTCGAGGAAAGACGACCCGTCGCCGTGATGGTTTGGTTGTACGTAGTGTGCACGCGACCGTCACCGCGACGCAGCGGGCCCAGTGTGTCCAGATAGGTGGACTTGATCTTGGACTTCTCACGCCAGTCCAAGATCAGACGCACGATTTCGTGGTCACGGGCAAGGTCGCTCAGTACCTTGGCGTTGGTCGAATAATAGCCGCGCTTGGTCTTTTTGAGGCCCTTGGTCGGAAGGCCCATCACGTCAAACAGCACGTGCGAGAGCTGCATGGGACTGCCGATGTTAAAGGCCTCGTCACCGGCCAGGTCGCGAATGCTCCGCTCGACCTCGGCAATCTGGGTCGCCAAACCCTCGGACAGACTATGCAGGCGATCGGGGTCCACGAGCATGCCCGCGCGCTCCATCTTGGCAAGCACCGGCACGAGCGGCATCTCGATGCCATCGAACACGTTGGCGGCGTTCTCGCGGGCCATGCGGTCGCGCAGCGGCGCCACGAGCGCCAGCGTCAGGGCCGCAGTGCGGGCAGCAGGCGCAGGAGCGTCCTCGCCAGCACCCTCCGCGCCGCGCGCCGCAGGCAGCGTCATCTGCAGATAGGTATCGGCCAGATACGCCTCATCAAACTCGGAGCGGTCGGAATCCAACAGATAGGCGGCGACCACAGTATCGAAGATGCGCGTGGAATCGACGGCCAGCGGATCCATGAGCTCGGGCTCAGAGGAATCGATGGGCGAAAGCTCGTGCAGCAGCGCCTTCATGTCCGGGCTCGCCACGCGGCCCTCCATAAACAGGCGCGCGAGCACGCCGGCGATCACGCCGTGGGCAACGTTGAAGCCATCGACCACGGCAGACGCACCGCCGTCGCCCTCCTCGAGCGCAAGCAACCCCTTGGACGTCGCCAGCCACAGCGTGCGCGTCAGGCCAAAAAGTGCGCCTTCCTCCTTGTCATCGTCCACCACAGCGGCAATCCACTCGCCCGCATCAATCGCGCGAGCGACCTCGGCGGCGGCAGCAGCAAGCGCCTCGGCATCGCCGGCGGCGGCACGCAAAACAGCAGGCATCTCGAACGTGCTGGCAGCGGCCGCAGCCCCGCCCTCGCCGCCAATCAGCGCCAAAAAACGGTTCTGCATGGCCGTAATGCCGAGCGTGCCCAGCGCAGCGGACACCTCGTCGGCAGAAAACGCCGGGAAGGACGTCGCATCAAAGTCGAGCTCGACAGGCGCATCGGTACGAATGGTTGCGACCTTGCGGCTCAGCAGCGCGTCGTCGATATGCGCGCGCAGGTTCTCGCCCATCTTGCCCTTGACCTCGTCGGCATGTGCGATGACCTCGTCCAAGCTGCCGTACTGCGCGATGAGCGCGCTCGCCTTTTTGGGGCCGATGCCCGGCACGCCGGGAATGTTGTCGGACGTATCGCCCTTCAGGCCGTAAAAATCGGGCACGAGCGCCGGTGTAATGCCGTGATACAGGTCGTCCACGCTCTCGGGCGTCATAATCGCCACGTCGGACAGGCCTTTGCGGGTCGAGACCACGTTGACGTGCTCGGTCACGAGCTGATACATGTCGCGGTCGCCGGTCACCAGCAGCATGTCGCAGCCGGCTTCCTCGCCCAGGCGCGCCATGGTGCCCAGGATATCGTCGCCTTCCCAGCCCTCGGACTGCAAAATCGGCACGTTGAGCGCAGCGAGCAGCTCCTTAATCATGGGGAACTGCGCGTGCAGGTCGGGGTCCATGGGCGGGCGCTGCGCCTTATACTGCGGCAGCATCTCCATGCGCACGCGCGGCTTGCCCTTATCAAACGCCACGACCACACCGTCGGGGTTAAAGGCGTCGATCATCTTGAGAAACATGTTCAGAAAGCCAAAGATCGCGTTGGTGGGGCGACCGTCCGGCGCGTTCATGGTGGGCGGCACGGCGTGGAAGGCGCGGTGCATGAGCGAGTTACCGTCGATAACGGCAAAGGTGCGGTGCTTGTCAGACATATTGAATACCTCGCTTTGGGCTGGGCACGATTTGCTCCCACCAGTTTACACGCTCCCCGCCTCGCGGCCACCGCACATCAAGCTCCCCCGCCACCGCGCGCCCGCGCGTGATACGATGGCTCGCGGTACATTAACCAGCACGATCGATCCGAAAGGAGCCTGCGTCATGGAGCGTCCCTGCGCATGGAAAAAGTACACGCCACAGCAGATCGAGGAGCTCGAGGAGCTTTGCCGCGGCTATAAGAAGTTTTTGAGTGAGAACAAGACCGAGCGCCTGTGCGTTAAGGCCGGCATCAAGATGGCCGAGGAGGCGGGCTACGTCGACCTGGAGACCGCGATCGCCGAGGGCCGCGAGCTCAAGGCAGGCGACAAGGTGTACGCCGCCAACCACGGCAAGGACCTTATGCTCGTCAACCTTGGCACCGCCCCGCTCGAGCAGGGCTTTAACATCCTGGGCGCCCACGTGGACTCGCCGCGCCTGGACCTCAAGCAGAATCCCGCCTTCGAGGCCGGCGACATGGCCTACCTCGACACGCACTACTACGGCGGCGTCAAGAGCTACCACTGGGTGGCCTCCCCGCTCGCGCTTGTGGGCGTCATCTGCAAAAAGGACGGCACCACCGTCGACATCAACATCGGCGACAAGGCAGACGACCCGGTCTTTACCATCTCCGACCTGCTGATCCACCTCTCGAGCGAGCAGATGTCCAAGCCGGCCAAGGACGCCGTCGACGCCGAGATCCTCGACGTGATCGTGGGCGGCCGCCCCGTCAAGTTTGACGAGGACGACAAGGACGCCCCCAAGGAGCCCGTCAAGCAGATGTTCCTGGATATCCTCAAGGAACAGTACGACGTCGAGGAGGAGGACTTCCTCTCCGCCGAGATCGAGGTCGTGCCCGCCGGCCCCGCCCGCGACATGGGTCTCGACCGCTCCATGATCTTGGGCTATGGCCACGACGACCGTGTCTGCGCCTACCCCTCCATGCTCGCCCAGATCAACGTGGCAGACGTCGAGCGTACGAGCATCACGCTCATCGTCGACAAGGAGGAGATCGGCTCCGTGGGCGCCACCGGCATGACGAGCCGTTTCTTCGAGAACACCGTCGCCGAGATCATGACGCTCGCCGGCGAGAGCAGCCCGCTGGCCCTGCGCCGCGCACTCGCCCGCAGCCGCATGCTCTCCTCTGACGTGTCCGCCGGCTTTGACCCGGGCTACGCCGGCAAGTTCGAGACCAAGAACGCCGCCTTTATGGGTCGCGGCCTGTGCTTTAACAAATACACGGGCAGCCGTGGCAAGGGCGGCTCCAACGATGCCGACGCCGAGTATGTGGCCCTCGTCCGCGACATCATGGACGAGGCCGGCGTGGACTTCCAGACCTGCGAGCTCGGCCGCGTCAACGCGGGCGGCGGCGGCACCATCGCCTACATCATGGCCGAGTATGGCATGAACGTCATCGACTCCGGCGTTGCCGTCCTGTCCATGCACGCCCTGTGGGAGGTCGCCAACAAGGCCGATATCTACGAGGCCTATCGCGGCTACAAGGCCTTCATCGAGCGCGCCTAACCAGCCCTTCATCAGTTGCGGTGAAATTACGGACTAAACTGGCCCATAAACGGCCCAAACAGACTGTATTCCACCGCAACTTCCTTTTTGGCAGAGGAGAGTCCATGCTGCAGATCATCATTTCGCCCGCCAAGCAGATGCGCGCGGCCCAAGATGCTTTTGAAGTCCAGGGCATTCCACCTTTTGCGCACGAGACGGCTCGCCTCCACTGCGCACTGCTAGATATCGAACGAAATGAAGGCAGCGGCGGCCTGCAAGCGCTATGGAACGTGAGTGACAAACTGCTGGGGCCTTGCCTCAACACCCTGCATGAGTTCGGGCCCATCCTGAAAAACGGCGATCTCGACAATCCCGAACTCGCCCGTCACCTCTCCCCTGCCGTCATGTCCTATCACGGCATTCAATACCAGAGTATGGCGCCCGAGGTGATGGATTCCGCGCAGCTCGCATGGCTACAAGACCATCTATGGATCCTCTCCGGCCTCTACGGGTGCGTTCGTCCCTTTCATGCCGTCGAACCGTATCGGCTGGAGATGGGCGCGAAGCTCGCCGTTGACGATGCCCGAGACCTCTACGCGTTTTGGAGCGACAAGCTCGCGCGGGCTATCGCCCCGGCGGACTCAAACACCACGATCGTCAACCTCGCCAGCGTAGAGTATGCCAAAGCCGTTCTGCCCCACCTCGCGGGCGACGCCACGGCCGTCACATGCCTCTTTGGCGAGGGTATCCGCAACGGGAAGCCCATCCAACGGTCGACCGCCAGCAAAAAGGCGCGCGGCTCCATGGTGCGGTGGATGGCAGAAAACAAGCTCGAGGATGTAAGCGGGCTCACCGCGTTCGACGTTGGTTATCGTCACTTTCCCGAGCTTTCAAATAAAAACACTTTGGTCTTCCTGAACGAACAGGCCTTGTAGGACCACCGCTACTTTGAATGTGCTACCTAGGCACGGCGTCTATTCCGCCAAGCCGTCGGCTTTGGCAATTTCATTTGTCGAGCCGTCCTGATAGGTAATCTTGACGTGCTCCACCTCGGACACTTTGACGCCCGACGGGGGCTCCAGGCGCCATTCCGTCAGCGCGATATCCATCGTCGTGGGAACGTCTCCTTGATTTTTGAGCTTCACCGTCAGCGTTTTGAGCGCCGCATCAAACGTCACGCGTTCGATTTCTTCACCTGGAATGGACCCACCACTCAGCTGCAACTGCACAAACTCATCGCGCGGGTACCAATAATCGCCCGGAACGGCGAGCGTATTGGCATTACCGCCAGTACTCCTCACCGTCATAATCGGTAGGCTATCATCAACCTCGAACTCCCAGCCAGCGCCGCCGCGACCGCCAAACGTCCAAATACAAAAGGCAATCACCAGCACGGCAAGCACCGCAAAACCAATCGCGACAAGGCCATGGTGCGCACGGCTTTCCTCGGCCGATACATCCCATTGCGTCTCTCGATATAGATGCTTGTCTTCCATGTTCGCCTCCCCGCAAGCACGCTCGTTGGCCCAATCGTACCCATTCAGGCTATACTTGAGCCCATGACATAACGGGGAGCTTGCAGGACAAGACGGCAGGCTGAGATTGGGCGCGCCCGCCCTGACCCGCAAACCTGATATGGGTAATGCCAACGAAGGGAGCCGTGCCAATGAGCACACAGACCGAGCCCAAGCTCGTCACGCAAATCGACTTCGCCCGCGCCGGGCAAATCACGCCGCAGATGAAAGAAGTCGCCGAGCGCGAGCATCGCGACCCCGAGTACATCCGCGAGCGCGTGGCCGACGGCCGCATCGCCATCCCCGCCAACATCGTGCATATCAAAAAAGGCATGCGCGCCTTTGGCGTCGGTGAGGGCCTGTCCACCAAGGTCAACGTCAACCTGGGCATCTCGGGCGATAAGGCCGATGCCGCCGAGGAGTGGAAGAAGGTCAAGATCGCCGAGGACTTTGGCGCCGACGCCATCATGGACCTCTCCAACTCGGGCAAGACGCGCCAGTTCCGCCAGCAGCTCATCGACGAGACGCCGCTCATGGTGGGCACGGTGCCGATGTACGATGCCATCGGCTACATGGAAAAGCCGCTGGTCAAGCTGACCAAGGACGATCTGCTCGAGGTCGTGCGCGCGCATGCCGAGGACGGCGTGGACTTTATGACCATCCACTGCGGCATCAACAAGTCGGTCATCAAGACCTTTAAGGAGACTGGCCGCCTCATGAACATCGTCAGCCGCGGCGGCTCGCTGCTGTTTGGTTGGATGGAGGTCACCGGTAACGAGAACCCCTTCTACGAGTTCTACGACGAGGTGCTCGAGATCTGCCACGAGTACGACGTGACGATTTCGCTCGGCGACTCCTGCCGCCCGGGCTGTCTCTACGACTCCAACGACGCAACCGAGACCGCCGAGATGATCGAGCTGGGCAAGCTGTGCAAGCGCGCCTGGGCCGCCGGCGTCCAGGTCATGGTCGAGGGTCCGGGTCACATGGCGCTCGACGAGATCGCCGCCAACATGAAGCTGCAGAAGCGCCTGTGCCACAACGCCCCGTTCTATGTGCTGGGGCCGCTGGTGACCGATATCGGCGTGGGCTACGACCACATCACCGCCGCCATTGGTGGCGCCATCTCCGCGAGCTCGGGTGCCGACTTTTTGTGCTACGTGACGCCGGCCGAGCACCTGTGCCTGCCCAACGCTCAGGATGTGCTCGATGGCCTCATGGCCACCAAGATTGCCGCACACGCCGCCGACATCGCCAAGAAGGTACCGCACGCCCGTGACATGGACGACAGGATGGGTCAGGCACGCCGCAAGCTCGACTGGGACGCCATGTGGAAGTGCGCCCTCGACCCGGTCACCGGCAAGAAGCGCTACGAGGAATCCCCCGCCGCCACCGAGGGCACCTGCACCATGTGCGGCAAGATGTGCGCCGTTCGCACTGTCAACAAGGTGTTCGAAGGCACGACGATCGACCTCGGCATGGAGGACTAACTCGTCGCCACGATTGCTTTTGGAAGCACCGCGACGTCGACCGTTGTTGACGTGTGAACATTTGCTTACATTTGCGTAAAGATTGCATCGCCCGCCCGGGTTCGACATAGAGTCGGCCCGGGCATCTTTATAATGCTGGCTTAAAGACCCATTTGATTCCGACCGAACAAGGGAGCGAACATGGATCGCAGCAAGGTACCTGCCGTCCTGTCCATCGCAGGATCCGATTCCAGCGGTGGCGCCGGCATTCAAGCCGACATCAAGACCATTACGGCGCACCGTCTGTATGCCGAGACGACCATCACCGCTATCACGGCGCAAAACACCCTGGGCATCACCGCCGTGCAGAATATCTCGCCAGATATCGTCGCCGCGCAGATCGACGCCGTCTTTGACGACATCCGCCCGAGCGCCGTCAAGATCGGCATGGTTTCTTCTGTCGAGATTATCGAAGTCATCGCCGACCGCTTGAGCTCCTGGAACGCAACGAACGTGGTCGTGGACCCCGTCATGGTAGCCACCTCGGGCGCTCGACTCATTGCCGAGGATGCGGCCGAGGCGCTCACGCGTCGCCTGTTCCCGTTGGCGACCGTCATCACGCCCAATATCCCCGAGGCCATGGCACTGCTCGACTACGAGGTCGATTCCGAGCGCACGCAGCAAAATGCCGCCATGCTCCTCACCCGCCGCTTTGGATGCGCGTCTTTGGTTAAAGGCGGACATCTTGTCAACGAGGCCAACGACGTGCTGGCGGAGCCCGCGCCGCTCGATGACGAGGGCAACCACCTGGGCGATCCGCTCACCACATGGTTCCGTCACAAGCGCATCGAGACCGGCAACACGCATGGCACCGGCTGCACGCTCTCGTCCGCTATCGCCTGCGCGCTGGCCCAGGGCATGGATCTTGCCGACGCCGTCAACGCCGGCAAGGCCTACCTAACGGGCGCCCTCGCCGCCGGCTTTGACATGGGCAAAGGTTCCGGCCCCGTCAACCACATGTGGAATTACTAGCCCTGCAGCAAAACCACCACAAAGGGGACAGGCACCTTTGTGGTGGTTTTTCTTTTACCACTTAATCGTCTGCGAGTTGGATGCCGAGCAAGCCCGAAAGCGCGAGCGCCTGTTCGGCATTGACTGTCAGGCCTCGCAACTCACGGTAGTCGCCCGAAACAACGGGAGCCTCAAACGTGCAGCGCGATACATCAACACCACACAGCGGTGTCTTGAACACATCAACTCGTGTCAGGTCGCAGCTATCCAGCCGCAGCTGCCCCAGCTTGGCCCCCTGGAGCGCCGCCTCGGTCAGGCGCACATCGCACGCCGTGATGGGGCCAATGCGTCCCTCCGAAAGGTTCGCGTAGCTCAGGTCGCATGATGCAAACGAAACGTTCGACAGGCGCGCCTTGACCAAGTTGAGCCCCGGCGCCGAGCAATCAACAAAGTCGCATCGGTTGAGCCAGCAGCCTTCCATATTGCAGCGGATAAAGCGACAACCGCGAAATACGACGTCACGAAACGTCGAACCACTCCAGTCGACGCCATCGAATACGCAGGAGCGGAACACGATGCCGTCAAAGGTCGCACCGTTCGCCACGTCATAGGCGAGCTCCAGCTCCTCAAAAGCGGTATTTGAGACAAGCTCATCCCCCTCGGCAAACAGGTCAATGAGCTCATCCATGCCCATGTGGCAGCCAAGCCGCTCGTTTACCCGGGCAAAACCACCACAAAAGTGCCTGTCCCCTTTGTGGTGGTTTGGGGCTGCGCTACTCACCGAGCATCTCTTGGAGCTTGGCTGCCACGGCATGTCCCAAGCTCTCGTGGCTTTCGGGCATCATATGCAGATAGTCGATATCGCCCGGCTCGGCAAAGTCGGCGGCATTCAAAAAGTCGCAGCCAAACTGCTCGGCTACGTGCGCGTAGTACTCGGCAAAATGCTCCGAGGCCTCGACGGAATGCTCGTCAAAATCGGTCATATACACATCGGCGATTTGCGGCTTGATCTTGATGGGAGCCATCAGCAGAATGCGCGGACAAGGCGCAGCGTCGGTCCACGAAAACGCGCGGACGGCGCGAATCAGCGCCATGGCGCCACGGGCTATATCGGAAGCCGTCACGTTAAAGACCGTCTTACAGTCGTTGGTGCCCAGCATGATCACAATGGCGTCCAGCGGCTTATGGGCCTCGAGCAGCATCGGAAGCGCGCGAATGCCGTTGAGGTTAGTGTCCAGGTGGCACATATCGTCGCGCACCGTCGTGCGGCCGTTGAGCCCCTCCTCAATCACATGCCAGCCCTCGCCCAGGTCACGCTGCGCCACGCCGCACCAGCGCACATCCTGCGCATAGCGCACCGCGGTGCCGTCGCGCATACCAGCCGGATCGTAACCATAGGTGTTGCTGTCGCCAAAGCATAGAACGTTTTTCATCATAAGCTCCCCACTCAATAAAAAGCCGACGGGAGCAGCCCCCGTCGGCTCGGCATGTCGCATCACGCGCACAGTTTACAAGTATTTGCGCCAGTCGTCGTCATCCTCATCGTCCTCGGCAGCGGCCCGAGCCTGCTCGGCGGCACGGGCGGCCGCAGCGCGGGCGGCAACCTGGGCATAGGACTCCTCGTTGCGCTCGGGGAAGTTTGCCAACACGTGCTCGAACTTGGCGAAGTCCTCGTCCCAGCGCGTAGAGGGCACAGCAAAGAAGACCTGCTTGACCTTGAAGTCGCCCGATGCGAGCTCCTTGCGGAAGAGCTCAGCCACGGCCTCGGCGTCAAAGCCGTTGTTGTCGCAGCCCCAAGCGCCCAGTACGAGCTTCTCGCGACCCAGCTCGTCGCAGATGGCGAGCACAAAGCGGATACGGTCGCGCAGCGCGTCCAGCAGCGCATCGTCGCTCACGCGGTACTCCTGGCGTGCGCGCTTGGCATTGGGCGCGGCGGCCACGATCACGTCGGCATACGCATGCACATGGTTGCGGTCGAAGCGCACCGCGGGCACTACCAGCGCGCGGTTGCGGTACAGCTCACAGTTGATGTTGCGGCGACGGTTCTCGCCGTACCACTTACGCTGCTTATCGAGGACATTATACAGATACGAATCGGCACAGAGCGCGGCCTCCTGGCCCAGATAGCCCTGGATGTAACCGCCGCCCGGATTGGTAAACGAGGCAAAGGCAAGCACGGCCATATCGCAGAACTGCGCATAGCCGCGGCCGTTATCCAGAATGGCCTGCGTGGCGGAGGCATCAAGCACGGTGACCTCGGGCAGGGTCGGAGCGGGCTCCTCGGCAGGCGCGGACTCGGTCTCTGCGGGTTCCTCGGCAGGCGCAGAATCGTCCGTGACCTCGGTCTCGACGGACGCAGCCTCAGCGGCCTCGACCTCGGCGGACTCAGACTCCTCGGCAACCTGCTCCTCGGCAGCCGCAGCCGCCTGGGCCTTGGCCTTCATCGCCGAGACAAAACCGGCAGGCATACCGTCGAATTCGCGCACGCCGGCAAGCGAGCGCTCGATATCCTTGGCACACGCCTCGGACACAGTTGCCACGTGACGCTCGGCGGCCTTGGCACGGGCCTCGCGCTTGGGGTTGGGCTGCCCTGCGCGGCCGGTCCTGCGGTTACGGTTCCTGTTGTCGACGTCTGCCATAAGTGGTCACCTTTCCTGTCGCTGCCGTTATCGGCTTTTCCCATCCATGATACCCCGCCGCGTACAAAAAAGACGGCCCCGAAGGACCGCCTTTCGCATTGATTTACGCGCGCGGCAAGCACCGCTGCAACTCGCCGCTAGTCGCGACGACCAAGGATATTCAGGATGCGCAGGAACACGTTGATGATATCCACGAACAGGTTGGACGCCATGAGCACGGCGTTGGGCAGCGTGGGCGGCACCGTCGTGGCCACATAGGTGTCATAGCCAATAAAACCGGCGAACACCACGATTACGATCAGGTCGGTAATAGACTGCGAAACACCCATAAACATCAGCACGATCTCGACCAGGATCGTGGCAAGCAGAACGCCAAAACCGATGCCGTACACGCGCTGGAAGAACTTGGGGAAGGTCACGCCCAGCGCGCCAAAGACAAAGGTGATGGCGGCAGTGGCGATAAAGGCGGTGTTGATGGTGGGCAGGTCGTAGTTGGCAAGGCCAAACGACGCGGTCAGGCCAAAGGTGCTCGCAAAGATCACGTAACCCGTGAGCGACAGGCCCACAGACTGCTTGCCCGCGGCAGCCGACATCATGACAATGCCGACGATGGTCAAAATAAACGAGCCAAAAACCAGCGGCAAAGCGGCGCCGCTCATCATCATGCGGGCAAACGCCATGGTGCTCGTAAAGTAGGCGCCGGCACCCATGGCGCAAAAGCCCAAAAAGATCAGGGCGGACATGACAAGGTTGTACGCACGCGGCGACATCTCCTTGGCACGGCTTGCACCGGTCTCGATGGGGCCGTTCTGATAGCCCTGGATATCATTCATACTTTCGTCCTTTCAGATAGCGCCGCGACAGCAGCGCCTTAAGCGACAAGATTCCTACCATTGTACCCAAATGCCACACGTTTTACCTGCGGCGCTCACCCTCGAGCGTGTGGTCAAACGCCCAGACCCACCAACGCATCACGTGGGTCTGCGAGCCGTCCGGCCGTTCGCGCGCCTGGTCCTCCAGATACAACTCGGTCGCATGACCGCCAAAACGGACCTTATAGGTTGCCGTACGAATGCCGTGAACCGTCAGGCCAAACCCAGTGGTCGAGACAATCTCGTCAATCGTAAAGCAGCGACCGTCAACCCAGCAGACGGTGACCGGCACGACTTGTCCGCCCGCGAGGATGCGAGCCACGACGTCCACATACTGCTTGTGCACGCGCCGAGTTTTGCCATCTGTCTGTCGATATTCCATGCCCCTATTATCGAACGCATGTTTGCATATTGTAAAGCGAACAGGCTGTGGTTTTGGCGTGTCGGACCGCATGCGCACGTCCGCACGACGTGTTAGCAAAAAGAACACCGGAGGTCAACAGGGCTAATATTCAATTTTAGTACCCAATAATTCACTTCTCCCATCAGAACTCGGTAAAGAAACCCGCAGGAGGTGATACGATTTATCATGTTTTTGTAACGTTTCTGCAAACTTCGAGAAAGCCCATATATGGACGTAACGTTCTCAACCTTCCTCGGCCAACTTGTGTCGAACCCAGTCCTTGCCGTCACCGTGATTCTCGCGCTCGGCGCCATCTTCGTCAACGGATGGACCGACGCGCCCAACGCCATCGCGACCTGCGTCACTACGCGTTGCATGCCCGCCCGCGCTGCCATTCTCATGAGCGCCGCATTCAACTTCCTCGGCGTGCTCATCATGACGCACTTTAACGCGAGCGTCGCCAACACCATCTCACATATCGTCGACTTTGGCGGAAATAGCACCATGGCGCTCGCGTGCCTGTGCGCGGCGCTGTTCTCCATCGTCGTCTACGGCGCCACAGCGTCGCGTTTTGGCATCCCCACCTCGCAAAGCCACAGCCTTATCGCCGGCCTGACCGGTGCCGCTATCGCCCTCGGCGGCGCGAGCAGCGTCAACGTCCACGAGTGGATGAAGGTCATCTACGGCTTGGCGCTCTCCATCGGCCTGGGCTTTGTCATGGGCTGGGTCCTGTGCAAGCTCGTCTCGATTCTTTTTGCCGCCGCCAACAGGCGACGTGCCAACGTCTTCTTTAAATACGCTCAGATCGCGAGTGCCGCGGCCATGAGCTTCATGCACGGCGCGCAGGATGGACAGAAGTTCATCGGCGTGCTCTTTTTAGGCGTGGCCTTCGCCAACGGCCAGACGAGCGTCGGCGATGCCGGCATCCCCATCTGGATTATGCTGCTGTGCTCGGCCACTATGGGTATCGGCACCAGCGTGGGCGGCGAGCGCATCATCAAGTCCGTCGGCCAGAGCATGGTTAAGCTCGAGAAGTATCAGGGTTTCTCTGCCGACCTCGCGGGCGCCGCGAACCTGCTACTTGCCACCCTTACCGGCATCCCCGTGTCATCCACGCACATCAAAACCTGCGCCATCATGGGCGTCGGCGCCGTCAAGCGCCTCTCAGCCATCAACTTCGGCGTCGTCAAGGACATGATGTTCACCTGGTTCTTCACCTTCCCCGCTTGCGGACTCATCAGCTTTTTCATGGCCAAGCTGTTCATGATGTTCCTCTAGTCAAACCGAGTGTCCATCCGGACCGCAACACTTCGCCTACCCGTCTTCGCCTCGAAAGGACCCACCCATGGCAAAGAAACCCAATTCGTTCTACTTTGACAACTACGTCGCCTGCGCCGACCTCGCCGTCCAGGCCGCCGAGCTGCTTACCCAGATTTTTGAGAACTTCGATCCCGCGAAGATTCACGATATGCTCGAGGAGATGCATGCCATTGAGCATGCGGCAGACAAGAAGCACCACGAGCTTGAAGACGCCCTGCTCACCGCCTTTATCACCCCGCTCGAGCGCGAGGATCTGAATCTGATGAGCTGCTCACTCGACACCGTGCTCGACCGCATCGAGGGCGTCGTGCAGCGCGTCTACTTCACCAACATTCAGAGCATCCATCCCGACGCCATCGTCATCGCCCACAAGGTGACCGACGCTTGCCGCGCCATGAAGGACCTGATGGTCGAGCTGCCCAACTACCGCAAGTCCAAAACGCTGCGCGAACTGGTCATCCAGATCAACACCATCGAGTCCGAGGCTGACGAGCTCTACATCAACGCCATGCGCAACCTGCACGTCAACGGCAAGGACCCGCTCGAGGTCATCGCCTGGCGTGACGTATATGCCTTCCTGGAGTACTGCGCCGACTGCTGTGAGAATGTGGCCGATGTCGTGGATTCGATTGTCATGAAGAACAGTTAATTAGCTGTACGTATCCCACCGGTCGCGGGCCCGACCACTAATGCCTTTCTCACTCCGGCTGCTTTGCAGAGTCGTTCGAAAGGTATTAGTGGTCGGGCCCGCTCCCTTACGTACCGCCATTGAAACTTTGGCTGATGGTTTGGGTGTAATGAGGTCTTGGCTGATGCGGCCCTTGATGCTCGAAAGAATACTTTGGGGCTGTGCTGAGCGTTTGGGTGGGTGTTGCTTTGGGTACCTTTTTGGTTGACTTGGGATTGATTCGTTGACTTTGGAGGGCTTTGTTATGAGCTACTTGGATTTGGCTCGTTCTCGGTATTCTTGTCGTTTGTTTGAGGATCGTGCTGTGGAGCGGGCGGTGATTGATGCTGTTGTTGAAGCTGGGCGGATTGCTCCTTCTGCTTGTAATAATCATCCTTCTCGTGTAATGGTGCTGGATACGCCCGAGCTGTTGGAGAAGGCTGCTGCTTGTCAGCCTCGGTTTGCTCGTGATGGGTCTATCTTTGGGGCTCCGCTTGTCTTCCTCATTTGCAGCGTTACCGATGATGCTTGGGTGCGCCCGTATGATCAGATGAATTCCAGTGAAATCGATACGTCCATCGTGTGTGATCAGATGATGATGGAGGCCACCGAGCAGGGCCTGGGAACGTGCTGGGTGTGCCATTTTAAGCCTGAGGTGGCCCGTGAGCAGTTCGACCTGCCCGAGGGTGTCTATCCCTATCACATGCTCGTCTGTGGCTATCCTGCCGACCATATCACCGACCCCGAGCATCGAGAGGCCCGCACCATTCCCCTCTCCGACTTCCTCCTCAAGTAGATTTTTGGGACATGCCGCAAACCTACCCTTGACCGCTCACCCGTTCACCGAGTTCTGCGCCACTATGTGCAGGGCTCGGTTTTTTATGTTGCGCACCCCTGCACACCCTGCACAGTCATAAAAAAGGACCCGCAAGCTGCGGGTCCTTTCTAGGCACTAAATTGTAGACCGAATGTTAGTCCAGGTCGTCGGCAGCGAAGTTGTCGATCGGGGCGAAGGGATCGGCCACGGGGACAACCGGATCGGCGACGGGCAGCGGCTCGGCGGGAACAGTCACCGCAGGAGAAGCGGCAGAACCAACCGGCGTGGAGGCCATGAGGTCGGCCGGGAAGGAGTTCTGGGCGTCGTCCATAAAGTGCTGGATGAGCTTGAGGTACTCGGCCTTGAACTCCTCGCGGGAAGCCTTCAGACGGTCGATTTCCTCGAGCTCGGCCTGCTTCTCGGTCAGAGCCTGGCGGATAACCTCGCGGGCCTTGGCGTCAGCCTCGTTGCGGATACGCTCAGCGTTCTCATTGGCATCGTTGACGATGGTCTCAGCGGTCTGCTGGGCAGCGATCAGGGCAGCGGAAATCTGGCGCTCCTGAGCGGAGAAGTCAGGGGCGGGAGCGGCCACGGGGGCGGCAGGGGCGGCCTGGGCGGCGGTATCCTGAGCCTGGGCAAGCTGAGCCTGTGCATCGGCAAGCTGCTGCTCAGTAGCAGTCAGACGGCCCTTAAGGTCGACGATCTTAGCGAGCATAGCGTCAACCTCGGAAGACAGCGTCTCCAAGAAGACGTCGACCTCGGCAGGATCGTAGCCACGCTTGGCCTCAGAGAAAGTCTGAGCCTGGATGTCTGCAGGGGTAATAGCCATAACAAGTCTCCTTTTTCATCGCCTCGGCGCTACACGCCCGACGTAAGTTACTAAGTCAGTTCTATACGAGTATACCTATAAGAAGCTGCAGAACCAGTCTCTGCACCAACTGCAACGCAATAATCGCAACGACCGGCGAAAAATCAACGCCGCCCATCGGCGGGATAAACCGACGAAAGAGGTTGAGCCACGGGCCGCAGACGCTATCGAGCACTGCAGCGATATCCTGCAGCAGGCCGCCCTGCTTCATGGGAATCCACGTCATAAAGCAATAGACCACGATGAGCGTGGAGTAGAAGTTGAACAGCGTGTTGACCAGCTGGACAATGGTGTAGATGTTGATGAGAATCTCCTCGTCTTGGGTTTACTTAAGGTAGCCGTCGGCACGAAGCTTCTTGAGGTCCGAATCCTTGACCTCGCAGCCGGCGGGCAGCACCATGAACACGCGGTCGCCCACCTCCTTGACCGTAGCGCCCAGGCCACAGGCAAAGCCATAGCTAAAGTCCAGGACACGCTTGGCGACCTCGGTGCGAACGCCGACAAAAATCAGCGCGACGGGCTGTTTGGTACGCACACGACGGACAACGGTCTCAACGTCATCATAGCTCTCGGGACGCAGGACATAGGCAGGCAGCTGCGGCGTGGCGTTGATGATGTTGCTCGCATAGGCCGAGGCGTCGCTCGGCGCAGGGGCGGGCGCAGGCGCCGCGGCGCGAGCACGGGCGCTCTCGGCATAACTCGACGGCGTGTCGTAGGCGCCGGGACGATAGCCACCGGTGACCGTATCCTGAGAACGCGACGGCGGATTGTACGTCGTTGCATGACGCGAGTCATCGCCGACCAGCTGACCGGAGCGCGTATACACGGCAACCGACTCAGCTTCACCGCGGCGCGTCTGGCCCAGCAGGCCGTTGCTCGGCTCGTCCTGGGTATAGAAGCCCTCGCCCGAAGCACCACTGTAGCCGCCGCCCTGATAGCCGTCGTCGTAGCCGTCATCGTAGCCGTAGTCGTCATCCTGGCTATAGCCCTGGTCGTAACCCTGCTGGCCGCCCAGGTGCATCTTATTTTTAATCTCGTCAAGGAAGCCCATGGTTGTGTCCTCTCACGGTTTAGTGCAGGCGCTCTGTAAACCAGTGCGCACTTCAGAGCCCTATTTTACTGCAAACTCCGGGCTAAATACTACCCTGCCCAGGCGAACGAGCGTAGAGCCCTCCTCAAGGGCAGGCTCAAAGTCCTCGCTCATGCCGCAGGAAAGCTCAGGCAGGTTCAAATCGGGATGCGCTGCCTCCAGCTCATCCCTCAGCTCACGAAGCCCCGCAAAGGTGCGGCGTGCCACATCCTTATTCCCCCGGGGCGCCATAGTCATAAGCCCCTGCACGCAAATTCCCTCAAGCTCTGCAAGCTCACCCGCGGCGGCGCGAATCTCATCGGGCGAAAAACCGCCCTTGGACTCCTCGCCGCTCACGTTGACCTCAATCAGCACCTGCTGGGGAGCAACCAGCTCGCCCGCCTCGATCTTACGAGTCGCACGGCTCGAGATCGCCTGCGCCAGATGAAGCGACCCCACCGAATGGATTAGCTCGGCTGAGCCCAGCACCGCATTGATCTTGTTAGTCTGAAGGTTGCCGATCATATCGAAACGCACCTCGGGCAGCTCCGGATGCTCCGCCAGACCCGTAAGCTTGCGGACGAGCTCTTGCGGGCGGTTCTCGGCAAAGTGGCGATACCCCGCCCGAATGGCAGCGATGGTCTCGTCAACGCCGACGGTCTTGGACACGGCAATCAAACGCGCGGCATCGTGGGGCCTCCCAGCGCGATCGAGCGCGGCATAAAAGCGCTCGAGTATCTGCTCGCGGCGAGCGCGCATCAAGTCTAAATAGTTATCCATGGCAAATCGCCTCCGCAGACAGCACAACAAGTAGTCCCATGCTAACGCAAGAGCGCGGCCCCGCATCCGCAAGGCCGCGCTCCCTCAGGTATTTACAATCTCTCAACGAGCGGAGCTACCCTACTCCTCGTCGTCCTCGCCATCGTCTTCATCCTCAAGATGATCCAGCAGGTAGCGCAGGCCCTCGCTAACCTCGTTAGCAGGCACCTTGGCAACATAGCGAGCATCGACGGCGGGCCTCATGATAACACCCTCGCCCGAAGGCACGCGCATGCTCTCGAGCTCATCCTCATCAGTGCGGGCGATATCGCCGGCGTTCATACGCTGACCAGTCAACAGGAAGGTCAGACGGCAAGCGGCATCGATGGAAATCGAAGCGATGCGATCGAGGTAGCGTGAAACCATGATGGCGCGACGCAGGTCGTCATAGTTGCTGTCGTCGTCCATAAAGTCGCCCGTATCCATACGGTTAAAGGTGCGGAAGAACTTCTCGTAGGCAGCGTGCACTGGCTCGTCCTCGACGGCCAGGTTGCAGATGATGGACATGTCATTGGTGACGAGCGCAGAAAGCGAAGAGCCCAGCACCTGGTAGACGGCCTCAGCCTCGGCCTCGACCGTGCCGACAAGCTCCTTGGGCAGCGAGATGTCGGCCTTGATCATATGACGCGTGGCGCGGCAAATCTGACGGACCTTATCGGTCATGCGCTGCAGGTTAAAGTCAACATAGATAATCGTCTGAAGCAGGCGGAAGTCGGAGGCGACCGGTGACTGCGTGGCAATCAGGTTGTAGCAGACGGCCTCCAGGTTGGCGCAGCGTGCGTCAATCGAAAGCGTGCGCTTCTTGGTCTTGGTGGCGAGCTTGCGGTCGTCGGTCACATAGGCCTTTACGGCATCGTGGAGGGCCAGATCGACGGCCTCATAGATGCTCAGCATCTCGTGACGGGCCTCGATGAGCTGACGGGAAAACAGTTTGCGCATGGTTCACTCCAATCAGTTGGGTGCGGTCATGCCGCCCGCACAGTGAATACGCACCGGACCAGGTCCGATCGGCTTGGGACTAGTCGCACCGATCAGCCAAAGCGGCCGGTGATATAGTCTTCCGTACGCGAGTCCACCGGGCTGGTGAAGATCGCGTCGGTTTGACCATACTCGATGAGCGTGGCGGGCTCGCCGGCAACTTCCTGCAAGAAGAATGCGGTGTAGTCGCTGATACGAGCTGCCTGCTGCATAGAATGCGTGACGATGATAATCGTCATCTCGGGCGCCAGCTCGGCCATCAAATCCTCGACCTTAGAGACGGACGTGGGGTCGATGGCGGAGCAGGGCTCGTCCATCAGAAGGACATCGGGTTGCACCGCAAGCACGCGGGCGATGCACAGACGCTGCTGCTGACCGCCCGAGAGCGCCAAACCATCCTTGTTGAGCTGATTGGATACCTCTTTCCAGAGGTTGGCGCGCTTGAGCGATTCTTCCACGATGTCATCGAGGTCGCTTTTGCTAGTCACGCCCTGCAGACGAGGGCCAAAGGCGACATTCTCGTAGATGGATTTGGGAAACGGGTTGGGCTGCTGAAAGATCATGCCCACGCGACGACGGAGGTCGACCGGGTCGACGCCCTCGGCATAGATATCATTGCCGTCGAGTGTCATGGTGCCCTCGACTCGCGTACCCTCGATCAGGTCATTCATGCGGTTGATGCAGCGCAAGAACGTCGACTTGCCGCAGCCCGAAGGGCCAATGAAGGCGGTGATGGCGTTTTTGGCGATGTTGAGGTCAAGCCCTGTCAGCGCATGAAAGTCACCGTACCAAAAGTTGAAATCCTTGGCCGTGATGGCTGCTTGCTCCGGCGTGGGAGCGGACTGATAGACGGACATGGGACTCCTTAATTAGTGGCGTTTGCGCGACAGGTAGCGCGCAAACAGGTTGAAGGCCAGAATAATCGCCATCAGCAAAAGCGCGGTGCCGTAGGCCGCGTTCATGTTGATGCCGTCGTTGGCAAGCAGGTACAGGTGAACCGTCATGGGGCGGCCGGAATCGAGCGGCGAAATAGGTAGATTGACGGCCTGGCCCATGGTGTAGAGCACCACGGCGGTCTCGCCGATGGCGCGGCCGATGGCAAGGACGATGCCGGTGGCAATGCGACCAAAGGCCGAAGGAAGTACGATCTTGGAGACGACCTGCCACTTGGTGGCGCCCAAGCCGTACGCGCCCCAACGGATATAGCGCGGAACGGCGCGAATGGCCTCTTCGGTGGTGCGCATGACGATAGGCAGCATCAGAAGCGCCAGCGCCAGAGCGGCAGAGACCATCGAAAGGCCCAGGCCCATGGCCTCGACAAACAAGGCGTAGCCAAACAGGCCCATAACGATGGAGGGCACCGACGCCAAAGCGTCAGCAGCGTAGCGTATGAGCTCGACGACCTTGCCCTGCTTGGCGTACTCGGCCAGATAGACGGCTGCCAGCACAGCAATCGGCGTGCAGATAAGCATGGCGAGCGCCGTCACGTAGACGGTCGAGACGATCGTGGGCCAAATGCCGCCCTCGGCGTTGACGCCCTGGGGCCAACCGAAGATAAAGTCGAACGAGATATGCGGCAGACCGTTAATGACCACGTAAGCGATGATAGCGACCAGCACCAGCGTGGTGATGTATGCTGCGGCACGGAACACGCCAAGCATGATCTTATTGGACAGGTCTTTGTTGATGCGGCCCTTCTTGCCGTGGGAAAGGGCACGCTTGATGCGCTCGCGCGACGAGGTCGTATCGACCGTCGTGTCAACGGAATCGGACATAGCCTACCCCCTCTTCTTCTTGGAAATCAGACGGACGATGCCCACCAGCGCGGCGGAGATGATAAACAGGACCACACCCATGCCGAACAGCGCCGAGCGGTGCAGACCCGAGGAATAGCTCATGTCGAGCGCGATCTGGCTCGTGAGCGTCGAGATGGGGCTCGCAATGCTGTCGGGAATAACCGGAGCGTTACCCACGACCATGAGCACGGCCATGGTCTCACCGATGGCACGGCCCATACCCAGCACGATGGCATCCACGATACCCAGCTTGGCGGCAGGTAGCACGACCTTATAGATGGTCTGCCACTTGGTGGCGCCCATGGCATACGATGCCTCGCGAATGCCCATGGGAATGGAATTGAGAGCATCGATGGTGAGCGTGGTGATGGTAGGGACGATCATGATAGCAAGCACGAACCACGCCGTCAGCGCACCAAAACCAAGACCGCCGGTCAGTTGCGCGATAAACGGACGGATGATGATCATGCCAAAGAAACCGTAGATGATGGAGGGAATGCCCGCCAGCAGGTCGACGGCGGGGCTGATGAGTTTGCGCACGCGCTTGCTGGCGATCTCGACCAGATACACGGCCGTGCCCACGCCCAGGGGCACACCCATGGCGAGCGCACCGACGGTCACGAGACCCGAGCCGGCCAGCAGCGACATAATGCCGTAGTGGCCCTCGGAGGGCGCCCACGTAAAGCTGAAGAAGTCCGCCAGGCCAATGTCGGTAAAGACGGGCAGCGCCGAGTACGTGGTAAAGACAAAAATCAGGATGACGGTAACGACCGCCAAGAACGCGCAGGCAAAGAAGATCCACTGCAGCGCCTTCTCCTTGATATAGGTACTGCGCGATACGAGCGCCAGCTCGCGCTTCTTGGGTGCCTGAACATTCTGCTCAGTCTGGGAGTTTTCCTGTGCTTCCATGCTACTCACTCCCCTTCTCGTCGTTGGTGACGGGGATAAAGCCCGCCTCGCGAATCTGCTTGTCCATCTTTTCGGACGTCACGTAGTCGATGTAATCCTGCGCCTGCTGCGAAGGCGCACCCTTCACAAAGAAGTACAGGTCACGCGAGATGGGATAGCCGCCGCTCGCGACCGTCTTCTCGGACGCCTCAACATGATTGACCGAGGCGGCCTTGACCGAGGTCTTGGCGTTGAGGCTATCGACGAAGCCCAGCGAAATGTAGCCAATGGCACCGCGCGAACGAGATACCACGTCGCGCACCTGACCCGTGCCCGAAAGAACGGCCGAGCGACGATCGAACGGGGTGCCGTCCATCACGATGGTGCGAAAGGCCTCACGCGTGCCAGACGCCTCATCTCGGTTGATGACCTGAATCTTCAGGTCCTCTCCGCCGACTTCCTTCCAGTTGGTGATCTTGCCGGCGTAAATATCGCGGAGCTGCCCGGTCGAGAGGTTATCGACCGGGTTATCGTCATTCACGATGACCGCGATGCCGTCGTGCGCGATCACAATCGGGGTCAGGCCCAGATCCTGCTCGTCGGCATTGAGGCCGCGAGATGAGCTGGCGATATCGGCAGTGCCGTTGCTGACGGCCTCGATGCCCGCAGAGGAGCCCAGACCGGAGACAAGTACGTCGATGCCGGTCTCTTCCTTAAAGCCCTCGGCCGCAATCTCGGCAATGGGTAGGCAGGTGGTCGAGCCGGCGACGGTAATGGAAGAAGTAGAAGATCCCGAAGAACAGGCGCACAGCGTAAGCGTAAGCACAGCGGCGCTCAGGACCGATACGATCTTTCTCATAGCATCACGCCGATCGCAGCATGGCGCCCACAGGTGCCGTTCTCGTTACGGTAGGAATAAAAGCGGTCGTTCTGACGCACAGTCGAAAGCTGGGTATCCACGATATTATCCGCGTCGACACCGACATCTACCAGTGCCTCGCAAATGGCAGCGGAAAGATCGAGCATGCGAGAGATGCTCGCATCGATGCACGAGAACTCGGCAGCAAAGCGATCCATGAGTTCCTGGGACACCTCATATTCGTCACCCAAGATATGGGGACCGATATAGGCGGAAACGTCGCTCGCATCGCAGCCGGCAGCATCGCAAAGCGCCTGGCACGCCTTGGCGGAAATACGTGCAATCGTGCCCTTCCAACCGGAGTGCACCACGGCAAATCCGCCGGGGGCCACCAGCACCACGGGAACGCAGTCGGCAAAGCAGAGCAGCACGGGCACGTTATGCGCCGTACAGACGATGGCATCGCAGCCCTCGGCAATCTGCTCGCGAACGTCCTCAAGGTCATCGGCGCCGTTCGAGGTCACCGTAACGATATGGTCACCATGGATCTGATTGGGAACGAGCAGGTTGTGCTCGCACTCGGCGGCACCCATAGCCTCGAGCGCGCGACGACGATTTTCTTGAACAGCAAAGGGATCATCGCCAACATGCGAGCCCAAGTTGAGTGAGGAGTACGCATCTTCGGAAACACCACCGACGCGCTCGGTGAAGGCAAAGCGAACATAGGATGTCGCGCCCTCCACCAACGTAACTCCATCATGGTCGACACGCGAAACTTTGTCCGCACGCGCTGCCATACTAAAGCCTCCTAATAACACAAGTACGCGGCATCGCCGCTACAGCCCGCGTTTATACGGCTGTCATACTTCCTTAAAAGGATACCTGCTGCACTGGAGGCAATCGTAAAGGGAACGTAAAGAGATTGGAGGTTCTAGTTTACAAAGTCGAAATAAAAAGGGCGCGTCCATACGGACACGCCCCTGTGCACAACAATGCAAAGAACGACTTAGAAGCTACCGCGCTTCAGGAAGTCGGGAAGCTCGAACTGATCGTTGCCGAAGTTAGGAAGCTCGGTGCCACCGACGTTGCGGGTCGGAGCGGCCTGAGCCGGGCTGGCGGCAGGAGCGGTGCGCTGCGGCTCAGCGGAGGCAGCGACCTTGCTCTGAGACTGCTGAGCAGCAAAGAGCTCGTCCTGACGGTTGACGTTGGAGTCGGAGAAGCCCGTAGCGATGACGGTAATACGCACCTGATCGCCCAGGGACTCGTCGACAACGGTACCGAAGATGATGTTGGCCTCGGGGTCGACGGCGTTGGCGACAACGTCGGCGGCGTCGCTGATCTCCTGGATGCCCAGGTCCTTGGAACCGGCGATGGAGAGCAGCACGCGCGTGGCGCCATCGATGGAGCTCTCGAGCAGCGGGCTGGAGATGGCCTGCTGGGCAGCGTCGACGGCACGGGTATCCCCAGAAGAGGTACCAATACCCATCATGGCGGTACCGGCCTGCTTCATGATGGTCTTAACATCGGCGAAGTCCAGGTTGATGATACCGGGGACGGTGATGAGGTCGGTGATGCCCTGGGTGCCCTGGGAAAGGACGCCATCGGCAATCGCGAAGGCCTCGAGCATGGTGGTCTTCTTCTCGGCGATGTCGAGCAGCTTATCGTTAGGAATGACGATCATGGTGTCGACGCAATCGGAGAGGGTCTTGATGCCCTCCTCGGCGCTCTTCTTGCGCTTGCGGCCCTCGAAGGTGAAGGGCTTGGTCACGACGGCGACGGTCAGTGCGCCGACCTCGTTCATCGCGATATCGGCAACGATGGGAGCAGCACCGGTACCGGTGCCACCGCCCTCGCCGCAGGTGATGAACACCATGTCGGCGCCAGCGAGCGCCTCGGCAATGTCGTCGCGGGACTCATCGGCAGCCTTGCGGCCAACCTCGGGGTTGGCGCCGGCGCCCAGGCCGCGGGTAAGGTCGGTGCCGATGTGCACCTTGATATCGGCATCAGAGATCGCGAGTGCCTGAGCATCGGTGTTGATGGCAACAAACTCGACGCCGCGGATGCCCTCTTCGATCATTCGATTGACCGCGTTGGTACCGCCGCCGCCGACGCCGACCACCTTAATGACGGCAAGGTAGTTGTTGATCTCTGTCTCGTGCATGTCGGTCCTCCGAACAAAGGTTATAGCCATAGCATGGGTCGACCCCTGCGCACATTAACCTTCAGGTTGAAAGTAAATGCAAAGGTAAACCGTATTATGTTTGCACATTATGAACGTATCAGTCAAATAATTGACTGTGAAAACCAAACAAACCAGATAAACGGCGTGGCATGGCCCCTCAACAAAGCATCAACCAGCGCTACGCGGTCGGAGCGTTCCTAAATGTGTAGTTGCCCGGAGAGCGCACGTTGATATACGTTACGCCCTCTACCTGCGAAAGCAACTTAGTGACTACGCGTTCTTTCTTGGCGATATCGTCCGAATCGCCCAGCGACACCTCAATGCCGTTATTGAGGTTTGCCGAGATGGCTTCGACCGAAGGCGTGGAAATATCCTTGACTTGTCCCAAGAACTCGCTCGAAAAACCACGCACATAATCCAAGCCAGCCTTAACGGCCTTGGAGCTCACCGCCTGGCCGGAAACCGGAGCGACATCCGCCGAGACATCAGTCAGCAACACCGCGCCATAGTGCTTAGCGAGCGCCAGTGCGGCATCAATGCCGGTCAGGGTATTTGAGCCCTGCCCTGTCGTGATGACGTTGCCCTGGTCGTCCACTTCGACCGACGTCGACAGCGGGGCGATCCAGGTGTCATCATCCCCGATGGCCCAGGCAAGGTCATCGGAGCTGATATAGGCAATTGCGATGACCTTGCGCTCCATCGGCGTAATGATGAGCGTATGCGGGAACTGACGCTGGACATCCACGCCCGAGACCCACGGGTTCTGCTTGAGGTCCTCGGTAATCTGGTCGGGATCGACGTTAAAAAGCGACGTTCCCTCGGGCAAATCGATCAGCTGGACAGCATCGTGCTTCGTCACATGCTCGCTGCCTTGAATCTGAATATCAGTGGCGGTAAACAATCCAGAGTTGATCACCACGATGGCAACGACGACGAGCACGGCCAAGACGGCCAGAACGCCGCCCAGGATTTTGCCTTTGCCTGCAACGACAGAAGCGGCGTCTGATGTTTTATTTGCCATCGCCCCAAGTGAAGACAACGGGTTGACGCCTTTTTTACCCGAAGGCTTCTCGGCGGTAGCCGACACCGATGTCAGCGAGCGCGGTTTCGATGCGCCTAGCATGCGACCCGGACGCGCCGCTTTAGTTCCCGTCGAGGGCTTAGGAGCTGCCATGGGACGGGCAGGCTTGGCGCCCATAACAGGCTTTGACGTCACCGAGGGACGCGAGGACTTTTTTGCGGCCGGACGATTACCGAGCTGCGAGCCGACGACCGGACGACTGGCCTGTCGAGCATGCCCGACAGACTTAGAGTGCGCGACGGTATTGCGTTGAGGTTTGGCAGGCGCGCCAAAACGCCCTCCGGTGCGGCGGAAGGTGGGTTTCGATGCTCTAGAAGCCGAGGAATTTAACTTCCGGTCTGAGCTCGATGCCATACGCCTCCCTCACCTTTCCGTGCACATGTCTGATAACCGCGGCAACGTCATCGGCCGAGGCAGTTCCGTTATTAACGATAAAATTAGCGTGAACGGGCGATACTTCCGCGCCGCCAATCGAAAAACCCTTTAATCCACAATCCTCGATAAGCTTGCCCACACTCGCATCGGGCGGGTTGCGAAAGACCGACCCGCAGGATGCGCGACCCATGGGCTGTGTACGCTTGCGCCTCGTCAGGTACCGCTCCATGCGCTCGCGAATGTCGGCCTTGGGCGCCGGTTTAAGCTTGAGCACGCACTCGAGGATGATCTCATTGCGGGGAAGGCTACATTCGCGGTAGCCCCAAGTGATCTCGGACCCCGCATAATGCTTGATACCGGATGCCGGGTCAAACGTTACGACATCCTCGACCAGCGAGCCAATCCACTCGGTCCGTGTGCCGGCATTCATAGATATCGCACCGCCGACCGAACCAGGGATGCCAACGGCAAACTCAAGGCCCGAGAGGCTACGCGACAGGGCATCGTTGACCAGGCGCGCAAACATCACGCCCGCACCGACCGTCAGCGTACAGCCGTCATCGGCAACAACCGTGCGCTGAAACTCACGTCCGAGCGAAATGACGGCACCGCGATAACCGCCATCGGCAACCAGCAGATTGGAGCCCTTGCCGATGATGACCCACGGCACCTGCTCGCGATCGAGCACCGCCACGGCGCGGCGGAGGGCATGATAGCTATGGCACGTCACGAAGAGGTCGGCCTTGCCGCCGATACGATAGCTCGTATGACGCGCAAGGCGCTCGTCCTCGATCACATCCGTGTCGATCATGCCCGAGAGCGCCATGACGGCGTTAAACAGACCCATTAGACTTAAGCGTCTTTCTTGGCAGTCAGATACTCGATGAACTCGGGACCGACGGTCGTAACGTCACCGGCACCCATGGTGAGCAGCAGGTCGCCCTCGCCCACCATCTGCTCGAGCTCCTGATTGAGCTCAAGACGGCTGGAGCAGTACACGACCTCCTTGCCAGGATGCTTGGCGCGCACGGTATCGGCGAGCATCTTAGAGGTGACACCCGGAATGGGCATCTCACCAGCCGAGAACACATCGATCAGCAGCAGTTTATCGGCATTGGCAAATGCATCGGCAAAGTCGTCGCACAGGGCCTGCAGGCGCGAATAGCGGTGCGGTTGGAATACGACGTCGACGTGCTTGTAGCCCAGCGACGAAGCGGCAGCAAGCGTCGCCTTGATCTCAGTGGGGTGATGGCCGTAATCATCGACCACGGTGATGCCATCGATATCGCCCACGTGGGTAAAGCGACGGCGGACGCCCTCAAAGCTCGAGAGCGCCTTGGCGGCGGCGTCGATGTCAAGGCCCAGGACATGGGCGACGGTGAGCACCGCCGTGGCGTTGAGCATGTTGTGGCGACCGGGATTGCTCTTGATCTCCACAGCGTGCTCAGTGCCGTCCTCAAAGCGAACGATAAAGTCACTCTGGATGCCCTTGACATCCGGATGCACGCAGACGACATCGTTGCTCTCGGCAAAGCCGTAGGAAAGCACGTGACGGCCCGTCGACTTGGCGAGCTCGACCAGATGCGGATCCTCACCGCAGACGATGACGGTGCCGTCCTCGCCCACCAGGCTCATGAATTTGGCGAAAGTTGCCTCGATCTCCTCGATACCCGAGTAGTGATCGAGGTGGTCGGCCTCGACGTTGGTCACAATGACCACGTTGGGGTTCAGGAACAGGAAGGAGCTGTCGGACTCGTCGGCCTCGGCGACAAAGTAGTCGCCCGAGCCGTTCTTGCCGTTCGTGTCATAGCCCTCGACGATGCCGCCGATCAAGAAGCTCGGATCCAGGCCCATGCGGTCGAGCATGGTGGCGCACATCGAAGACGTGGTGGTCTTGCCATGCGTGCCGGCAACAGCGACGGTGGTGTAGCCGTGGCCCAAAGCAGAGAGCATCTTGGCACGGGGCCACACGGGAATACCAAGCTCGCGAGCGCGCACAAGTTCAGGGTTGGACTCCGGAATAGCGGTGGAGACAACAACCACGTCGGGCTTGACCTCGTCGATCGTGGCGGCCTCATGGCCCACATGCACCTTCACACCAGCGCGGGTAAGCTGGCGGATATAACGTGACGTCTTAAGATCAGAGCCGGTAACGGCATAACCGCGCTCGTGCAGAACGAGGGCGATGCCGCTCATGCCGGCGCCGCCGATACCGATAAAGTGGGCGCTCTTAAACTTGGGCGCGGAGGTTGCAGTCTGGGAATCAGCCATGTGCTCGTGTACTCCTTGCGTAAACACTGCCTGTAACCCGTTAACTGTACCGCACCTACCGCATCAGCGCGAGGGCGACCGACGATATCCCGTCTAACTAACGCAAACCCTCTACCGCATCCGCCAGAAGAGCGGCGGCCCTATCCTGAGCCAGACCACGCGCCGCCTGACGCATGGCGTCGCGCGCCGACGCATCATCGACCAGGTGCAGCAGCTCATCGGCAAAGGCAGAACCGTCGATATCGGCATCGGCGCAGAGTACGCCGGCCCCGGCGTCGACCAGATAACGGGCATTGGTGGTTTGGTGGTCGGCCGTCGCATGCGGATACGGCACGAGCACCGAGGGCACGGCAAGCGCAGCGATCTCGGCCACGCTCGATGCGCCCGAACGCGAGAGCGCCAAATCGGCAGAAGCCAGCATATCGCCCATGTTGTCGATGTAAGGCTGGACGCGGTAACGCTTCGCTTCCTCGGGCGTCAGCGCCAAAGCGCGCTCGGTCTCCTCAAAGCCGTCGGCACCCGTCGAATGCAACACATAGAGGTTCTTGCGCGAAAGCAGCTCGTTTTTGAGCGAAACCACGCGCTCGTTGAGGTGCTGGGCGCCAAGTGAACCGCCAAAGACGAGCAGCAGCGTAGCGTCCTCGGGAACGCCAAGTGCCTTGCGGCCGCGAGCGCGATCGCCCTCGATCACCGAGCGACGTACGGGGTTGCCGGTCATGAGCACATGGTCAGGGTCGCCTTCGCGCTCAAAGACCGCGCGCGCTGCCGGCACCGAGATGCACACGCGGGCGGCGTGGGAGTTCATCATCTTGTTGGCCAGGCCCGGAACAGAGTTCTGCTCATGCAGCAGATACGGAACGCCCGCGCCCTTGCACCACCCCAGCAGCGGAACCTCGACATAGGCACCAAAACCGATGCCGGCATCGGGCTTGCCGACCTTTGAGAAATAACTGGCGAGCGCACGCTTGGCCTTGTTGACACGCCACAGCGAGGTCAGCGCCGTCCAAGGACGGGAGCGGTCGAAGCCCGTGACCGTAATGGGCACAAAATCAAACCCGGCCTCGGGGACCAGACGACCCTCGAGCTTGCGCGACTGGCCCACGAACACAACGTAGTGACCACGGTCACGCAGCTCTTCGGCCAAGGCGAGCGCAGGGTTGATGTGTCCTGCCGTGCCGCCGGCTGCAATAGCAACGGTCATCTTATCGGTCATGGTAGTCCCTTCGTACACGCGGTCCCTGGTCGTCGGTGCGCAGACGCGCCGACGGGTCCGAGTTCAAATCGATTCGATTATATCCGCCGCCCGCGTTGCGAGGGCTGGGGCGCTGCGGACGACCTTGCGGAGCCGTTCGCGGGCGTGGACGGGCTACCGGCTCGGATGCAGAACCATCCAGAACGGTAAAGCCGCTACGCGAAGGTCGTTCACCGCGCACATGGGCAACGCCGGCGGTGCTCTCGTCCATAACGGCAAAGCTCTCACGGCGGCGGTCATGCTCATCGCGGCGGGCGCTCTCGTACGAAACGCGCAGGATCAACCCGACGAGCATAAGCGACACAATAATCGACGAGCCGCCGTAGCTAATAAACGGCAGCGGCTTGCCCGTCATGGGAAACACATTGAGAATGCCCAGCGCGTTGATCAAAAACTGCACCGCAAGGATGACCGCGGAGCCAGACGCCATAAGCGCTCCGCGACGGTCGGTCGCCTGCTCGGCAATGCGAAACGCCGAGTAGATCAGCATCGCAAACACCAAGAAGAACAGCACGGTTCCGACAAAACCGGCCTCCTCGCCAATGATGGCCAGGATGTAGTCGTTGTGCGCCTCGGGCAGATACGAGTACTTCATGGTTGAGTTGCCGATGCCACGGCCGAACAGGCCGCCCGAGGCAAAGGCCATGATGGCAAGCGTGGCCTGATAGCCGTCACCATACTCGTCGGCCCAAGGGTTCAAGGCAACCTGAATACGCACCATACGGTACGGCTCTGCAACAAGCGCAATCACGATCACGAGAATGCCGAAGATTATCACGCCGAGGATGAATTTGGGGTCGAGACCCGCGAACAACGCCATGCACATGAGGGTCAACAGGATGATCAGGACGGTACCGAAATCGGGCTGGATAAAGATCAGAAAGAGCGAAATGCCCAGGTAGATGCCCATCTTGCGAAGGAATTCGTTGATGTTGCCACCGGGCGAAAAGAAGCGGTCGAGCATGATGGCCGAATACGCGATGGCAAATGGCTTTAAAAACTCGGAAGGCTGGAACTGAATGCCGGCGATGTTGAGCCAGCGCGTGGCGCCACGGCTGCCGCTGCCCACCAAGAAAACCAGCAGAAGCAAGAGCATCATGCCGATAAGGAAGATCCTGAGCACATCCTCCCCAAACCAGCTGTCCGGCAAAACGCGCACGATGGCAATCAGCGCTAGAACACCGATCGCGGTAAACGCGGCCTGTCGACCAAAAAAAAACGTCGCCGAGCCATTCTCGTGCAGTGCCTCGACCGAAGATGCCGAGTACACCATCAGCAGGCCAAAGCACACCAAGGTAAACAGGCAGGCCATGAATATCAAACGGGGGCGCATGATACGGGCGGGAACGCCGGCAATATAGCGTTCGCTAAACGTCTGCCCGCCGCGACCGGAACGCGGATTGCTGCGCCGCGAGGAAGCACGGTCCGAGTCGGGCCTCCTCATACCTTGTCGGGGGCTCTCCTCTCTCACCGGCAGCCCCTATTCCATTTGCGATTTCGCCGCAGCGGCAAGCTGGGCCACATAGTCCTTAAACACGCGGCCGCGCTCCTCATAGCCCGAGAACTCATCGAACGAAGAGCAGGCAGGAGAAAGTAAGATCACGTCGCCACGGCTCGACAGCGAGCGGGCAACGTCCACGGCGTCGCGTAGGTCATCCGCCTGGGCGATATCCACATCGCCATCGACATCGGCCTCGTCCATAGCGGCGGTGAAGCGCTCGCGTGCATCGCCAAAGCAGACGACCGAGCGTACGTTATCCATAACGACGCGCGCGAAGTCCGTGAGCGGCGTGCCCTTATCGTGGCCGCCGAGCAGCAAGATCACGTCGTCATCGGGAAATGCCGTCAGGGCCTTCTCGACCGCATCGGTGTTGGTCGCCTTGGAATCGTTGACGTAGCGCACGCCGTCAATCTCGCCACACGGCTCCACGCGGTGCTCGAGCGGCTGGAACGAGGCCAGGCCGCGGCAGACACCATCGACATCGGCACCGACTGCCAGGGCAGCCGTGGCAGCGCACAGGGCATTGATAACATTGTGATGACCCGAGATCTTGAGCTCGGATGTAGCGATGAGCGGGGTCTCGACGCCCTTCAGGCGCACGATCATCTTGCCATCGCGCACAAAGGCGACATCCTCGCCCTCAGGCTCGTCAAAGGCAACCTTGCAGATGCGACGACCCGGCGTGTAGATGTACTCATCGAACTCGTGAATGCCGGCGTCTTCGACGTCGACAACCACCAGATCGTCATCGCCCATATTGTCAAACAGTTTGACCTTGGCAAGCGCGTAGTTCTTATGGCTCTTATGCCAGCCCAAGTGGTCTGGAGTGATGTTGAGCAGCACCGCCACGCGAGGGTGGAGCTCGGTGGCCGTAGCAATCTGATAGCTCGAGAGCTCAGCCACAAACCACTCGTTGTGAGCTCGGCCGTCAATCTCGTTGACCGGCGGCTCGCCGATGTTGCCGACAGCTACGCTGGCCTCGCCGGCAGCCTTGAGCAGATAATCAGTCAGCGACGTGGTGGTCGTCTTGCCGTTGGTGCCCGTAATGGCAATCCAGTTATCGGGCGACAGGCGATAGGCAAACTCGGGCTCACCCATAATCTGGGCGGCATGCTCGTGCCCGGCCTTAAAGAAGCCCGAGAACTCCGAGATGCCCGGGCACGTCACGCATACGTCATAGGCGCCCTCGACCTGTTCGGTCCCATAGACAAACGACACACCAGCAGCCTCGAGCGCACGCGTGGCGTCATTGGGCTCAGACGTGCCGCCGCCATACACGGTAACGGCGCTTACGCGCTCGGGATGCGCCAGCGCCCAGCGGGCGACATCGAGACCGGATTTGCCCTGACCCAAAACGAGCAGGCTAAAGACATCAGCAAGAGGCATGAAAGACCACTATCCCAACTGGAAGAACAGAGCAAGGCCAACGGCACCAAAGGCCGCAGCGATAATCCAAAAACGGATGACGACCTTGGTCTCGGCCCAGCCCTTCTTTTCGAAATGATGATGGATGGGCGCCATAAGGAAGACGCGCTTGTGCGTAAAGTGGAAGTAGACAACCTGAATCATGACCGAAAGGGTCTCAACGATAAACAGGCCGCCGATGATGAGGGAGACGACCTCGGTGTTGGTCATGATGGACGTGCAGGCAAACGCGGCGCCCAGGGCAAGCGATCCGGTATCGCCCATAAAGATGCTCGCCGGATAGCAGTTGAACCACAGAAAGCCCAAGCAGGCACCGGCACACGCGGTGCAGAAGATGGACAGGTTCACGTCTTCGTGCAAAAATGCCATGGCAGCCATGGCGAGCATGGCAATCATGGAGGCACCGCCAGCAAGACCGTCAAGGCCATCGGTCAGGTTCACGGCATTAGAAAGACCGGCAATCATCAGCCAGCAAAAGACAATATAGAGCCACGGGAACGAATAGCCGCAGATGGTAGTCGAAAGTACGCCAAGGTCGATCGTCAACCCACCGGGAAAACGAATCTCGGGGGCGACGCCGCACCAGTTGACGGCAAGTACCGTAAAGGTGACACAGATAATGGTTAGGCCGATCATCTTGGCATGGGGCGTCAGACCGAGCGAGCGCCCATGCGTAACGGAGGTCAGGTCGTCGATCAGGCCCAGCACGCCGGTCGCCAGCGTGGCGAGGAGCACGAGCACGAGCTCGGTGGTGAGCTTGCCCATCAGCAGGCAGGTCAGCGAGATCGCGACGAGGATGACAACACCACCCATGGTGGGCGTTCCCTGCTTAACCAAATGACGCTTGGGGCCGTCGGCACGAACCTGCTGGCCGATACCCTCAACCTTGAGCAGCTTGATCCACCACGGCATGAGCAGCAGCGCAATGGCGGCGGCGATGCCAAGCCCCAAAAAAGCCTGATACGTTGGATACGAGGGATTGCCGAACATGGGCTAGCACACACCTTCCACAAAGCGGTCGAGCTCAACAAAGCGGGAACCCTTGACCAGTACAACATCATGTTTTTCAAGCGCGCCGCCCATGCGGTCGAGCACCTGCTGATAATCGGAGAACACCTGGATGCGGTCCTCGTCCATGCCCATCATGCGCGCGGCATCGGCCATAAGCTGGGCCAGCTCACCACCCACGCACGCCAGCATGTCGAGCTCCTTGGCTGCGGCATAGGCGCCCACGAGTTCATGCATGCGAGGAGCCTCATCGCCCATCTCGCCCATCTCGCCCAGGATCGCCATGCGAGACCCCGTGCACGAAAGCGAGCACAGTAGATCGAGACCAGCAGCCATCGATTCGGCGCTAGCGTTATAGGAGTCATCGATGATGCGTGCACCGCTCTTGGCGCGCTTGATCTCCTGGCGGTGCCCGGTGATCGTGAGGCCCCTAAAGGCAGCATCGATCTGCTCGGGCGTCACGCCCAGGCGATAGGCAACCGCGGCGGCCTTAACGGCATTAGGAACGGACTGCACGCCGGGGATGGCAAGCATGGTATCGATCGTCTCGCCCTGGCCAAAATCGAGCGTAAAGACCGGACGGCCCTCGTCATCAACACGAACGTCGCGGGCGCGGACCTCATCATCGTCCGAGACGCCGGCAAGCATCACGTCGATACCAGCAGGCTGGGCGAACGTATCGCGAATGAACGGCGTAAAGTCGTCCTCGCCACCCAAAACCAGCAGCGGCAAATAGTCGCCGGCGGCGCACATGCCCTGGACAATCTCGGCCTTAGCGCGGGCGATGTTCTCGCGGCTGCCCAAAATACCGATATGAGAGGTACCGATCTTGCTCACGATGGCAAGGTTGGGATTGGCGGACTGGGACAGGCGCTCGATCTCGTGGAAATGGTTCATGCCCATCTCGAGCACCAGGACCTCGGTATCGGCCGGGGCGGAAAGCACCGTGAGCGGCATGCCGATCAGGTTATTGAAATTGCCCTTGGTGGCCCAGACACGATAGCGCTTGGCGAGTACAGCGGCGAGCACGTCCTTAGTCGTCGTCTTGCCGATGGAACCGGTAATGCCAACGACCAGGCAGCCAAGCTCCAGGCGATACGCGTGCGCCAAACGCAGCAGAAACTCCTCGGGATCATCGGTCAGCAGGATGGCACAGCCCTTGTCCTGCGCCAGCGAGACCAGCTCGGCCTCGGGCTCGCGCGTCATCACGACGGCGCCGGCACCCGACTGGACGGCACGGGAAGCAAAATCATTGCCGTCGACGTTTTCACCGGGAAAGGCGACGAAAATCGTCCCTTCCTCGACCTGGCGCGAGTCGATAACGCACCCGCGGCATACCCGATCGACTTCTCCCGTCACGGTTCGGGTCCCTGTTGCGGCCGCGAGGTTGTTGACGGCGATCTCTATCATTGCAGCTCCCCTGTAAACCTAATAATGCTATCGGCGTATTGTATCCCAGCGCCGCGCATGCGTGGTGCAGGGCATGTGAACACCCCTCATATGGGACAACAAACCACGCCCCAAAGATTGTAACCCCCTACTTCGTGCGCGGGATACCCAGCACGTCGAGCGCGTTGGCCATAATGGACTGGAACGGCACCGCAGCGGCATCTGAGCCGCTCGGCGTTCCGTCGAGCGTGATATAGCACAGCACCTTGGGCGATTGCGCCGGCGCAAAGCCCATAAAGGACGACATGTAGTTCTCCTTGAGGTAGCCGCCGTTCTCGTCGGCACGTTCGGCCGTACCGGTCTTACCCGCCACGTCATAGCCGTCAACCGCGCCGCCAACGCCCGTTCCCTCGGACACGACCGTCTGCATGCACGATGTCACCTGCGATGCGGCGTCCTCCGAAATCGCGCGCTCGCCTTCGCCCCAGTCCTTCTCGTTGCCTTTGCTGGACTTATAGAAGTGCGGGGTCATCATCACGCCGCCGTTGGCGATGCCGCCCACGGCACGTGCGATCTCAATCGGCGAGACAGACAGCGCCTGCCCAAAGCTCATCGAGCCCAGCGTGGCGCCGTCATACCGGTCACGCTCCTTGACGATGCCCAGGCTCTCGCCCGGAAAATCGACACCCGAGCTGTGACCGATGCCCCACTTGTCCACATAGGCGGCAAAGTCGTCGGCACCGATTTTGCGCCCCACCAGGACAAAGCCCACGTTGGACGAACGGCGCATCATCTCGCGCACATCCATGGTCATGGCATAGTCGCGCTTGTCGGCATCGGTGACGGTATCGTCGCCCACCTTGATACTCGCCGGCACCTCAAACGACGTACTCGATCGCACTACGCCCAAGTCGAAGCCGGCGCCCGCCACGAGTGTCTTAAAGACCGAGCCGGGCTCGTAGGCGTCGGTTACCAGGCGCAGGTTCATATCCTCGGTCTTGGCGTTTTCCAAATCAGTCTGGTCGTAGGTCGGATACGAGCAGGCGGCGAGAATTTCGCCGGTCGTGGGGTCGGTGACCAAAGCCGAGCCGTTCTTGGCCTTTGTCTTCTCGACAGCCTCTGCCAGAGCGTCCTCAGCCGTACGCTGGATATTGACATCGAGCGTCGTCACGATATCAACGCCGTCGACCGCAGCCACCTTTTTATAGGCACCGCCCGCGATATAGCTGCCGTCCCTCGCGCGCTCGCGTACGAGAGAACCGTTCGTGCCGGTCAGAAGCTTGTTGTATTGCTTTTCGAGACCCGTCAAGCCGTCGTTGTCTACATTCACTACACCCAGCACCTGCGATGCCAGATTGCCGTATGGATATACGCGCTTCATGGCCTGCTCAAAAAGCACGCCGGGCAGGTTCTTCTTCTCCAGCGCCGCAGCATCGTCTTCGTCCACCTGGCGCTTGATATACACCCAGGTTCCATCGGACTCGACGAGCTTACGGCAGGTCTTTTTATCGATTCCAGTTGCCTTGACCAGCGCCGACACCGTCTTGTCAACATCCTCGACAAGCTGCGGGTTCACGGCGATGTTGCGACATTCGACCGACGACGCCAGCACGTTACCATTGCGGTCGTAGATGGTGCCACGTTTGGCATAGAGGGTCTGCGCAAGCAGGCGCCGCGCATCGGCACGCTCGCGCAGTTTATCGGCTTCGACAATTTGATAGTCGGCAAGGCGAAAGACGCCCAAGCCCAAGCCAAGCCCAATGAATCCCATGACGGCTTTGCGGCGAGGCAGCGGCGTGCCTGTGAGCCATTCGGTCGACGAACTCTTGCGCGACCTGGTGTTATGCACTTGAGGGCCGCCCGAGCCGCGAAGTCGCGACGCCGGGTCGTTGCCACGGGACCGCCCGGCGTTGTAAGATTGCCGACCCGTTCCTTGATAACCAGAACGTCCCCGCGACGAGGGACGTCCAGAACCGCGGCCCCCATCGGAACCGCGGCGATAGTCATTTGTCATACTCAGCTACCGTCTTGCTACTGAGCGGTCGCGGTCGCGTTGGCGCCCGCGGCTGCATCCTGCGAAAAGTCAAGTGTAACGCTCTCGCTGGGCTCCACCATGCCATAAGCGCCCGCAAGGTCGCGAATGCGCGTGTCGGCGCCATAGACCGAATGCATGACCTCCAGGTCGGAGCTCTCATCGGTCGCCTTTTCGAGCGTGTTGGTTAGCTCGGCGTTGCTGTTGAGCACCTGGGCCGTAACGCCGGCGAGCGCCACGCGGGCGACGCCGATCGTCATGAAGATAGCCGCAATGATGCAAAACGTTTTAAGAACGCTCATGAAAACCGGGCTTACCGCCTGGTTTGCCTGACGGCCCGCGCCCGTGTAGACATCAAAGCGCGGCGTGCGCTGCTCACGGGGAGCATCGGGGGCCTGCGGTGTCTCACGATAGGCGGGCATGGCGTTCATATCATAGGCAAGTGCTGCGCTTGAAGTGTTGTAGCCCATGATATGCCGCCTCCCATCCCGAGTACGTTGGTAGTGTGTTTAAGCTTCGTTTATGGTGCGAGCGGGAGGTCCAATATCGCGCGGTCGCGCCTACAGACGCTGCGCCACGCGGATTTTGGCTGATCTCGCCCGAGGGTTGCGCTCAACCTCATCAGGCTGGGCAACCAAGGGTTTGCGGGTGATGACCTTGAGTATCGGCACGTTGCCGCACACGCACACCGGAATCTCCGGCGGACACGTGCACCCCTGGCTCATCTCCTTAAAGTGGTTCTTTACGATACGGTCCTCGAGCGAGTGATACGAGATGACGCAGATACGTCCGCCCGGGTTGAGCCACCTGGTGGCGGCATCAAGCCCTCGTTCGAGCACATCGAGTTCGTGATTGACCTCGATGCGAATGGCCTGGAAACTTTTCTTGGCCGGGTGTCCGCCATGCCGACGAGCGGCAGCCGGGATACCCGCCTTGATGATCTCGACAAATTGGCCGGTGGTTTCGATCGGTTCTTGCTCGCGGCGGCGCACGATCTCGCGCGCGATCTGCGAGGCGAACTTCTCTTCGCCGTAGACGCGTAGAATCCGGGCGAGGTCGTGTTCGTTATAGGTGTTGATGACCTCAGCTGCGTTTAAGGTGTTATTACCCGGATCCATCCGCATGTCCAATGGGGCGTCCTCGTTATACGAAAAGCCCCTGCCAGGGATATCGAGTTGCGGTGACGAAACGCCCAAATCGAACAGGAAGCCATCGACCCCGGGCACCTCGGCCGAGCAAAGCAGCTCGTCCAAGTCACCGAAGTTGCCCTTCAGCAGCTGGTGCGGAACGCCGGGAACCTCGCGGTCCAGACGGGCGCCAGCGGCCTCGAGGGCCATGTCGTCCTGATCGACGCCGAGCAAAAGGCCCGTCTCCCCCACCTGCGCAGCCATCTTTACCGAATGGCCGGCACCGCCAAGGGTGCAATCGCAGACAACGGAGCCGCTCTTTAGCCGCAGCGACTCAAGCACTTCGCCGAGCATGACAGGTTCATGCCGATATTCTTGTGTCAAGATCCCACGCTCCATCCGTTACCCGTGCCTTGCCCTTACGAGAAGAAGAGGTCCAGCAGGGCCTCGTCGTCATCGTCCTCATCGGCCGCGGCGCGATCCCAAACCTCAAGGTGGTCGTAGTTGCCCACAACCGTGACCTCGCGGTCGAGGTTCGCCTGCTTGCGGAGAGACTCGGAAAGACCGATACGACCGGCGCTGTCCACGTCCATCGACGTGGTGCGCTTGTTGATCGCCCTCATGAGCTTCTGGTCGTTGATGTCGCGCGGGTTAAAACCCTCGTGGCCCTCACGACCCGCGAAGAGTCCTTCGACCCACTTATCGAAGGCCTCGGCAGAGAACACGTACAGAGCATCGACATCCAGGGCTTTGAACACGCGAACGTGCTCTCCAAGCTCCTCGCGAAGGGGTGCAGGCAGGGACAGACGGCCTTTTGCATCGAGATTGCGCTCGTATGCGCCAGTCATTCCCATGTGCGCCCTCCCCTCGGTTACTCAGATGGCACGTACGCGGGGAACCACCCCGCCTGTCGACGTCATTAATAATATGGGGAACCGCCCCATTTTTCAACACCTTTCCCCACCTCTTCCCCCACTCCACCCCACCACTCCACCCACCATATATTGCAAAACACCCCCAATCATATGTTCGAAAACACAATATGTTGTGTTTACAGCAACGGCGGGATGCCACCTGTGGCACCCCGCCGTTCATCCTCAACCTTCAAGTTGACCTTGAGGCGATTTTTGCGTCCCTTTACATGCCGTTCACATCGCCCCCAAACTCCCCCACCCAAGGCACGTGCGGCCCACCACCGCGACGACATGTGGCGAAAAATAGAACGGGCCCCAGATTGCCCATGCACGCGCAAAAGCACGCCGCGGCAATCTGGGGCCCGTTCCCAAACACCTATTAATTTGCAGGTCAGCGATGTGCTAACGATGCGCCAGCGGATGCGCCGCCAGATAGACCTCGGTCAGTTGCGTACGATCGACATGCGTGTAGACCTGCGTGGTCGATATATCGGCATGTCCCAAGATCTCCTGTAGCACACGGAGGTCTGCGCCGCCAGCAAGCATATGGGTGGCAAAGGAGTGACGCAGCGTATGGGGATGGAGCCCCACCAGCCCCACCTGGCGCCCATAGCGCTCACAGATGGCATGGATGCCCTGGCGCGACAGACGGCGGCCGTTCTTATTTAAAAAGACCGCCGAGGTCTCGGTTCCGCGGGCATGGGCCGCCAAGCGAGAACGCCCCTCAGTTACATAGAGCGTCAGAGCTCGCGCCGCGCTTCCCACCAGCGGGGACAGGCGTTCCTTTGAGCCCTTACCGCGAACGAGCACAAAGCCATCGTCGATATGGATATCGCCCACATCGAGCCCCACCAACTCGCTCACACGCAAACCGCATCCGTAGAGCACTTCCAAGATGGCATGGTCGCGCAAGCCCATCTCGCCCTCGGGGAAGTCTTGATCGAGCAGCGCCGAGACATCCTCCACCGATAGATACTCCGGCAAACGCTCAGCCTTTTTAGGCAGGCGCAACGCCGCCGTTGGATTTTGGGCCACAGCCCCATCGCGCACCAAAAAGGCATGCAGGCCCTTCACTGCCGCAAGCGCACGCTCCACCGAGGCATCGGAATAGCCCCCATCGCGACGGTCGGCGACAAAGCCCTCCACGACCTGACGGGTCACCTCTTCAAAAGACACAATACCCGCCCGCTCCAGATAGGCGCAGTACGTCGTCAGGTCACGACGATAGGCCGCAATCGTGTTGCGCGCCAAACCCCGCTCGACCGCGAGGTAATCGAGATACTCCCCCGCCGCCACGGCGAGCGACGAGGGAGTAGCTCCGGTATGTTCTTTGTTCGCCGGCACCCTTAGTCCGTAGCGAGGTTCATGGGCGTCACCTGCAGGCGATCGACACCCTCGTGCCGACCGATCGAGGCACGCACGAACTCTCGGAACAGCGGCTGCGGGTTGGTCGGACGGCTCTTGAACTCGGGGTGAGCCTGGGTTGCCACATACCACGGATGCACATCGCGCGGCAGCTCGACCATCTCGACCAAGCGCTCGTCGGGCGAGAGGCCAGAGATAACCAAGCCGGCGTCCTCGAGCTGGTCGCGGAAGGCGTTGTTGAACTCAAAGCGGTGACGGTGACGCTCGTAGACGAGTTCCTCGCCATATGCCTCGCGAGCAAGGGTATCGGCGGCGAGCTTGCACGGATAGGCGCCCAGGCGCATGGTGCCGCCCTTCTCGGTCACGTCCTCCTGCGAGCTCATCAGATCGATGACGCTAAACGGGCAGTCCGGATCGAACTCAGAGGAGCTGGCGCCGGCAAGGCCGACGACGTTGCGGGCGAACTCGCACACGGCCACCTGCATACCCAGGCAAATGCCCAGATACGGAATCTTGTGCTCACGGGCAAACTCGGCCGCGAGGATCTTGCCCTCCAGGGCGCGCTTGCCAAAGCCGCCGGGGACCAGGATGCCCGAGGCGTCGCCCAGAACCTCGGAGACATTCTGCTCGTCGAGGCTCTCGCCGTCGACCAGCTGGACGTCCACATGGCGATCGTAGAAGACGCCCGCATGGTGCAGGGCCTCGATAACCGACAGGTACGCATCGGGCAGCTGCGTGTACTTGCCCACGACGGCGATCTTTACCTTGTCGGCGTGATGGTTGGCGTGATTCTGTTTGCGCAGGAACTCGTTCCACTCGCTCATGTCGCGCTCACGCGGATCCAGACCCAGACGCTCGCAAATGCGCAGGTCAAAGTCCTGCTCGGCAAGCAGCTGCGGCACGTCGTAGATGCTCGCGCAGTCCTCGTTGGTAAAGACGCAGTCGGTGTCGACGTCACAGAAACTCGCGATCTTGCCGCGGATGGCGTCGTCAATATGGTGATCGGAGCGTAGCACGATGATGTCGGGCTGGATACCAAAGCTGCGGAGCTCTTTGACGGAGTGCTGTGTGGGCTTGGTCTTGACCTCGTGGGCGGCGGCAATATAGGGAACGAGCGACACGTGGATGTAGCAGACGTTCTCGGGGCCGGCCTCCTTGCGGTACTGACGGATGGCCTCGACAAACGGTTGGGACTCGATGTCGCCGATCGTGCCGCCCAGCTCGGTGATGACTACATCGGAGCCGGTCTGCTCCTCGATGCGGCGAAACTTGTCCTTAATGGCATTGGTGACGTGAGGAATCACCTGCACGGTACCGCCCAAAAAGTCGCCGCGACGCTCGCGGGCGATTAGGCTTTTGTAGATGGCACCGGTCGTAAAGTTGGAATCGCGGGTCAGGTTCTCATCAATAAAGCGCTCGTAATGACCCAGGTCCAGGTCGGACTCGTAACCGTCCTCGGTAACGAAGACCTCACCATGCTGGAAGGGGCTCATGGTACCGGGGTCGACGTTCAGATACGGGTCGGCCTTTTGCATCGTTACTTTGTAGCCACGCGACTTGAGCAGACGGCCCAGCGAGGCCGCGGTAATACCCTTGCCCAGGGACGAAACCACGCCACCGGTTACGAACACATGCTTGGTCATATTGAGTTACCTGCACTTCCCGTAGAAGTTGTCCATACACATCTTACGGGTCTTCATTGTAATACTCGCCCCGCGGACCGTTCGCAATTTTTCTCGCGTGCGATTGCATTTCTCAGTCTTGAAACAAAACGCCGCCCGGTTTCCCAGGCGGCGCTGTTATGGCAAGGGCTACACGCTGCTATCGATCAGCAACCTCGTCCTCAAGCATTTCTTGAACGAGCATACCGGTACGGACGCCCTCAAGATACCACTCGCCACGTTCGGTGAGGCAAATGCCATTTGCAAGCTGACCGCCGTCATCGCTATAACGCGAGACGACATCAATCATGCCTTCGGAATCCAAGCGATCGATTGCGGCGCGGGCGCGATACGGCGAAACCCCCACGCACTCGGCAAGCGTTTTGCGCGAGAAACCATACGGCCCGCCATTGTCTTCGGTTTGCCGGTCGATCTCCATCAACACCAGCACCTCGACACGCTTCATATCGTTGACACTCGCACGACCCTTGCCCGCCATAGCAGCCTCCTCAAACCGAGCACGAGCATTTAACGCGCCGTGCGCGACCGGCGTATCCCGCAAAGGATGTTACATCAGCGTTATTGTATACCGCTCAAATCACTTATAGGCAGGTAAACGGGCTATTTTTAACCCAAACAAAGGCAATGTTGATTAATTAAGCCGCATAGGGCATATACCCCATGCGGCCTAATCAGACCAATCGTCTCGTTTTAGCGGTGAAAGAACCCACGACGCTCGAATTTAGGCTCGCAGCACACGTTGATGCCCAGCTTGCGCAGCACCGTCTCATCAGTCGGCGAGATGATGACGCTAAAGAAGGCGTCACAGCCACGGAGCTGCTCCAGGCCCGAAAGGACACGGGCGGCAGTCTCGCTCGTAGCCGAGGTGATCGACAGCGCCATAAGCGTCTCGTCGGTATGGAGGCGAGGGTTTTTGCTACCCAGGAAATGCGTCTTGAGCTTGCTGATGGGCTCGATCGCCTCGTCGCTGATGACTTCGAGCTCTAGGTCCACGCCCGAGACATGCTTGAGGGCGTTCATGATCAGCGAGCTCGCGGCACCCAGGCGCGTTGAGGTCTTACCGGTCACAACAGAACCGTCCGGCATGACCATGGCGCCCACGGGGCCGCCCGTCAGTTGCTCTCTGGTGAGGGCAGCCGAGCGCGCCGGCGAATAGTTCTTATCGATGCCGGCCTTTTTCATGATGAGTTTGAGACGATCGACCTGTTCGTCGCCCACGCCGGTACGGCGCACGCTTTCAACCGCGGCAAAATAGCGGCGCACGATCTCCATCTTGGAGGCATCACGGCAGGCATCGTCGTCGGTAATGGCAAAGCCAACCATGTTGACGCCCATGTCCGTAGGGCTCTGATAGGGGCTCTCGCCCAGAATCTTTTCCATAAGGGCGCGAACAACCGGGAATGCCTCAACATCACGGTTGTAATTGACCGTGGTCTTGTTGTAAGCCTCAAGATGGAACGAATCGATGATGTTGGCGTCGTCAAGGTCTGCCGTGGCGGCCTCGTAGGCGATATTGACCGGATGCGTCAGAGGAAGATTCCAGACCGGGAAGGTCTCGAACTTGGCATAGCCAGCGGCGGTACCGTGCTTATGCTCGTGATACAGCTGCGACAGGCAGGTGGCAAGCTTGCCCGAGCCAGGGCCCGGTGCCGTCACGACAACGAGCGGACGCGTGGTCTCGACAAACTCGTTCTTGCCGTAGCCTTCGTCAGAAACAATCAGATCGACATCGTGCGGATAGCCCTCGATGGGATAATGCAGCTTGGCGGGAATACCGAGCGCGTTCAGACGATTGCGGAAGACATCGGCAGCGGGCTGGCCGGCATACTGCGTGATTACCACGGCGGCAACGGCAAATCCATTCCCTCGGAACAGATCGACCAGGCGCAGGACGTCTTCATCATAGGTAATACCCAAGTCGCCACGGGCCTTGTTCTTCTCGATATGGTTCGCATTGATTGCAATGATGACCTCGACGTCATCGGCGATGCTCTTGAGCATGCGAAACTTGCTGTCCGGCTCAAAGCCCGGCAGCACGCGGCTGGCATGATAGTCATCGAACAGCTTGCCGCCAAACTCCAAATACAGCTTGCCGCCAAACTGCGAGATGCGCTCCTTAATATGAGCAGCCTGCAGCTCGATATACTTCGCATTGTCGAAACCCTGGCGCATGTATGGCTCCCGTCCCGTTTCCCAATTAAGTTCCTACGCGATTATAGCGAAGCCTGCCCTTCCCAAAGGCCAGGCCAACAACGGGCACCAACCAAACACGCCACCACGCAACCGTAAGGAACCCGGGTAGTCTATTTGGGACGGCACCACCTTGCACCAACAATAGAAACGTCGCAGGAAGATGCAACGTCAGCGAGCGCCGCCCAGAACGAACAAGTTGGCATGAAAAAGGCAAGGCATAGACCTTTTGGTCATGCCTTGCCTTTTGAATGACAAATTGTCGTTCTGGACGGCGCGCAGCGTCGACTGGTTGCGCGGTTCGTAGAGCCGCGCAACATAAGTGCGCCTCCCCCCGCGCACGGAACGGGAGGAGGCTAAAGGTAGGAGTCTACCGGTGGGGTTACCCCACCGGACAGACGATGACCAGGTGATCCTTTACAGGATCGTCATGGTTTCCGTGGGGTACCCAAGGGGTACTTAGAGCATCACGCAAGCGATGGTCAGGATGACGGCGCAGACGACGGAGAGAGCGACGATGAGCTTAAGAGCAAACTTGAGCCAGGTCGTCCACTCGATCTTGGCCAGGGCAAGACCGCCCATGATGGCGCCAGAGGTCGGGGTGAACAGGTTCACGACGCCGATGGCGGCGGAGAAGATCATGACCATGACCTCGGGCGAGAAGCCGAGCTTAACAGCCAGCGGTCCCATGATGGGCATGGAGACAGTAGCCATACCGGAGGTCGAGGGAATCAGGAAGGACAGGCCAAAGTAGACCAGGAAGCTCATGGGAGCGAAGATCACGCCGGACAGACCAGCCAGAGCATTGGCGGCAGCGTCGAGGACGTAGACGTCGAGGCCGGTGCTAGCCATGAGGACGGAGATACCACGGGCGAGAGCGATGACGAGGACAACGGACATCATGTCGGCAGCGCCGGTGATGAAGGTGTTGACGATCTGCTTCTCGGACAGGCCACCAATGATACCGATCAGGATAGCCATGAGGAAGAACCAAGTGGAAGCCTCGTCGAAGTACCACTGGCCAATGGGCAGGCCGGTGATCAGGGCAGACCAGCCCTGAACGATGGCGTTACCGTCGGCGTCATAGACAGCGCCAGCATCGAAGAAGTTGGCGACGCCCTCGTTGAGGTCGGCCAGCGGGATGAAGCCGACGATCATGACGACGAAGGTGAAGGCGAAGGCGATCAGAACACCCTTCTGACGACCGGTGAGCTTGACCTCCTTGTTAACCTCGGAAGCAGCCTTGCCGTGAGCCTCTTCGGCGTCCTTGAGCTCCTGCATCGAAAGGATGGTGGAGCCCTTGTCGGCCTTGACCTTCTTGGCATAGCTCATAACGAAGACGATAGACATGGCGGTGGTAACGATCCACAGGACGGCACCGAGGCCGATGATGATGGACTGGTTGACCTCAATGCCAACGCCGGTCAGAGCGTCGACGGCAGCGCCGACGGCGAACGGGTTAACCGTGGAGCCGAGGCAGCCGCAGCCAGCGCCGAGCAGGACGGTAGCGGCGCCGACCATGGGGTCGAAGCCAGCAGCCATCATGGTGGCGGCGAGCAGGGCGTAGAAGGGAACGGTCTCCTCGCACATACCATAGGTGGTACCACCGAGGGAGAAGATGAGCATCAGCACGGGAATGAGCATGATCTCATTGCCCTTAAGCTTCTGCACCAGAACGGCAATGCCGTTGTCCAGGGCGCCGGTCTCGGTCATCATGCCGAGGAAGCCGCCGAGGATCATAACGAAGAGGCAGACGGGCAGAGCGTCAGCGAAGCCCTTGACCGGGGCGGTGCAGAAATCGCTCAGGCGGGCAGCGGTAACCGCGCCGCCGGACGTACCGGAGACGATAACGGTAACAACCGCGACAATTGCCAGCAGAGCAAGAAGAATGGTGAACGATGAAGGCATACCGCGCTTTTTCTTAGCGGTCTCAGTCATAGTTCTCATCCCCCCTTCATAAATCATTTACTGATCTCGCCCAAAGCGGCTCTTCCGTGCCGTGCATGTCGCTCGGTGCGAGATTTTTACCAGACAAAAGCGCTCGGGGTGCGCAGCAATGCACCCCGAGCGAGATGCTAGATGCTCTTACTTGAGCGTAGCGTACATGACAGCCTTGATGGTGTGCATGCGGTTCTCGGCCTCGTCGAAGACCTTGGAAGCGGGGCTCTCGAAGACCTCGTCGGTGACCTCCTGCTCGGTGATGCCGAACTGCTCGCACTTCTCGGCGCCAATCGTAGTGTTGGTGTCGTGGAAGCTGGGCAGGCAGTGCAGGAAGATGGCACCCGGGTTGGCCATAGCCATGACCTCGGAGGTGACACGATACGGGGTGAGCTGAGCGATGCGCTCGGCCCAGACCTCGTCGGGCTCGCCCATGGAGACCCACACGTCGGTGTAGATGACGTCGGCACCGGTGACGCCGTCCTTGACGTCGGTGGTCAGCTTGATGGTGCAGCCGTTGGCCTCGGCGATGGGCTTGCAGGCCTCGATGACGTCGTCAGCGGGCATGCACTCCTCGGGGCCGCAGGCCACGAAGTTCATGCCGAGCTTGGAGCAGACAACCATGAGGGAGCGAGCGACGTTGTTCTTGCAGTCACCCATGAAGACGAGGGTCTTGCCCTTGATGTCGTAGTTGAAGTTCTCCTGGACGGTCAGGATGTCGGCGAGCATCTGAGTGGGGTGCCACTCAGTGGTCAGGCCGTTCCACACGGGCACGCCGGACTTAGCGGCGAGCTCCTCGACGTCGTCCTGGGCAAAGCCACGGAACTCGATGCCGTCATACATGCGGCCGAGAACGCGGGCGGTGTCCTCGATGGACTCCTTCTTGCCCATCTGGGACGAACCGGGATCGAGGTAGGTGACGCCCATGCCCAAATCCATGCCGCCGACCTCGAAGGCGCAGCGGGTACGAGTGGAGGTCTTCTGGAAGAGCAGGACGATGTTCTTGCCCTCGAGATAGCGGTGCGGAACGCCAGCGCGCTTCATATCCTTGAAGTTCTTGGAGAGCTTGAGCAGGTACTCGATCTCCTCGGTGGTGAGGTCGAGGAGCTTGAGGAAGCTACGGCCGGAGAGGTTAACGCCCATGGTTCGAATCCTTTCGAAGAAATGAATTACGTAAGTATTAGTGTTGCCCGTTTGACGGGCGAAACCGGTGCGGTTGTAGGGAGACCGCACCGGAAACGAAAAGACTTAGAGGTCCTCGCGCCAGAAGGGCATGCTCATGCAGCGC
>NZ_QSPM01000016.1:41297-55003 GCF_003466445.1 Collinsella sp. TM05-38 | reverse complement strand
CATTCGCCGTCAGTCAAAGGGTAGCTAAAATAGCCCCGTCCTAAATTAGCTACCCCTGAGCTGCGGTGGAATCGGGAGGGATTCCACCGCACGCTGTTGAGGGCTAAAGATTGTAGGTGACTACTTGAGGTTCGGCGGGTTCGACGAAGATGGTTGGATCCGGCTGTTCCACGCGGACGAACTTGACGGTCACGGCCTCAAAGCCCGCCTTGTGCAACACATCGGCGTAGACGCGCGCCTGCAGGGCGTGCTTCTCCTGCAGCTGTTCCGGCGTCTCATCCGGTGTGCCGCCCGTCTTGTAGTCGATGACCAGCGCGCGTGACGAATCCGCCGGGTTCGTTGCCAACGCATCGATGGCGCCCTCGGCATACGTGCCGTAGCGGGCAATGTCCTCGTCCTCGCAGCCCAGCGAGAAGAACGGTACCTCGGCACGGACGCACGGCCAGGCAAGCAGCTCGGCACGGACCGCCGACCTGAGCCAGCGATTCAGGGCAATGTCAAAACGCTCGCGCTGCTCCGGCGTCAGGCACCACAGGCGCGCCAGCGCATCGGCGCGCGCGGCGGGCAGTTCATTGGCGCCCATCTCGATGAGCCACTGGCAGGCAGCATGGAACGCCGAGCCCAAGGCCATGGGATTGCCGAGGGGCTCGGCAGCAACCACGTCCGCATCGGTCATCTCCGAGCCATCCGAGTCTTCATCATCGCCGGCCTCGTCCATGGGCACACGCGTCTCGGCGGCACGATCTTCCGCCTCGGCATGCAGGGCCGCGGCGATCGATGAGTAGCTATACGAGTCACGCGCCGGGAACGGGCAGGTGCCCATGCGCACGCCCACCGCCTGGGGATACACGAGCTCAAACGAATCGGGCTCGGGGTCGGCAGGACCGGGAACGGCGGCGCGGGCATCTGCACCGGCACCCTCCGGCTCCGCATCGCCACGAACAAGCCTGCCCTCGGCATCCAGCGAAGCGTTAGCCTCAAAAGCCTGCTCGCCAAAGGTAAAGTCCGAAAGCGAAATGAGCTCGTAGTCGCCCGGCTGGGAGTTGTCGAACACCAGGCGGTCGGCATCGAGCTGCGGCAAGGCCTGCGCGTCGGTCGGCAAAATACGGCGCAGTACGTCGTAGGTCAGATCGGTCTCGACATCGAAGGTCGGCGCCGCCACCTTGCCACGGCTCACGCCGGCATCCATTGCCAGAATGACCAGCTCGCGTGCACGCGTCATGGCGACATAGAGCAAGCGGGCCCGCTCCTCGAGCGAAAGCTGCAGGTCGTCGTTGCGCAGGCGAGCAAATGCCTCGGCGGGAGAACCCGTCGCACAGACGTCCTCCATGAGCTCCGGCGGCAACCATAGCGACGTGCCCTTACCCTTAAACGCATGCTCAAACTGCTTTTTGACGTCATCGCCCTTCACAAAGGTTCCGTCCGCAAGCTTAACGCCGTCGAAGCGTGCCGGCAGCGCCACGACCTGCGCTCCGCCCTCGACGCGACCCATCTGTGCCGCGCCCGAGGACTTACGCACGCCAAAGCACTCGGCGACCGCCACGACCGGATATTCCAGACCCTTGGAGGCGTGCACCGTCATGATGCGCACCGCGCCGTCGCCCTCCTCGTTGAGGGCGCCTGGGGCCTCCTTGCCCGCCAGGAAGCGATTGAAGGCAAGCGCAATGGAGCGCGGAGAATTGCCGAACTCGGCCTCCGCCTCGGTCACGGCATCGAGCGCCTTGAGCACGTTGGCGGCGATGGCCTTGCCCTCGGGGCCGCGCTGCGCTAGACGCACAAACCAGCCGGAGGCGTTGACCACGTCGCGCGCGATGGAGGCGAACGAATCGCGACCCACACGACGAAGCGCATACCGCAGTACCTCGCGGGCGCGCGTCACCAGTGGCAAGCCCTGCAAGCCGGGCACATCGGAATCGCTCATGATGCCCGCATCGATGTTGCGGCGCGAGGTCTCCCCCGTCTGGTCGTCCAGCTTGGTCGCCAGCGCCAGGAACTCCTGGGCGCCCAGCGCAAACATCGGCGATGCCAGCAGCGGCATAAGGCCCTGCGCCGTATCGGCCGGGTTGGCGAGCGCACAAACCAGGGCGCGCACCGTCTGCACCTCGGCAGCTTGGGCAAAGACCGAGCCGCCCGCGATAACGCAGTCGAGCCCCTGGTCGCGGAAGGCCTGGGCGTAGACGTCGGCGTTGGTCATGCGGCCCAGTAGCAGCACCATGCCGCCCTGGGGCTGGCCCGCTTTAACGAGCGCTTGGAACCGCTCCGCAATCGCACGAGCTTTCGCCTGCGTTCGCTCCTGGGTGCTGCCGCCGGCAACGAGCAGCGCCTGGCGGCGCGAAGCCTTTGCCTTGAGCTTGTCCTCGCGATCGTCACTCGGCTCAAGATCCAAGAACCCCTGCATCAAACCACCGGTATCGCCGTCAAAGACGCGTGCCACATAGCGCAGCACCTCGTCATGACTGCGGAAGTTGCGCACGAGCTTGACGAGCTCGCCGGCAGGGGCATCGGATGCGACGGAGGTCTCAGGCGCAGCAGACAGGCCCACCTTGCGCTCCTGGCGGCGAAACACCTCGACCTCGGCGCCGCGGAAGCGATAGATCGACTGCTGCGCATCGCCCACCGTGCACAGCGCGCGCTCGCCCGCACCCGTCAAATAGCGAATCAGATCGACCTGCATCTGGTCGGTATCTTGGAACTCGTCGATCATGACCATCTTAAAGCGGCCCTCGTAGGCGGCTCGAATGGCGGGATAATCGCGCAGCGCCTCGTATGCCATGCGGAGCAGGTCGTTGTTATCGAGCGCGGACTGGTCAGCCTTGAGCGCGCGGTACTCCGCCTCCACAGCACGAGCAAGCCCCACCAGCGCATCGAGCGCCGGACCACCGCAGGCGAGCACGATATTGATAAACGCATCGGCAGCCTCCGCCTTGAGCAGCTCCACCTGCTCCTTAGGGAATGCCTTGCTCGCCCGAGGCATGGTGCACGACATCATGAGTCGCGCCGCATCCGCCATGGTCTTGCCGCTCGCCTCGAACGCATCGATGGCATCGAGCGCCACCTGCGCTTTCTCGGTCGCGGCCTTGCTTGCGCCCAGCGCCGCACGATAGGCATCGGCAAGGGCCGAAGTGTCGGCATGACCGTGTGCCACGCGCACGTCGTCCATGCCGCCCGGCAGCTGGCTCGAGAGCTCCAGCAGCTCGCGCACCAGGCCCTTGATGGTGGTGCCGGCGCCAAAAGGGCCGCCCTCGCCCGCCATGGGATACCAGGCGTAGAGGGCCTTGAGCGATGCCGCGAGCTCGGGGGCGGCATCGGGCGCCGTCGCGCGGGCCAGCACATGCTCAACAGCCTGATCCATAAGCTCGTCGGTATCGGTGAGTACCGTGAACTCGGGATCGATGCCCAGCTCCAACGCGTGTGCGCGCAGGATACGCGAGCACATGCCGTGAATGGTCGAGATCCATGCATCGTCGACGGTCAGGGCCTCCTCGTCCATGCCCTCGTCGATGAGCGCGCGGCGCACGCGGTCACGGATCTCGGCCGCGGCATCTTTGGTAAAGGTAATGGCGAGCACCTGGTCCAGATGCTCAACGAACGGACCGGATTCGGGCGAGAGCGCGTAGACGATGCGGCGCGTGAGGGTAAAGGTCTTGCCCGAACCGGCGCCCGCCGAGACAAACAGCGGACGGTCGAGCGTTTTGACAATCTGCAGCTGTTGCGGCATCAAAGTCGAAAGATCCATGGTCTACACGTCCCTCCTTACAAACGTTCCTTCGTGGTTATACGAGCAGCGCGCATGCGCGGCCTGAGCCGACGTCGGGTCGACGGCGGCAACGTTGCCTGCCTCGAGCTCCCGCAGGCGCTCGGCGATGCCGGCCTCCACGCGATCGAGCAGGGCGTCGAAGTCCATGCTGCCACCCTCGCCGGGGAAACCTTTCTTGAGGCCTGGGATGCGACCGTCGCCGCGCTCTTCCTCGAGCAGCTCGGCGCTCGCGGCGCCGCGCAACGCCGGCTTGCCGCCCTTGGTCGAAAAGTAGAGCGCCGCGCGGGTGTCCAAATCCAGCGCCCGGCGCATGGCCTGCGCATAGATAAGCGTCTGGGTATGGGGCGGTAGCCACCGTGGGTCGTCGATGGCGGCCTCGCCCGATTCCTCGTCGCGCACCGTAGGGTCGGCGAGCTTAAACTCCTCAACGCCCGTGCGATGCTTGTAGTCGATCACCACGGCACGATTCTCGGCGTCCACGTCCACGCGGTCGATGCGCCCGCCAAGCGGCCAGCCGGCATACTCGACTTTGAGCTCGTTAAAGGCGAACTCCAGGTAACGCGGGGCAAAGGGGGCGAGCGCCTCGGACTCGTAGGCAAGCACTCCCTCCAGCTGCGGCAGAATCTCGGCCACCTGGCGCTCCTCCACCGGAGAGAGCGGCACGAGCGGGCCCTCGTTGCCACGCTTGGAGGCATGCTCGGCCAAGGTCTCGTCAAAGACCTCGTGTAGCAGCTCCTGTGCACGCGGCAGATTCATGGGCGTCACGCGCTCCATGCCCTCTTGGGGCAGACGGGCGTGCAGGCGCTCCAGAACATCGTGGACAAAGTTGCCCTTCTCCATGTTGCCAAAGCCCGCGTCGATGGACTGGGGCTTCACGCGATACGACACGAACCAACACAGCGGGCACGTCGAGTACGCCTCAATCTGCGAGGCGGACGTCAGGCGCGGCACGAGCGGCGCGTCCTCGCCCTCGCCATCGCGGCGGCACAGGACCAGGTACGGCACAGCCGCATCACTCAAATGCTGAGGAGCCTCGCACGCAACACGCTTGCACTCGATACCCTCGCCGGCCGCCGGATCAAAATCGGCGACGATACCGCCCTCGCCCACGCACGCAACCTTGGCGGCACCAGCGGCCTCGGCATACGCCCGCAGCTCGGTCCATACGGCTGCCGGGTAGCACTCGCGTGCCTGGCGATCGTGCGTCACGCGGGCGAGCGCGACCGGACCGCTCGCCGCCTGCATTGCACGGCAAAAGCGCACGCGCAGCAGGGCGGCGGGCTCCAAAGACACGCCGTCGCGGCGCAGCTCGGCCGTCAACGTAGCAAGCGGGCCCTCTTCGTGCGAAAGCGGGTAGCTGTCCAGGTCGACATCGGCAAACAGCACGGCATCGTAGCAGCCAGGACGCAGAACCGACGCATCGGCAAGCGAAGCAAACCGAACCTGAGCACGTGGCGCACGGTCAACCTCGTAAGTCTCGTAATCGTAGGCGGTGCTACGCTTGTCCACCTTGGTGCGAACGCCATCGAGCACGGGCACGGTCGCGGCCTGCGACACGTCGAGCGCGCGAGCATCGTTCATAAGGATGTCGATGACATGGCGCAGCAGGGCCACCTCCGCCTGGCGACGGGCTTGGCCATCCAAGCTGCCCAGCGAGCGATCGGGCAACGCCTCGGCAACGGCAAGCATGGCCTTGAGCGCCGTCACGGGCTTGTCACGCCACAGCGCCTGGAACACGTCCGAGACCACACACGGCACATTCTTAAACCAGTTTTCGTCGCTCGCCGCCTTACGCGCGCCCCTCACCTGGCCCTGAATGCTCTGCAGCAGGCTCTTAACGCCCGCGGTAGTCTTGCTGCGCGAGAGACGCATATTCTTATCGAACGTGAGCGCGCTGGCGGCATCGGCACCCGAAAGCGGACTGTAAATCCAGTCGGTAAGCTCCGGCGCGGGCCACCACTCGGTCTTAGAGGCGATGCCCTCGTCGGCGGCCTTCATGCGCTCGATCAGGCCGGCAAGCGCCGTAAGCTGCCTGCCCGCGATGGACTGGGAAAACGCCGTGAACTCAGTTGTCTCAGCAGCGATACGACGAGCCGCCAGACGAGAGGCGAGCTCACCGAACAGCTGGGGTGCCCGGGCAGAAACGACGAGCACGCGTGCGGGGTCGGCGTTCGTCGCGGCGCCGTCGGCCTCGGAACCCTGGCACGCTTTTACCAGATCATCAATTGCGTCCGCATAGACATGAGCACGGGCATGGGGGCCGGCGACCTCAATAAAGGCAGGCTGAGCGGCGGTCCCGCAAGCGGCATCAGACGCGCCGGCATCCTCGTCCAGCGGCGCGATCTCAAACAGCACACCGCGGGCATCAAATGCCGCGGCAAGCTCCTCGCGCGTCGCCGCCTGCTCGCGGGCAAGCAGCACGACGACCTCTCCCCCGTTGTTTGCCACGGCGGACAGCAGCTCGAGCAAGCTATACGTAAATGACGTGACGCCGCGCACGCAAACGGCACGGGCGCACCCCGGCAGGTTATCGGCCAGGGCACCGGCCATAATGTCAGCCGCCTCGCAGGGCTCGATCATATTTCGACGGTCCAAACCACCCGCGTAGGCACGCAAAAGCTCGAAAACGCGGGCCTCGGCGTCGCTTTTGGGCTCGGGCTGAGCGGCGGCATCGCGGCAGCGTTCGTCGCCCGCCCCCGCCACGCCCGGCAACACATCGCGGGCCATACGCGCAAGCATGCGCACCGTGCCCTGGCTGCGCGAGAGCGGCTGCAGAGCAGCGTCATCGCGGCGGTCGATCATGTCCGAGAACAGCATCTGGCACTGAAGGTTATCCACAAAGCTACGGCCATCGCCCATAAGCTCCCACAGCGAACGGAGCCACGACGAAGGGGTCTTGTAATCGATACCCAGTGAAACCCCAGCTTCCGCCGCATCATGACGGCACAGATCGAGCTCGGCAAACGTAGGCACCAGCAAAACGGCACGCCCGTGGCGGGCAACCAGGTCGGCGAGCAGCGCCGCCTCGGCATCGCTCAAATCCGCGCCGGCGTTGGTGGTATAGATTCGAACAGGCATGGTCCTCCACTCAAACCGTTCGCAATAATCAATGTATCCATCCTACCCGCCCAAGCGGACACATTGCCACCGCAGCTCCATCTTTTGGTACGAAGCAACCTGACCCCAACGCACCAGCCGATTGCGGGCATATAAAAACCGCCCCCGAAGGGACGGTTCTGCGCAATTCGTTTTTGTCGCTAGCCTACTCGCCATCCTCCAGCTTGATGAGGATCTTGCGGTAGCCGCCGTACTCGCCGTTGAGTGCCTTGGACACGCGGCTCACTGTGGTGGACGAAGCGCCGGTGCGGGCCTGGACCTCGACATAGGGCTCGCCCTCGTCCAGATAGCGCGCCACCTGCAAACGCTGAGAAAGATCGCAAATCTCACGCGGCGTGCAGATATCGGTCAAAAACGCTTGGATATCTTTCTCGTCGTCCAAAAGGCTAAATGCGTGGACTAGCTGCTTGACATCAGGCTTGTCAAACATGTTCTCGATATTCATCGATTACCGCCAAACCCGCCAAAAGGCATCGAAGTTGATACTAACATCGGGCATCGTTCGCCCGTTCTATGCAATAGGGCAACGCCTGTGGCTTTTGCCCGTAGCAGTTTAGCACACCACCAAACTAAAGCGACAAGACTCTCTGTCAGCGGCACGTTTTTTAGGTCGAACGCCGTTTTGAAACCGAATGCGCACGCAAGCTCCACGAATATTTGAGACAATGGGCGCCCAAACACCGCGGCGCACCCGCGCAACCATCCAGGTCGCCGCCGCAAGCCGCTTCACGCGACGCCAGCAACCCCGGCGCAAGAAAGGATTCACGCCATGCGCTTTATGCTTAACTGGCTCTTCACCTCGATCGCTATCGCGATCGCCACGTTCCTCGTCCCCGGCATCCAACCCTTCGGCTTTGCCGAGGCCTGGGTCTGTTTCGCCTTCGTAGGACTGTTCCTCAATATCGTCGATTCGCTCGTCAAACCGTTCCTGACGGTCATCTCGCTGCCGCTCACCATCATTACGCTGGGCATTTTCCAGCTTGTCGTCAACAGCCTTATGCTCGAGCTCGCCAGCTACCTATCGGTGAATCTGCTGGGCGCGGGCATCTCCATCGCCAGCTTTGGATCGGCGTTTATGGGCAGCATCTTGGTATCCATCATGCGCAGCATTCTCGACAGCATCGCCAAGAACTAGAGCGAACCGATACGGATCGCCACAACACGCCAAAATGAAGGCCGCCCATCGAAACGATGGACGGCCTTCTTCTTTATCGAGCCTCAGAGGGTAAAGAAATCTACCATTTCTACCCCGTCCCCAAATGGAAGGTGTGGGTTAGATGACGTAGTCGTAGCCTTCGTTGGGAGCGACAAGTTGATCGAGTGTCACACCGTCGAGGTAGTCGTTGATGAGCTTGTCCAGGTTCTTCCACACGTCGAGCGTGGGGCACTCATCAGATCGCGAGCAGCCTTTGCAGTCACCATCCAGGCAGGCGACCGGCGCCAGACTACCCTCGGTCAGGCGCAGAATCTCGCCCACCGTGTACTGCTCGGGAGGGCGCGTGAGCACGTAGCCGCCGCCCTTGCCGCGCATGCCCGAGAGCATATTGGCGCGTACGAGTGTGGCAAGAATGTTCTCCAGATATTTCTCCGAAATCCCCTGTCGCGCCGCAATCTCTTTGAGCGGGATGCGGCCGGCCGCCTGGTGCTCTGCCAGGTCGACCATAACGCGCAGGGCATACCTGCCCTTTGTGGAAACCAACATATATATTGCTGCCTTTCGGTCATTTAATCCGTAGAAATTCTAGCCGAAAAATTGGCTTTGAAAATACCCATCCCGTCAAGATGGTTAATCGACTCGCAATAATTCATAAATTCCTATTGCATTACTAGGCTTTGCTGTCTACTATGCTTCCCAACAGCTAAACGAACAACCTATTGGGTTTGTAGGTTTTGCTGTTACATACACCGTAAAACCACACGGTATCCAGTCATTTGAACACTTTGGAGGTTCACCATGAGCAAGGTTTACACGTCCATCGATCAGCTTATCGGCCACACCCCGCTTTTGGAGCTTACCCACTTTGAGGCCGACGAGGACCTCAAGGCCCGCGTGCTCGTCAAGCTCGAGTACTTCAACCCCGCCGGCTCCGTCAAAGACCGTGTCGCCAAAAACATGATTGACGAGGCCGAGAAGGCCGGCAAGCTCGTGCGCGGCGGCGACTACACCATCATCGAGCCCACGAGCGGTAACACCGGCGTCGGCATCGCCTCGGTGGCGGCGGCCCGCGGCTACAAGGTGATCATCACCATGCCCGAGACCATGTCCGTCGAGCGTCGCAAGCTTATGCAGGCATACGGCGCAAAGCTCGTGCTCACCGACGGCTCCAAGGGCATGAAGGGCGCCATCGCCAAAGCCGAGGAGCTGCAGAAGGAGACTCCCAACAGCATCATCGCCGGTCAGTTTGTAAACCCCGCCAACCCCGCCATCCACAAGGCCACAACCGGCCCCGAGATCTGGGATGACACCGACGGCAAGGTTGACATCTTCGTCGCCGGCGTTGGCACCGGCGGCACCGTGACCGGCGTGGGCGAGTTCCTCAAAGAGCAGAACCCCGAGATTCAGGTCGTCGCCGTCGAGCCCGCTACCTCCCCGGTGCTCTCTAAGGGCCAGGCCGGCCCACACAAGATCCAGGGTATCGGCGCCGGCTTTGTGCCCGACGTCCTCGACACCCAGATCTATGACGAGATCATCCCCGTCGAGAACGACGACGCCTTTGCCACCGGCCGCGCCGTGGGCCACAAGGAGGGCGTGCTCGTGGGTATTTCGTCCGGCGCCGCCGTGTGGGCCGCACTGCAGCTGGCCAAGCGCCCCGAGAACGAGGGCAAGACCATCGTGGCGCTACTCGCCGATACCGGTGAGCGCTACCTGTCCACGGCACTCTTCCAGGACTAGGGCCCGTCGCCCATAGGTTGAGCCCAGGACGAACCGGTCTCCTCTCTCCCGGCAGCCTGAGCCCATCCCATCAGGGTGTCCCACGAGACGTCCGAACTTGCTACAATGTCTGCGGCGCGGAACCAGCCTCCCGCGCCGCTTTTCTTTTTTGGCCACATGCCACCAAGGAGAACCTCCCCATGCACAACAAGCGCGTGCTCGTCGCCATGAGCGGCGGCGTCGATTCCAGCGTGACTGCCTATCTGCTCAAACGCCAGGGCTACGAATGCGTCGGCGCCACCATGCGCCTTACCTGTCCCACACCCGACCCCGCCACGGGCATGAGTAAGGTCGACCGCGACATCGCCGATGCAAAGGCCGTCGCCAAGCGCCTGGGGATACCCCACTATGTGCTCGACCTGCAGCAGACCTTCGACCGCAATGTTATCGAGCGCTTCGTGACCGCCTACCAGGAGGGGTTGACGCCCAACCCGTGCATCATCTGCAACCGCCATATTAAGTTTGGCGCGCTGCTCGATGCGGCGCTGGATATGGGCTGCGACTACATCGCCACGGGCCATTACGCCAAAACAAGCCAGGCGGCAGACAGCACCTGGCAGCTACATCGCGGCGAAGATCCCAAAAAGGACCAGAGCTACTTTTTGTATTCGCTTACGCAGGAGCGCCTGGCACGCACAATCTTTCCGCTGGCAGGGCTGGACAAGGAGCGCGACGTACGCCGCATTGCCGCCGAGCAGGGCTTCATCAACGCCAAGAAGGCCGAGAGCGAGGACATCTGCTTTATCCCGGACGGCGACTACGCGGGCTATATCGAGCGCCGCTGCGGACATGCCGCTGCACCGGGCGACATTGTGTGGCGCGACGGCAGCGTGGTCGGACGCCATAACGGCGCGCTGCGCTACACCATCGGCCAGCGCAAAGGCCTGGGTGTCGCGATGGCGCATCCGGTGTATGTAACGGGCGTCGACGCCGCCAGCAACACCGTGCATCTGGGCGAAGCCGAGGACCTAACCGCCTCGGCGCTAACTGCCGATGAGTGGATCTGGAGCGCGCCGGACACGCGCATGGAGGCCGAGCTCGACGCCGGCGGCATTCGTGTAGGTGCCAAGTACCGCTACCGTCAGAAAGACCAGGCAGCGACCCTCACGCGTGACGAAGACGGGAAAATACTGCTAACTTTTGACGAGCCGCAGCGAGCCATCGCCCCCGGCCAGGCCGTTGTAGTCTATCGCGGCGACATCGTCCTGGGCGGTGGTACCGTAACCGGCGCACTTAAGTAGCCGCTGGTTTATCGCCGCACGTGTCGAAGTACCTCAACAGCGGCACCAACCTCGATTACGCGACGCTCGAGGCCGCGGCAAATGGCCTCGAGTCGATCCTCCGCCGTCGCCCATTCGCTCTGCGAAAGAATCTCGATTGCCTCATCAACAAATCCGTTGAGCCGCGATGAATCGAACCAATCGAGCGAGTCCGCAAGCGCCAGCTGGACGAAAGGGTCGGGCCCAAACGGCTTAGCGGAAAACCCAAACTCCCCAGCTGAGAGCACGGCAGTTGGCACGTTATACCACAGACAGTTGCCGCTATCGAACAGCGGTGCAGGTTTTATCTCCAGGGTGTCGACATTGCGGATGATGCCGAAGTTTCGCCAATGGCGATCACTGTTGGCCAAAAGGGCATCGCAAACGATCATCTGCGACATAGACCTTCTCACGGCAGCCTCGTCTGCTCCATGCTTACCAAGGAAGCGGCAGTACCGGTCGTACGTCGAGTTTCCTCGCTGACCGCCAAGAGCGTTCTTAACGTAAACAGCCGGAACATATTCCTCGCGGCCGTCAAGAAAGTCGTCGCACAAACACACAGGGCCATCGAACATCCGCTCAACCGCATAGGGAACAAACTCACCCTCTGACAGCAAGCGACGATGTAGAGCCGTTGCAACCGCCTCGTTAAAGGGACGTTGATCGTCCATGCCGCACCCCTTGACCAGGACGCGAACACCGTTGCGAATCATCCACGATTTAGGAAGCTCGCCCTCGGATGTGTTGTCGGGATTTTTAAGACCGATGCCTTCCAGCCAACCCGAACGCCCCTCGGGCGCCGATCGCTCAAATTCGTTCTCAAAGTAATTGATGTTTCGCCATTCGAGCCCGTCGCAATCGGTCGGCCGCAGCCAATAGCAATCCGAAAGCGAGAGGCCCAGGCACTGAACCGGCACCTCAGTGCCGTTGACGATCCCTAACTCTCGGTAGCGCGAGATAAGCCCGGGGCGAACATCGGGTACCGACCGATGCCCCCACCACGCGTTGAGCTCCCGCTTATTCACCGTTGGAGAAGAGCTCGAGCATGTGCCAAACGGCATTCGTTGCGCATCGAGGACCTCGGCGATTTCGAAGGGAAACTCGCGCGTCGGATCAAATGAGACATGCGCGACCTCATGGTCGGCCGACATCAGCGTAAACTTGCGTCCCACATCGGCTGCAGAACGGCGCCCTCGTTTGCGGACCTTTTGATAGGCGATCGCAGAATTGTACTCGATCATCTTCCGGCCGCCCACAATATCGCACGCGAGCGTTCCCGATGCGGCAAGTTGAGATATGCGGGCTTTCGTAACGCCCAACAGGCGGGCAGCATCAACCATAGACAAGTACTCAGACGTATCCATACACCGCATCACCTCGTTAAGTAATTTACACGTTTAGTTAATAGATTACAGACATCATAATACTAAACGACCCAAAGCGAAAAAAGGCCCGAGAAATCGGGCCTTAGCGATTGGTCAGCCGAGTCGCAAGCTGCTCCCCTAGCGCTGAACGTAGGCGCGAACGAGCTCGTAGGTATTGCGCACGCCGTCGATGTGGCTGCGCTCGTAGTTGTGACTCGCGTACACGCCGGGGCCGATCAGACCATGGCGAATGTCGTAGCCGGCCGAGAGCGTGGCCTCGACGTCCGAACCGTAATGCGGGTACACGTCGATGGCGTAATCGAGCTCCAGCTCGCGCGCGATATTGGACAGCGTGGTCACCAGATCGTAGTTGTAGGGGCCACCCGAATCCTTGGCGCAAATCGAAACCATGCGCTCGGTGCAGCCCAGGTCGTCGCCCACGCAGCCCATGTCCACGCTGATCATCTCGCGCGTGTCGGCTGGCACAAAGGCACCGCCGTGACCGACCTCCTCGTACACGGTAAAGAGCAGCGACACCTTGCGCGAGAGCGTCACCTCGCCAGCGGCGACGGCACGCGCCAAGCCCAGCAAAATGGAGGCCGACAGCTTGTCGTCCAAGAAGCGGCTCTTAATGTAGCCGCTCTCCGTCACCGTGGTACGCGGATCCATAGCGATGATGTCACCGGTCTGAATACCCAGCTCGAGCACATCGTCCTTGCTGTCAACGTTCTCGTCGAGCAGGATTTCCATGTTCTTCTCGATGGTCTTGACCGGCTCATCGGCCACATGCGCCGAAGGCTCGGTATTGAGGACCACACCCGTGTAGACATTGCCGTCGCGTGTGTAGACGGTACAGTTCTCGCCATCGGCCGTAGACCACTGATGCCCGCCGAGGGTCGTAGGGCGCAGGCGACCATTGTCCTTAATGGAGCGCACCATGGCGCCCAGGGTGTCGACATGGCTGGCCAACACCAGCGGCTCACCCTCGCCGCCAAGCTCAACCAGCACGTTGCCCTTATTGGAACGCTCAGGGCCAAAGCCCATATCGCGCAACGTTTCCATTAGATAATCAGTCGCCGCACGGGTATAGCCCGTAGGCGAAGCAATCGAGGTAAGCGCCTTCAACTGGTCAGTAATATAGGAGAGCGTAGAATCCATCTTGGACACCAAAGTCACCCTTTCACATCGAATTAAACCCACAGCAACGATACCACCACGCACAATTATTTACCTAACGAGACAACCCATCGAGCTTCTCAGAGCAGCGCCCGCCACGA
>NZ_QSPM01000016.1:0-41287 GCF_003466445.1 Collinsella sp. TM05-38 | reverse complement strand
GAGCCGGCGGCCCCCGCCCGTTAGCCCCACAATCTTTCCGCAGGACGGAGGAAGCCCCCGCCGCACGAAGTGCGCAGCGGGGGCTTCCGACATGTCCGAGGACGATTGTGGGGCTAACGGGCGGGGGCCCGCCGAACCAAGTTAGGCAGCCGGGCAGATCTTCTTGAAGAGCTCGATAACGTCGTCGAGCGTCGCCTCGCGCGGGTTGCCCGGGAAGCAGGCGTCAGCCATAGCGTCCTTGGCCAGGACCTCGATCTCGTCGGCCTTCATGGCCTCGCAGACGTGCGGGATGTTCACGTCGGCGGAAAGCTGCTTGACGGCGGCGATGGCAGCGTCAGCGGCCTCGTCGGTGCTCATGCCCGTGGTGTCAACGCCCATGGCGACGGCAACCTTGGCCAGGCGCTCGGCGCAAACCGGCTTGTTGAACTCCATGGCGATCGGCAGCAGCATGGCGCAAGCGACGCCGTGCGGGGTGTCGTAGTGAGCGGACAGGGTGTGAGCCATGGCGTGGTCGATGCCCAGGCCAACATTGGAGAAGCCCATGCCGGCGACATACTGGCCAAGGGCCATGCCCTCGCGGCCGGAGCCGGGCTGACCGGACTTGGCCTCAGCGACAGAGTCGCGCAGGTTCTCGCTAATCAGCTTAATAGCCTCAAAGTGGAACATGTCGGAGAGCTCCCAAGCGCCCTTGGTGGTGTAGCCCTCGATGGCGTGGGTCAGAGCGTCCATGCCGGTAGAGGCGGTCAAGCCGGCGGGCATGGAAGCCATCATGTCGGGGTCGACGACGGCGACCTCGGGGGCATCGTTGGTGTCGACGCACACGAACTTGCGGACCTTCTCGGGGTCGGTGATGACGTAGTTGATGGTCACCTCAGCAGCGGTACCGGCGGTCGTCGGCACGGCGATGGTGAACACGGCATGGTTCTTGGTGGGAGCAACGCCCTCGAGGCTGCGGACATCAGCGAACTCGGGGTTGTTGATGATGATGCCGATAGCCTTGGCGGTGTCCATGGAGGAGCCACCACCAATGGTCACGATAGCGTCAGCCTCGGCGACCTTGAAGGCCTCGACGCCGTCCTTGACGTTCTGGATAGTGGGGTTGGGCTTGATCTCGGAGTAGAGGCTCCAAGCGATGCCGGCGGCATCGAGCTCGTCGGTCACCTTGGCGGTAACGCCAAACTTGACCAGATCGGGGTCGGAGCAGACGAAGATCTTCTTGTAGCCACGACGCTGGAGCTCGCCGGGGATCTCCTTGATGGCGCCAGAACCATGATAAGAAATGGTGTTAAGAACGAAACGATTAGCCATTGATAGCCTCCCATCGTGTGCGGGGCACCCATTACGCCCCGCGCTATGAATCTCATCCTAACGCTTTTGAAACAAAAAATGCATGAGAACGTCAAAAGTGTTAAAGCGTTTCAACAGGAAATGAAAAAACAACGGCAAAGGGACAACCCCTCTGCCGCATTCGGTTACTTTCGACAGCCCTCTTTCCAAGCCTCGGCCGCAACCTTCCAGCGAAAACGCAAGTCGCGTTCGCGATCGATAAACATGATGGCAAACGCGATAAACAGCAGCACGCTCGCCACCGCAATGGCATGCAGACCCATGCGCTCAATGCACCAATTGCCCAGCACGGCGCCAAACACAAAGGTAAAGATCACACCAAAGTACAGCAGGCCGTTTTCCAAAAAGCCGCGCTTGTGGGTGATGATGTAATCGTCCACGTTTTGCAAGGCATTACGGAGGTTGCCGATACACATGGTCGTGGCGATGCCGTGTCCATGAATCTTGCGGAAGCTCTCGACCTGCATGCCGCAGGCAAACGAGGTAAGGCAGTTGGCGAGCAGGTTGAAATCGCCACCGGGAATAAAACTCACGCCCAGCAAGATGACGGCTTCAAAGAACACCGTCACCTGGCGCCAGTGAATCACGCTGCCAAAACGCTCGTGTACCAGGTCGGCAAGCATAATGCCCACAGCAAACGAAACCACAGGGAAGAAGTAACGCCCCGCAAGTGCCCAATTGCCCTCCGAAATACTCACGCCCACCAGCAGGATATTGCCTGTCTGCGCGTTGGCGAAAACATGGTCGCGCCCAATGTACGAATACACATCCATAAAGCCACCGGCGAGCGCCAAGATGATGCCCAGCTCGATGGACTCCGATATCTGTTTGGCACGCTGCATCGTCGTACATCCTCCTTGTTGACGACCCTCTCGTGCGTTGGCGGAGACATTGCCGCCGTTCATACTGTAACCCATTGACAACATGGCGTGCGCGCGAGACGACCCCTTCGACACGGGGATACACAGTCTGGAAACAAACGGCGGGAGAGGCGCCGACACCCGCATCGACGCGCCGATCCGCCAGCCCATGTACTCCACCAGTCTTTTTAGCCCCGTTCCAAAAAGACTGGTTACAATTACGTGCAGCATACAAACACCGGGAGGGATCGTGGCAAAAAAGCCTCAGCACGCTCAGAATAACCAGCGCAGTCAGCAGGGCAAACAGGGCCAGCAGCAAAAGCGCGGCGGTAAGGCGCAGGTCACGGCCGCCCCCGCCACCCGGGCCGCGCACACCCAGGCAGCGCCCTCACGCCCCTGGCGTCCGAGCCGCGATAAGTTCCTACCCGTCAGTCGCGCCGACATGGATGCACGCGGCTGGGACCAGTGCGACTTTGTCTACATCTGCGGCGACGCCTACGTGGACCACCCCAGCTTTGGTATGGCCATCATCAGCCGCGTACTCGACGCGCATGGCTACAAGGTGGGCATCATCTGTCAGCCCGACTGGACCGATCCCGCCAGCATCACCGTGCTCGGCGAGCCGCGCCTGGGCTTTCTCGTCAGTGCCGGCAACATGGACTCCATGGTCAACCACTATTCGGTGACCAAGCACCGCCGCCACACCGACGCCTATACCCCCGGTGGCGAGGAGGGTCACCGCCCCAACCGTGCCGTTACGGTCTACGGCAACCTCATCCGCCAGACGTTCAAGGACGCCCCCATCATCATCGGCGGCATCGAGGCGAGTCTGCGCCGCCTGGCCCACTACGACTACTGGCAGGACAAGCTCAAGCGCTCGGTACTGCTCGACTCGGGCGCCGACATCCTCATCTACGGCATGGGCGAGCACGCGATCGTCGAGATCGCCGACGCGCTCGACGCGGGACTGCCCGTCGACCAGATTACCTATATCAATGGCACCGTCTACCGCACCAGCTCGCTCGACGAGGTCTACGACTACGACCTGCTGCCCAGCTGGGACGACCTTACCGCCGACAAGCTCAACTACGCGCGCAGCTTTAACGTGCAGCAGCAGAATATGGACCCCATCACTGGACATCGCCTGGTAGAGCCCTACCCCAACAGCGTCTATGTGGTGCAGAACCCGCCTTCGGCGACGCTCACCACCGACGAGATGGACGAGGTGGCAGAGCTCCCCTACGCACGCGATTGGCATCCCGACTACGACGCGGCAGGCGGCGTGCCTGCCTTTGCCGAGATCAAGTTTTCCATCAGCTCTAACCGCGGCTGCTTTGGCGAGTGCTCGTTTTGCGCGCTCACCTTCCACCAGGGCCGCGTGCTGCAGATGCGCAGCCACGATTCGATCATGCGCGAGGCCGAGCTGCTCACGCGCGACCCCGAGTTTAAGGGCTACATCAACGACGTGGGCGGACCGACGGCCAACTTTAGCCGTCCTGCCTGCGACAAACAGCTCAAGCACGGCGTGTGCAAGAACAAGCGCTGTCTGTGGCCGAGCGTATGCAAGAACATGGTGGTCGACGAGAGCGGCTACACGCAGCTGCTGCGCGACCTGCGCCAGCTTCCCGGCGTCAAGAAGGTCTTCGTCCGCAGCGGCATCCGCTTTGACTACACCATGGCCGACACCTCGGACGAGTTTTTGCGCGAGCTGCTGGAACATCACGTCTCGGGCCAGCTGCGCGTAGCGCCCGAGCACGTGAGCGATGCGGTGCTGAGTGTGATGGGCAAGCCGAGCCGCGCCGTCTACGATGCGTTCTGCCGTAAATTTGAACGCCTGAACCGCGAATACGGACTCAAGCAGTATGTGGTGCCGTACCTGATCTCGAGCCACCCCGGTTCAACCATGAAGGAAGCCGTGGCCCTTGCCGAGGCTGTGCGCGACATGGGCTATATGCCCGAGCAGGTGCAGGACTTCTACCCCACGCCGTCCACCATGTCGACGTGCATGTACTACACCGGCGTTGACCCGCGCACCATGGGGCCAATCTATGTGGCGCGCGACCCGCACGAGAAGGCCATGCAACGCGCACTCATCCAGTATCGCAAGCCCGAGAACTACAAGCTGGTGCGCGAGGCGCTGGAAAAGGCCGGGCGTCGTGACCTGATCGGCTACACCAAGCATTGCCTAATCCGTCCCGTGCCGCCGCGCCCGGGCGAGACGTCTGCTAGCGGCGGACACGGCACCGGCAAGAAGGGCGGCAAGGCCCACGGTGGCGCCGGCAAGGGCCCCAAGGGCAGCAAGGGGCACGGCGGCATGTCGCGTGCGCAGAACACCGCCGGCCGCAACCGTGCGGCCCAGGGACGACAGGGCGCCAACGGAGGCGGGCGTCGCAACTAGGGCAGCGGCGCGCTCACTGCGTCCATCCCACACGCGTGGCGCAGTGAGCGCATTGCCTCAACGAGGATGACGCCAGCGATAGCGACCGTAATTGCCACATCGAACGGCGTGTTCACAAACCAGAGCAACGTCATGAGATACGACCCGGCGTTAAAGGCAAAGTGCAACAGGATCGTGTAACGGAGCTTTCCGGTGGTCACGAGCACCCAGCCAAAGACCAGACCGGCAGCGCCCGCGTAGCAACCCTGCACCCAATTCATGTGCATAAAACCGAAGATTGCCGCCTGCAGCACAATCGCCGCGGCAATACCCCACGTACTTGGGGCCGCCCAGGACACCATGGCGCCGTCCTGCGCACCCGCACGACGCCGGCGCTTCCAAAGTGGGCGGCACTGCGGGTTAAACGCTCGGAGCGAAAACTCAAAAATGATGCCGCGCACCAGCAGCTCTTCACAAAATGGGGCGCCGAGCACCGTAGTCAGGACGGCGAGATAGCTGGTGTCGCCCATGCCGGTTTCCTCGACAAGCTCGCTGTAGTCGGCCGCGGCATCGGGCAACAGCGCCAGCACGGCGTCGGTCACGTAGCCAACGACCACCTGCAGGGCTAGGCCAATCACGATAACGCAAACGATGCGCTTCCATGCAGCATTTGCTCCCCCGCCAAGCGGGCGCTCGCCCTGCCAGCGCGCCATAAACGAGCGCGGCCACAGATAACGCCACCACAGCAGCGCCATCAAAAACGACGCCATCTGCGCGGCAGCCTGAAGCAATTGAATATCGAGGTCGTCAATCGAAAAGCCCATGAACACCGATGCGACGCCCAGAGCGGAGAACAAAACCACACTCAGGGCGATATCGGCAGCGACGACGCCAAAACAGGCAAGCGCCCAAATCATCGCATTGAGCATGCCAACCTCCTCAAAACCCGGCACTTAGGGACGTTCCTTAACTGCCGGCAGAAAAGGAACGTCCCCAAGTGCCGGCAGTTTGGGACAGTCATTGTTGATGAGAATCGGGCGCAGTGCCAAAGGCCCCGTTGGGCGAAATGTCGAACGGAAAGGTGCCGCAGCGATTAAACGCGGCGATAAACATGCGGATGGCGTTGGACGGCGTGGTACCTACGAGCTGCGTTGCCGCCGCGAAGGCCGCCTTTTCCTCGGGCAAGACCTTCGCGACAACCGGGGTCATGTGTTCTGCCATGGCGCTTCCTTTTTGAAACGACGGTGGTGCGGATAGATGCGGGCCACGCGGCTGGGCGACGGGCTGTGAAGGCAACCCGATTGGCCCGCATCTAGAGTTTGTTTCTACGGCGTTGGTATTACTTGGTATTCCGAAGTATTACCCCGCAGATAGAATACCATACCCGACCCCATGGGGACGGAGAAAAAAACGGATCATTTTGTTGCTGAGTAAGTATTTAGAGCGTGATGATATCCGAGATATTGAGGGCTTGAGCGTCGACGGCATCGTGCGTGGCAAGCAACAGGATGCGACCGTCGAGCAAGTCGAGCACGACCTCGGCGCATGCGTCGCGCGCAGCGGTATCTAGACCGGTAAAGGGCTCGTCCAGAATCACCGCGTCGCCTGGGCACAGCAGGGCTCGGGCAATCTCGACGCGACGGCGCTGCCCACCCCCATATCAACCCTTTGCGCAAAACGGCAATGCCCCGTCCGCGCAAACACGCGAACAGGGCATTGATCAAGTTTTACGGTCAGCGGCTCTTTTGTGCCAGAGACCTTCTGTCTTTAGCGAAGCTCGGGCCAGTAACCCTTGTTGGCCTCGATCATGTCGTCGAGAACCTCCTTGGCGACCTTCATCGAAGGCACGGTCTTGTTGAGCGTAAAGGCCTTGAGCGCCTTCTCGTACGAACCCTCGATCGTAGCCTCGACGATGAGCTTCTCGGAGTTCAGCTGCTGCATCATAAGACCCTGCTGGAACAGCGGGATGTTGTCGCGGCTGATGACCTCGGGGCCGTTCTTGCCAATGTAGGCAGGCAGCTCGACCATGGCGTCGTAGGGCATGTTGGGGATAGCGCCCTTGTTCTCGCAAATGACCAGGAAGCGCTGCTTGGTATCGTTCTTCAGAGCGATGGCCAGATCGGCAATCCAGTCGCCGTGGCTGCCCGCATAGAACGTGCTCTCGTCGATCTCGCCCGTCTTCTCGTAATGGTCGATGCCATCAAAGAGGTTCTTCTCGCGCGTCTCCTCGACCTCGTTTGCACGGGTGCGCTCGGGGTTGGAATGCTCGACGAACTCCTTCTGCTGCAGGTAGTAGTTCAGATACGTGTTGGGCAGGTACTCCGGGAAGCACTCCATGATCTCGTACTCGCCCTTCCAGACGTAGTACCAGCTGCCCTTGGTGTGGCGGTTCTGCTCGGGATGCTCGTCGGTGGCCTCCTCGGGCTTCTTGGACATCAGCGAGCTCATGCCCTTGAGGTAAGAATCGGGCAGCAGAATCTCGTGCTCCTTGATGTACTCGCGCAGCTGCGGGAGCACCTCCTCGCCCTTGTGGCGGATCGAGGTGAACCAGCCAAAGTGGTTGAGGCCAAAGTAGTCGTACTCGACGTCCTTCTTGTCGATATCGAGCGCGGCGCAAACCACGTCGATGATCGCAATCGGCATGTCGCAGATGTTGATGATGCGAGCGTTGGGGCGCAGGACGCGGCAGCCCTCGGAGACGATGGCGGCAGGGTTGGAGTAGTTGAGAATCCAGTAGTCCTTCTTGGCGTACTTCTCAACGTCGTCAATCAGCTCGACCATGGGGAAGATGGTACGCATGCCGTAGGCAAGGCCGCCGCAGCCGCAGGTCTCCTGGCCCACGCAGCCGTGACGCAGCGGAATCTTCTCGTCCTGCTCGCGCATGGCATAGCCGCCCACGCGCATCTGGGCAAACACGAAGCTCGCGTCGGTAAAAGCCGTCTTTTTGTCGGTGGTCACCGTAAGCTTGATGTCCAGGCCGAGGTCCTCGTGCAAAATCCAGTCCACGAGCACGCCGATCTTGCGCTGGCGCTCCTCGTTGATGTCGTACAGACGAATCTCGTCAACGTCGAGCTCGTCCTTGCGCAGAGCGATGGACTTGACGATGCCGGGGGTAAAGGTGGATCCGCCACCACACAGAGTAATGATCATTGTTTACTGCTCCTTCTCAATTGCGTTTTCGACCTTGTCGCGCATCTCGGCGACCTTCATGCCAAAGATGATCTGGATATTATTGCCATTGCGGTTGATGCCGCTGTTGGGCACGTGGTTGATGAGGTTCTCATCGATGAGGTCCGGGTTCTTAACGTTCACGCGGAGACGCGTAAAGCAGTTCTCGAGCTCCTCGATGTTGTCCTTGCCGCCAAGACCTGCGACCAGATCGGCAATGCCCGCATCGACGCCCTCTGCGGGAGCCGCGGCAACAGCGCCCTGCTTCACCGCGACAGACGCGGCGGCCTCGCCCTCGGCGACGGACTCGGCGAGCTCGGACTCCTCCTCGCGACCAGGCGTGTGGAGGTTGAGCTTCTTAATAAGGAAGGTGAAGAGGAAGAAGTACAGAGCGGCGTTGAGAACTCCAAGCACCAGCATCATCGGCCAGTTGGTCTTATCGACACCAAGGACCAGGTTGGAAACAACGATGTTGATGATGCCGCCTGCAGTCGAAGCGGGCACGGAGAGAACCTTAAGAAGAACCAGGAAGACGCCGGAAAGAATCGAGTGGACGACAAAGAGCACAGGGGCAGCAAAGACAAAGAGGAAATCCATGGGCTCGGTCACGCAGGAAAGCACGGCGGTGATGATCAGCGGGATGATGACAGCCTTGGTCTTGTCCTTGTTCTGCTTGTAGGCGGTGAAGATAAAGGCGAGACCGATGCCGATGTAGGGCCACAGGTTGTTGAAGGCGTAGCTGTTGAAATACGTGCTATCGGAGAAGGGCTGGCCCGTCATTGCCATCTCAGCGACACGGATGGGATAGGCGCCGGCGATAACCTGATCGCCCAGCGTAAGGGTGCCACCCACATCGGAGAACTGGAACGGGGTGTAGATGAGGTGGTGCAGACCGGTGGGAACGAGCAACTTGTTGAGCATGCCGTAGATAAACAGACCGATGTTGCCCGACTCCTTAATGATGCCGGCAACGGAGGAGATGGCACCCTGAACCGGAGGCCAAACGATGCAGAAGCCAGCGCCCATGATCCAGGAAATGATGATCATGATCAGGAACGGAAAGCGAACGCCCGAGAACATCGAAAGGGCAACGGGGAACTGCTTGTTCGAGTACTTGTTGAACACGGCACCGGTGATGCAACCAAGAATGATGCCGCCAAACACGCCGGTATCGAGGACCTGAATGCCCATAACGGTGCTCTGGCCGGTTCCGGTAAGGCCGAGCATGCCGCTCGCTTCGGCAAGAGAACCGGTGGCGTTGAGCACGATGTTATTGGCCTGAAGGAACAGGAAGAACGACATCAGGGCGATCAGCGAAGCATGGCCCTTGTTCTTCTTTGCCATGGCGCCGGCGATACCCACGCAGAACAGAATCGAGAGGTTGTTGATGATAAACATCAGCGACTGATAGACAACGGCGCCCGCAAGCTGGAACGGGCCGGAGCCCAGCACGGGGACCACGGCACAGATGGTCTTGTTGGTCAGAATGATGCCCACGATGAGCAGGATGCCGGCAACCGAGAGATACATCATCGGCTGGACGATCGACTTCGCGAACACCTCCAACGGCGCCTTGAGGTTTATTTTCTTTTTTGCGGTCATAGCGATACTCCCCTTTCTTTTCCGCAAATTAAGACAGGTGTGCCCTGGACAAGACCATGAGCCTTGTCTTATATCAATCGATGTGCGGGCACGTTATGCCTAGAGACCAGATTCTCCAAGCAGGTTAACAATGTGATATGCGAGATAACTCTTCTCGGCATTGGTAACGACAACGTTATAGGTAGACGCTAAGCGGTCGGCAATTGACTCCGCGCACGAGAACGCCCTCGGATACACCGTTTCATCGATACGGAACAGCGCGTCGCCATTGACCTGCCCCGCCGCGGGATCGAGCGCTCGCTGCGCAAAAAACTGCAGATGGCGAACGAAACGCTCGTACGGCAACGAGGCGACGTCAAGGGTCGTGGCATAGTGCTCGGAAACAATCGCGAGCACGTCGCGAACAAGCTGGACCGAAACAATCAGACGGTCAGAGCGCTGCGGCATGGTAGCGTTGACGATATGCAAGGTGATGAAGCCCTGCTCCTCCTCGCTCATCTCGATGCCCAGGTAATCCTTGATAATCTGAAGGGCACGGCCCGCAAACGCATACTCCTTGCGATAGAACTGCTGGATCTCGAGCAGCAACGGGTTCTCGCACGGAATGCCCTTGCGCTCGCGATCAAGGGCGAGGCTAATATGATCTGCGAGAGCAATGAGAATCTTGTCATTGATATCAACATTGAGCTCTCGACGAAGCATCTGAACAATGTCCTCGGAAATCACGAGGTTAACGGTGGGGATGGACTCCAAAAGATGTGCCAAGCGGTCAATCGTACGAGAATCCTGGGAGGTACCCTCCTGCAGCGCATAGGTCTTTTCGACCGACGCCTCGTCGATGATATCACCGGCATGGCGGCCAAAGCAGAGGCCTCGGCCGATGACGATGAGCTCGGATCCATCGTCCGAAGTGACCATTGCGACGTTATTGTTGAAAACTCGCTTGATAACCACGGTACCCACCACAAGAATTTACTCGGAAAGCCAGACGACAGGCTCTTTAACAGCAACAGGGCCGGAAGCATGCTCACGAAGAGTCGAGTTCTCCGAGCGCTCGCACACGATAACGAAGACCGTGGGGTCGAAGCCAGCGGCGCGAACCGCGTCGAAATCGACCTCGACGAGGGGCTGGCCCACGTCGACATGGTCACCCTGAGCAACGAGCGCATGGAAGCCCTTGCCCTCAAGTTTAACAGTGTCGATTCCGATATGCAGCATCACCTGAGCAGAGCTGTCGTCGGACATGATGCCCAGCGCGTGCTCAGTCGGAAACAACGCCGCGACGGTGCCGGAAACAGGAGCGCACACCGTTCCCTCTTGGGGAACCACGGCAACGCCATCGCCCACCGCGCGACTGCTAAAAGCAGGGTCATTGGTATTTTCTAGATGAACAAGCTCGCCGGAAACGGGAGCGAGGATTTCGAGCTCGGAAGCTGCAGTCTTCTGCTCATCCGAACCGCCCATCAGGCGAGAAAAGAAACCCATGGCGGCATGTCCCTTCATAAATATAGCCCAACCAAAATCATGCGAATGCATCCATAGAGACACACCCGTTCAAAGACTTTGGTTAGGCCCACGTCCGAGGGACTCGGTAACCTTCCGCATTTCTTTTTACGAGAGCTATTGTAGACAAGCCCAAAGCCAGAATAATCATTATGACCGGTGAACGGTATTTATTCTCCGATAAACGGTAGCTATGCGGCACTTAGGGACGTTCCTTTTCTGCCGGCACCCAGGGACACTCCTTGCTCTGACCCCTTTGCACCAAAAAGGGCCCCGAGCGTAGTTGCTCGGGGCCCTTAGCTTGTCTCACGCTAGCGTGCGATGTGTATGTTATTTGCGCTTGCCGCCGCCGTCGCCGGGACGACGGGAGCTGCCGCCGCGCTTGCCGCCACGGCTGTTGCCATAGCTGCCACGGTTATCGCGACCGCCGGCGCGGCCGCCACGGGAACCGGCCTGGTTGCCGCCGCGACCACCACGGTAGCCGCCGCGACGCTCCTCGCGGGTATCGTCGTAGTTGCGCCAGTCATCGCGACGATCGCGGCTGGCACGCGGATCGCGACGCTCGCGCGACTCACCGGAACGCCCAGCGCCGCTGCGCCCACCATTGCCGCGAGCGCCCTCGCGACGCTCGCCGCCGCGGCCACCGCGCTCTTCAAAGCGCTTGCCGCCACGGGACTCACCGCTGCGGGTGCCATGCTCACCGCGACCCTCGCCGCCACGGCGCTCATCGCGCCCGCCGCGCTCGTCATTGCGACCGGAACGACGACGATCGCCCGAGCCACGCTTGCCGCCGCGCGAGCCACGGCCCTCGTCCTCGCGCTCAACACGGCGACGACCGCCGCGGTCCTCGTCCTCGCGGCGACGGCGATGCGCCTCGCCCTGGAACTGCTTGGCACGGCGCTCGGCACGGTTGCCTCGCGGGACCTGCTCGGCAGCGCCAGCACGCTCCTCGGCAGCCACCTCGCGGGCCACGCTCTCAACAGCCTCGTCCACGCGAGCCTGAACGCCCTCGCGCACGCGGATCTTGCCGCCGCGCTTGGGACGGCTCGGACGCTCGCCGTCGCCGCGACGCTCGTCGCGACCGCGGTTGGAACGACCGGCCACATCGCCGTAGTCATCGCCGTTGCGCTTGCCGTCGCGACGTGCCTGCTCAAGCTTCTTCTTGCTCTTGGACTTGCCGCGCTTGGTCTTCTTCTTCACCTTAAAGGCCGCAGGGTCGCGCTCGGGATCGACGGCGGGCGGGTTGGGGCCCACATGCAGGTCGCCGGCCTCGTAGATGTCGGCCGTCTTGTCCATGAGCTTCTCGATCTCGTAGAACTCATCGACGTCCTGCTCGGTCACAAACGTGATGGCCCAGCCTAGCTCGCCGGCGCGGCCCGTGCGGCCGATGCGGTGGATGTAGTCGGTCGGCTCGGCCGGCACGTCAAAGTTCACGACGTAGCGCACGTCGCTGATGTCGATGCCGCGGGCAAGCACGTCGGTTGCCACCAGCACGTCGACGGTACCGTCGCGGAAGGCCGAAAGCGCGCGCTCGCGCTGGGCCTGGCTACGGTTGCCGTGAATCGCGGCAGCCTTGATGCCTTTACGCTCCAGACGACGGCAGCAGCTGTCGGCGCGGTGCTTGGTGCGCATAAAGACGATGGTGCGCTCCGGGCCCTCCTTCTTGAGGAACTCGGGCAGCAGGTTGTTCTTGGCCTCAATGGACACCGGGAAGACAAACTGGTCAACGGTGTCGGCGGTCGATGTGGCGGGCGCGATCTCCACGCGGGCCGGATCGCTCACCAGGTCGGTGATCTCGCCCACGGCCTCCTCGTCGAGGGTCGCCGAGAACAGCAGCGTCTGGCGCTCGGCCGGCGTCTCGCGCACAATGCGGCGGACGGCAGGCAAAAAGCCCATGTCGAGCATACGGTCGGCCTCGTCGAGCACCAGCACCTTGACCTCGTCCAGATGGCAGGCACCCTGCTCGATCAGATCGACCAGACGGCCCGGCGTTGCGACCAGGATGTCGCAGCCGTACTTGAGGGCAGCGGTTTGCGGCTTGTAGCTCACGCCGCCCACGACGGTCACGGCGACATGGCCGGTGACGTCGGCGATCTTGCTCGCGACCTCGTCGATCTGCTGTGCGAGCTCGCGCGTGGGGGTGATGACGAGCATCACGGGGCCACGGCCGTTGCCCTCGGGCTTTTTAGCACCGCGACGGCGGTTGCGACCGCCGCGCTCGTGCACAGGCTTGGGAGGAGCGATGTGCTCCAGATTATTCATGGTCGGCAGCAAGAAGGCGGCCGTCTTGCCGGTGCCGGTCTGAGCGGCGGCAAGCAGGTCGCGACCCTCGAGCACTACGGGAATCGAGCCAGCCTGAACAGGCGTCGGCGCCGTGTAGCCCAGGTTCTCGATGGCACGGAGCATCTCGTCGGAAAGTCCCAGCTCGTCAAAGGCGGGCAGGTTCTCGGTCGCGGACTCGACGGCCTGGGCAGCATTGGCCTCGTCGGCAGCATCGAAGGCAGCCTGGCTCATGGCCTCGCGGGCCTCGTCCAGGATCTCGGCGTCGGTGACGTCGGATACAGAATTACGCATATGTTGTTGTTCCTTATCTGCACGCGCAATGGGCACGGCATGCGGCCGCGCGGGCGTGCTTGGTAGTGCGCTAATACATACAAAAATAGGTGCGCACAGAGAGGACGTTGCTCAGCACGCTGGCGATCGCTTTGGCAGCCCTATCACGCGCCGTCCAGACGCAGCAGCCCTAAGCGATGGAGCAGATTCGCCGCCGGTAAGTATACCCGTGCTTCGCATGCCCCCACGTAAACCACAGATGACGGGGCGGACGAGACGGGCCCGAGGCGGGCCCGGCTGATTGTCTCAATCAGTAACATCTACAGGGCAAATCTTCCTCTACGTGTTACAGATCGAGACAAACGGTCGACACGGTTCAGAAACGTCTCAATCTGTAACAGTTACGCAGCAAAATCGGTCCCAATTGTTACAGATCAAGACAGAGGGGAATTTCCGTCCAGTCCAAACCAAATCTCTCAGTCTTCCTGCAATTTCGAACATGTGGCCTATAATGTTGCTTTGGTTACGCCATATATTGCGCAGCCATTTAATACGTGGCCCACCGGGGGGGCATTAATTCCTATCGCCATATTGGCTAGGAAGCAATCAAAGGAGGTATCCGTGGCAGCAGAGACGCCTTGCTCGGTCCTCTATAACGATATTCGCTCGTTCGGCGGTCTTAAGCATCTCGAAATCGCCCGAATGCTTATCAATGGAAACTCCTATCTCGGCAGCACCTTGCTCGAGAAATGCTCTTCCAACCGCTCGTATCTCACCCGTTACATCGTCCATCGCGAGCCCGACCAGTACGCACCCGCCATCTACAGCGACTTTACCGTCACCACGCTCAACATTTCCGCGGCAATCTGCAGCAAGCTCGGCGGCGGCGAGTCCGCCTATCAGGCAATCGCCGAGCACTATCGTGGTCCGGCAGCCAACGAAATGATGTCAGCTCTCGCCAGCTACAAGCTGGACAGCCGCCTATATGCAAATGCCCTCAATCACATCGATAACTTTGACGGCAATACCGTGCGCGAGAAGAGCACGCTTTACCTTATGCTCTTTGTGGCAACGGGGGCGCTCGCTGACCCCATCCAAGGCGTGGCCACCGTCGAGCGCTTTTGCGACAGCAAGACAGGCGGGCACTTTGGCACCACCGAAACTACCGTCGGACGTGGCTTTATGAGCAGCCTGGAGCAGCCGCGCACTGTCGCCCCCAACCTCGGTCTGCTCAGAACCCATGCCGACAACTGCGCCGACATGCAAATCCATCCCCTCACACGCGATCCGCGCGGCACGGTAATTGGGTCCTTGCCCAAAACCTCGCCCAGCATCACCGATGTAGGCGCTGATGCATCGCGCGAGCATCTCCGCATTTGGCTCGAGGGCGGGCACTGGTACGCCCAGGGCCTTGGGTCGACCAACGGCACAGTGCTCGAATCGGGCGCGGGCGACGGCGATATTGTGATTGAGCCGCCCCGCGACCAACGAGAGCCCGGCAAAATCTATCCCCCGGTGGAAATCGAACACAGCGACAGGCTCCATCTGGGCCTCTACACGACATTCCTTGTCATTGTGGACTAGCGCGGAAAGGCGGACGGCGGCCAATCGTCCTCCGCCTTTCCGCCGTTTGCGTCGTGCTGCACGCAATAATTGCGACAATGAACATTCACTTTTCATCAGAGCCGTCTATCATAGGTTCTATCGATGTCCGTACTTTTAGTATGAGCATACGGCCAACCCCTATAAACAAAGGAACGTTGTGAACACTATGGATCCCGTTCGTGGCAGCAAACTCATCCGTCTCGACACATTCGACACCGCCGTGGCGGTCAATCCGAGCGCGGAAGACGATGCCAAGCGCCGTTTCATGACGCTTATCCTCCAAACGCCCTATCGCAGCAACGGCAATATCGGACAGGTACTGCGCGCGACCAACACGAGCGGCGAGGTCTTTGCCGTCAAGCTGCTCAAGGACAACGCCATCCTTTCCGACCAGACGCCCAATCGCTCCGCCGAGCAAGCATCTGCGCACCTGGCCAACACCGCCGCGCTGTTCGAGGAGTACCGTCATCTGTGCACCGTCTCGCACCTGCGCGGATTTCCGCGCGTCTATGGCTATGGATCGTGCGAGGACGACCCGCTCATCCTCATGGAGTGGGTCGAGGGTGCCTCGCTCAAGCAGGCGCTGCCTTTGCTTCCGCACGACGCCTCGGGCGGGCTGACCACCCAGATGGTGGCCGCCGTTGGAAACGCCGTGCTTCGTGCGCTCTTGATGACCCAAGGCCTCGTGAATCCGGTCGTCCATCGCGACCTGTCGCCTGCCAATATCATGTTCCGCACCACCAGCCGAACACTCGAGCAGCAGATCGACGATTGCTCCTTTGACCCCTGCCTCATCGACATGGGCTCCGCGACCATGGCCCTCGGCGACGACACGATCACCCGACGTGCCGACATCTGGCGTTTTGCCACGCCCGCATACGCCGCGCCCGAGATGCTCACGCAGGATATCGAAGGCATCGCGGCCCTTCGCCGCTCGCCCGCCATCGACGTCTATGCGCTTTCGAGCATTCTGTACCAGCTCTACAGCGGTCGCAAGCCGTTCGATGTCGAGTCGACGGGTGCCGCGGCAACCGGCTCGTTCTACCTCATAAAGACCAAGACCAAGCCGGCACCGCTCGAGCCGCGATGCGATGACGACGAGGCACTCGTCCAGATCATCATGAAAGGCATCTCAGTCGAGCAGTGCGATCGTCCCACCGAACAGCAGATGCTCGAGGTGCTCTCGGCATACCTCCCCGCTGCAGAATCTGAGGGCCGCGAGGGCGCGGGCAATGACGCCGTAATTGACATCGACTCCGGTACGCACCTTAAGGTCGACGTCGCCGGCGAGCGCGCGCGAGAGATCCTGGAGCAGGCCCGGCACGATGCCATGACCCGCCGCCGGTTTATTATCGGTGGCGTCGTTGCAGTAGTTGCGGGGCTCAGCGTCGTTGGGGCGGCGACCCATGGCTTTGGCATCCCCGACTACCTCGATGGCATCCGCAGCTCTCTTGACGACTACACCTGGGATCAGCTGCAGGAGATTTCGCTCAAGATTAAGGCCGCCGAGACCCGTAGCGAGGCACGCGAGATTGCCAAGCGCTGTCACCTGCTCGATGCCGATGGGCATATCCCCTATCCATGCACCAAGCGCGTCACGCTCACCAACGGGCTGCAGGTTGGCGCACAGCTTGTGGGCATCCGCCACGATGAGCTTCTGGACGGGACGGGCAAGGCCGGACTGACGTTTATGTTCGATGCCGGCATTGCCGAGCGCGATGCCGCAACGCAGGCATTGAACGCCGGCTGGGCAGATTGCGAACTGCGAGAATGGCTCGACAGCGACGGCCTCAAGCTGCTGCCAAGCGAGCTGCGCGCGCTCATCAAGTCTGTCAAAAAGACCTCGAATAACGTTGGCGCCGCCAGAAGCGCATCGTGTCTGAGCAAGTTGCCCGCAACCCTTTGGCTGCCCGCCATGGTCGAGCTGTGCGGTACGCAACCGCCCGAGTCATTTGCCGAGGGCTTTCACTACCTGGCCGACATCTACAACGGCGAGGGCAAGGAGTACCAACTCTTCCGCGAGCTCAAGGTAAGCCCGTATTCCACGAACGAGACGATGGTCCGCCAGTGGAAGGGCAAGGACACCTGTTGGTGGGAGCGCACGGTGAGCCCCGACACATCGGAGAGCGAAGGCACGCTCTATATGAACCGCGTGGGGCACGACGGCGACGTCTTTACGTACGCAACGCCTGCGGAAAAGCCAAACAAGCGAACCTGCGTGATTCCCGGATTCTGCATCTAGGCAGCGGGCGCCTTGCCGCGGCGGGGCCCCTCCCCGGCAATTGTCTCGATCTGTAACATTAGCTCGGCAGATACAGGTCTAGATGTTACAGAACGAGACAAACCCCAGCCCCGCGAGACAACATCTCAATCTGTAACAGTAAGGGGTCAAAAACCTCTCTTGATGTTACAGATCAAGACATTTGAGTTGGCCGCGGGCGATCTGTCTCGATCTGTAACATCTATCAGAAAAAACGGTCCTTAGGTGTTACAGATTGAGACGTTAAGCTGTGGCTCGATGCAATGTCTCGATCTGTAACAGTTACTCGACAAAAACGGGTCTAGTTGTTACAGATTGAGACATTAGACCGGCTACGGTCCGCCGACCTGGCTATCACCTCGACCAATACCAGAATGTCATACATTTCAATCTCCAGTGGACACCCCCAGGGGGTATGGGTGTATAGTATCTCTAGGTTAACATTCATGACACTACGCCACAGAAAGGGGAAGCCATGGCCCAAGATACGTTCGACGTGGACGGCATGACATGCGCCGCCTGCCAGGCGCATGTGGACCGCGCCGTAAGCAAGCTCGGCGGCGTCCAGAGCGTCGCGGTCAATCTGCTCGCCGGCTCCATGTTGGTCGACTACGACCCCGCACAGGTCTCCCCCGACGATATCTGCACCGCTGTCGATCGCGCAGGGTACTCTGCCTCGCCCATCGATGCGGGCACCGGTGCCGTCGGCTTAAACGGCAGCGCGCAAGCCCGATCCGGCGCCACCCATATGGAGCCGCCCACCAAAAAGCTGGAGGCCGCCGCCTCCGCCATGCGCACCCGCCTCATCGCCTCGATCGTCTTCCTCATCCCATTGTTCTATATAGGCATGGGGCATATGCTCGGCTGGCCGCTGCCTGGCGTCTTCACCGACCACACCCACAGCATGACGCTCGCGCTCACCGAGCTCGTCCTGCTCATCCCCATCGTCTACGTCAACGACGCATACTTTATCAACGGGTTTAAATCGCTCGCGCACGGCGCGCCAACCATGGATGCCCTTATCGCCGTTGGCGCCACCGCGTCCATCGCCTGGTCGCTCTACGCCATGTTCATCATGGCCGACCAGCTGGCCGCGGGTCAGGTCCACGAGGCCATGATGACGGGCATGGACAACCTGTATTTTGAGAGTGCGGGCACGATCCTGTCGCTCGTCACCGTGGGCAAATACCTCGAGGCACGCAGCAAATCCAAAACCGGCGGCGCCATCGAGGCGCTCATCGACTTGGCACCCAAGACCGCGACCGTCGTTGCCGATGACGGCACCGAAACCACCGTCGACGTCGACAGCATCCTTCCCGGCCAGGTCCTGCGCGTGCGCCCCGGCGAGTCCATCCCCGTCGACGGCGTGGTGCTCGAGGGCAGCTCGGCAGTGGACGAGAGCGCGCTCACCGGCGAGTCCATCCCCGTGGAGAAGACCGCCGGCGACACCGTCAACGCCGCCACCGTCAACCGCACGGGCTCGTTTACCTTCCGCGCCACGCGTGTGGGCGCCGACACGTCGCTCGCCAAAATCATCAAGCTCGTTGAGGACGCCAACGCCACCAAGGCGCCCATCGCCCGTATGGCCGATAAGGTCGCCGGCGTGTTCGTACCCGTGGTGTTCGCTATCTCTGCCGTGACCTTTGCGGTGTGGATGGCACTGACTGGCAGCGTGAACGAAGCGCTCACCTCCGCCGTGGCCGTGCTGGTGATCAGCTGTCCGTGTGCACTGGGCCTGGCCACGCCTGTCGCCATTATGGTGGGCACCGGCAAGGGCGCCGAGATGGGCATTCTGTTCAAGAGCGCCGAGGCGCTGGAGAACCTGCGCAGCGTGGGCACCGTGGTGCTCGATAAGACGGGCACGGTCACCCGCGGCAAGCCTGCCGTGACCGATATCGTGGTAGCCACGCGCGCTGACGGGTCACCCGCGGCGAGTGAGAAGGCGCTGCTGAAGCTTGCCGCTGCGCTGGAACGCCAGAGCGAGCACCCGCTGGCAGAGTCGATTATGGCCGAGTGCGAGACACGCGGCATTGTCGCTCGCTCGGTTGAGGACTTTACCGCTGCGCCCGGTCGCGGCGTTACGGCACGCGAGGGGCAAAACGCCATCGCCGCCGGCAATATGCGCCTGATGGACGAGTTGGGCGTTACCGTGCCCGCCGGTCTTGCCGAGCAGTTCGCTGCCGAGGGCAAGACGCCGCTGTTCTGTGCCAAGAACGGCGAGCTCGTTGGTACCATCGCCGTGGCGGACGAGGTCAAAGAAACGAGTGCCGAGGCCATCGCCGCGCTCCGCAAGCTCGGCGTCGACGTGCGCATGCTCACCGGCGACAACCGCGTGACGGCCGAGGCCATCGCCCGCCGCGTGGGGCTGAGCAGCGAACAGGTCATTGCCGACGTCCTCCCCGCCGACAAGGAACGCCACGTGCGCGAACTGCAGGACGCGAGCAGCATGGTGGCCATGGTGGGCGACGGTATCAATGACTCCCCCGCCCTGGCGCGCGCCGACGTGGGCCTTGCCATCGGCACCGGCGCCGACATCGCCAAGGAGGGCGCCGACGTGGTACTCATGCGCAGCGACCTCATGGACGTCGCCCGCGCCATCGAGCTTTCGCGCGCCACGATCCGCAACATCAAGCAGGACCTGTTCTGGGCACTGTTCTACAACGGTATCGGCATTCCGCTGGCGGCGGGCGTGTTCTTCCCGCTCACCGGCTGGCAACTCTCGCCGATGTTTGGCGCTGCGGCCATGAGCCTGTCGAGCGTATGTGTCGTAAGCAATGCGCTGCGCCTGAAATCCTTTAAGCCCAAGACGGCGCGCTGAAGCACCCGACCTTGCCCCTCAAACCGTCGCTCGCGTACCCAAGTACGCTTCGCTCCTCTTTCGGGGCAAGGTCGGGTGCTTCAGCACACCTTTAAGATGACGCTGTTCACGACTAAACTGTCAAATAATCTCAATCGATAAGGAGTACACCCATGCGTTACAAAATTAAGACTTCCGGCCTCATGTGCGGCCACTGCGACGCCACTGTCGAGACGGCACTGCTCAACGTGGCAGGCGTGACCGACGCCGACGCCGACCACGAGACTCAGACCGTCCAGGTGGAGTGCGCCGACACCGTGACCGCCGAGCAGCTCGCTGCCGCCGTCGAGGGCGCCGGCGAGAAGTTCCACGCCCTTTCGGTGACCGCCGCGTAACGACCCGCACGTACCCCCCCCCGACCAGAAACGAGGACCCGCCATGATGGCAGACCATAAATCGGTGACCCGCATGCTCAAGACGGCGCGCGGCCAGATTGATGGCATCCTGCGGATGGTCGAGGAGGACCGCTATTGCGTCGATATCTCCACGCAGCTCATGGCCACACAGGCGCTCCTCGCGCGCATTAACGCCGACGTGCTCAAGGCGCATATTGAGGGCTGCGTGACCTCGGCAATCGAATCGGGCGACGAAGACCTCAAAGCCGCTAAGCTCGCCGAGATCGAACGCGTCGTCGACAAGCTCGCCAAGTAATTGGGGCATTGGGAACAAACTTCTTTGCACCGTCTTGGTATTCCGGGGACAGGTATGTTTTTAACCTGTCCCCCTTGCTCTAAATCGGGTATAAAGGCGTGCAGCATATCGAACGAAAGGCAATTTGCATGAATGACTTTATGAAGGGTCGCAATGGTGCCGATGAGCTCACCATCGTGATGGGTTTTGCCGGCATCGTCATCGCGATGATCGGATCGATAGCCCACATCCAGTGGCTCAGCTGGATTGCCATCGCCGTAATCGTGATTGGCGTGCTGCGCGGCCTATCCAAAAATATCGACGCACGTCGTAAGGAGAACGAGGCCTTTGTCGCCGCGACTGCAAACGTACCCGGCTTGGGCAAGTTTGTAGCTAGCTTGGGCGGCGGAGCTGCAGCGGCCAACGCCTCGCGCGCAGCCGGTACTAGCAAGGAAGACTTTGAGCGCGCCAAGCGCACGGCCAAGAAGATGTGGAAGGGTCGCAAGACCACGGCATACCTCAAGTGCCCCAACTGCGGCCAGATGCTCTCCGTCCCCAAGGGCAAGGGCAAAATCCGCGTCACCTGCCCCAAGTGCCACGCCAAGATGGAAACGCGCTCCTAGCGCCCGCACGCGGGACAAATTAATCAGGTTTGTTTGTCCCAAATCTTAAGTATTTGTTCGATAAAAAAGCCGAGGCCTCGTGTTGAGACCTCGGCTTTTTGCATGCGGTAATGGAGTCGTCCCTTTGTCACATCTACGCCACGCCGTCGCGGGCAAGCTCCTCAGCCAGCGCTTCGGCAGGCATGGCCATAATCGCGTCGAGCTCGGCATCCACCTCGGGGATGCGCTTCACCTTCAGCTTGCGCACCAGATCGCCGCGGCACATTACGTGTACCGGCTCACGCAGAGCGCACAGGTCATCCAGAGGATTCTCGCGCGTCACCAGGATATCGGCGGCCTTGCCGCACTCGATCGTGCCGGTCTCGCCGCCCAGACCCAGCAGCTCAGCATTGACCTGCGTGGCCGTATGCAGCGCAAAGGCGTTGCTCACACCCACGTACTTGGCAAAATAGGCTACCTCGCGCCACATGTCGTACTGCGTCACAAACGGGCAGCTCGAGTCCGTGCCCAGGCCTACCTTGATACCGGCTTCCAGCGCCGCACGAGCACTCTCGATAATGCCCGAGCACACGATATCGCCGTTCTTCTTTTGCGTATCGGTCGAATGGGTCTTCTCCGGGTCGAGCAGCACAAACGGCAGCGCCGGACTGATAGTGCAGGTAACGCTGGGTGCACGATCCTCAAGCTGAGTGCCCGCGGTGCCGCGGTATAGTTCCAAGATCTCGGGCGTCATCGGGGCACCGTGCTCGATCGTATCGACGCCGGCCTGAAGCGCAGCCTTCACGCCCTCGGTGCTCTCGACATGAGCCATAACCGGCAGGCCCACCTCGTGCGCCGCCTTGCACGCCGCCGCGGCAACCTCGACCGGCATGCGCAGCACGCCCGGCTCGCCCACCTCGGTCGCGTCGAACACGCCGCCCGTCACGAACAGCTTGATGACATCGGCACCGCGCGCATACAGGTCTCGCACCTGCTCGGCTGCCTCAACGGGGCTGTTGGCCACCTGCGCGAACAAGCCCGCACCGTGGCCGCCCGGCACCGTGACGCCCGTTCCCGGCGCTACCAGGCGCGGACCCTGATATCTGCCGGCGTCGATAGCGTCGCGCACGGCGAGATCGGCAAACAACGGATCGCCCGCGCCGCGCACCGTGGTCACGCCGCTTGCCAGCTGCTGCTGGGCACTGCCCTTGAGGATGCGGCGGACGATGGCACGGCCCACGGGATTATCGAGTTTCTTCATCAGCGCTCCCGCATCGCCGGCCGAGACCGGTTTGCCCGAGCCGCACAGGTGCACGTGCATATTGATGAGACCGGGCATGAGATACGCACCACCCAGGTCGATGACCTCGGCACCCGCGGGCGCCTGCGCCACAGCACTCGGCCCCATCCAGGTGATGACGCCGCGCTCAACAGTCACGGCCATATCGGGTTGCGACTCCATATGTTCCGAACCATCCAGGACGGTCGCATTGATAAACAACGTGGAACGATCGGCAGACGCCATATCGAGCTCCTCCCTCACGATTAACTTGAACATTTGTCCATTATCGCCCAAGGCGACGGAGATGCAGCCGATGTATCGGTTAACGGAGAAAAGGGAGGATGCGAGGATAGAGAGGCCAGCGCGGCGATGTCCCAGCCGTGTGTGCCGAACGTCTCGATCTGCAACAGTAAACCCGGATTTTGGGCCACTAGATGTTACAGATCGAGACAAACTCGGCAGGAACAACCACATTCGCGTCAGTTGCACCCCTTAGCACCCATACCACTGGCGTCTCCATTCCTCAGCCAGATCTGCCCGCTGTTGAATTCCCGCCAGTCTCATCTTTTCAGCCAGTTTCCCCGGGTTCTTGAGTTCATCAAACGTAAACCGAAGCACCTTGTGCCCGAGCATCGTCAGATGAGACTCTCGCTGACGTTCTGCCACGAATGGGTCGACCGACTCCCGATCCCCACCATCCTGCAGGGTATACTTTCCCTTCCCGTCGAGCTCGCCGATGACACATGTCCCGTCCTCGAGCTTCCAGAAATAATCAACCCGAAACACCTGGCTCGGATCGAGCGGGTCGCGAAACTCCATCTGCAGCTCCGGAACCGAAAAGCCGTATGCAATAAAGAACGCTCGGAACCGAGACTCGCCACCGTTTTCGGACAGGCCGTCTGCATGCGACGCAATCACCCGAGCTCTGCGATACCCGCGCCTGCCCTCGCAATCGGCCTGAAGCCGTTCGCACAGGTCGTCGCGCGACATGCCCTTCGCCCGCAATGCGGAATCGGCGATTGCCAGACCATACGAAAACGGCGCGCGCAGCAGACAATCCTCCACCGTTCGCCAAAACGGCGTCACTCGCACGCCGTCAACTTGTTCAAGCGCACCCGCCGCCTGCGGACGCAGCAGCCTATATCCCGTACTCAACGTCACTGAACAACCCGTCTTAACAAGAAAACGCGGCCCGAGCAGATCATTCGGCACCTCCAAACCCCACAAAAGTGCCGCGTCATAACCCCAAAACGCCCAATCTGGATGAAACTTCGCAAGCCCTTTGATGGTACGCAGCGCTCGCTCCGCCGGTGTCAACGTATCCCAATCATGTTGAAAACAGAACAGATACGACTCGGGTTCCGCGATATCGTCGGTTCCAACATGGCGTCGCAGCCACATGAGCTCGGCATTGTCATGCGTTGCGAGCAGTGCACCTTGCTCGGTCGCCTCCGTGAGCCGCGCGAGCATCCTGTTCCGTGCCAACGTGTTGCGAGTCGTATGCTTGTGTTTGAAAACGGTATTAGACACTTCCATCACCACCACGTCAGACAAATGGACCATCGTCACCGTTGCCTCCGCTGACAAATGTCTTGATCTGTAACAGGAAGACAGTCTTTGAGCCTCTAGTTGTTACAGATTTAGATCTTTCGGCACCGCTTCCAGCCTTTGTCTCAATCTGTAACAGTAAGGTCGACTTTCAGCCTGTAGATGTTACAGATTGAGACATTCCCCCAACCAGGTGCCAAACGTCTCGATCTGTAACAGGTAGACGTTCTCCAGGCCCCTAAACGTTACAGATTTAGACAAATCAGCAGCGCCCAAGCATTCGTCTCGATCTGTAACAGGTAGACCGGTTTTTTGTCCCTAAACGTTACTGATCGAGACATAAAGACAGAGAGCAAGGCAGGCGACAGCTGCCCATCCCCTACTCCCACTCTTGCTCGTAGATGTTGAGGGACTTTACGTACCGCCCCTGGGCGCCCATGACGTCGCGGACCAGACGCAAGAAGAAGCTGATGCATGAGGTGTCAAAGCCGTCCTGCAGATCCTCGGGATGCACCGCACCCGGCCCGTCGACCGCCGTGTCGTTCAGGCGCGCGATGTCATATAGGTAGAGCTGTCCCACCGCAAGCCAGACATCGTCAACGCACGCGATGCGCACCGCGATCGCGCCGTCATTCCAATGCTCCTTTTGCACGATATGGGGATCGTAGACATCAAAGCGATGATCGGTGCGTGTGTCCTTCAGCGCGACCATGCCGGACGCAGGATCCTTGTCCAAAATGCCAAAGCGAGAGAAGTACTGCGTGCCGCGCACCTGCTCGAGCCGCTTGAGCGAGGCTGGCAAAATGGATGCTGGCGGCTCATCCACATATAGCTCGAGCAGCGTCTTGCCATGGCGATAGGGGCGCTCAAACAGCAGCCAATCGGTAAACGCCATGTTGTAGGCCATGATTTCGTTTTGAGAAGGTTCGGTGCAATAGCTGAGCCACGGATCGACAATGATCTCGAACTGTTCGCGCGCCGACTCCAAAAACTGGAACTTCCGCAGCATCCAAAAGTGAGCCATGTCGGCAATATCGTTGCCGACGGCTTCGGCCAGCTCTGCTCGGTCAAAAACTTGGTCAGTCATGGCATCCTCCTCAAACTGATGGACCTCAATTTGAGCTTACGAGGAGGGCGAGCAACCGAGGCAAGCGCGGGCAAAATAGGCCTCCGGCTGCAAACCAGATGCTGACCAAACACTTGACGAAAAGCTTGACCGAATGAGCGCACCGCAAAGAAACCGCAGGTAGACATAGACAGCCAACCCGCCCTTTTGAGCCAGATGCCCGCAGCCACCACAGAAACAACAGGTGACCACAGCCCAAAAAGTCGACAAATGAACACCCGTACGTCGACAAACGAGCAAGTCGCTCGCAAATCCGCAAGGAGTGTCCCCGAATGCCGACAGAAAAGGAACGTCCCCAACTGCTGGCACTTAGGGACGTTCCTTTTGTGCCGGCAGTTGGGGACAGCCCTTGTTGATTCGATTGTGGGCGACTACCTTACAGCTCCAGCGCGTCTGCGACTTCGGTAGCACAGGCCAGGGCGTCGGCCATGGCGTTCACCACGAGCGAGCTGCCGTTGCGGGCGTCGCCGGCAACAAACACCGGCGCGGCATCCGCAGCAACGCCATCCACGCGAGCTGCACGATGCGAACCCTCGGCAGCCATTACGGGCAGAGGTCGCCCGGCCGTGGCAACAGGCACGCCGACAGCTTCGAACACGCTGTGCTCCGGACCCGTAAAGCCGCAGGCGATGAGCACCAGCTGCGCCGGCACCTCGTGCTCGGAGCCCGCGATGTGCTCGGGCTTTCCCGCCGACCAATCCAGATCGACCACGCGCAGGCCCGCAGCCGCACCCTTCTTGTCCAGCAGCACCTCGAGCGTATCCACGCCCCAGGCACGCATCTCGCCACCCATCGCAGCGATAGCCTCCTGCTGGCCGTAGTCGGTCTTCTTAACGTTGGGCCACTGCGGCCAGGGGTTGCTCGCCGCGCGCTTATCGGGCGCGGCCGGCAAAAACTCAAACTGGCGCACACTGCGCGCACCCTGGCGCACGGCGGTACCCACGCAGTCGTTGCCGGTATCGCCGCCGCCAATGACCACGACGTCCAGGCCGCGAGCGTCCACCGCGAGCTCGCCACCATCGAGCAGCGAGACGGTCGAAGCCGTCAGGTAGTCCACGGCATACACCACGCCGGGCGCTTCGATGTTCGCAGCCGAAAGCCCGCGCGGGGCACGGGCACCAGCAGCCACCACGACAGCGTCAAAGCCATCGAGCTTGGCTGCCACCGCAGGGTCCGTCACATCGGCGCTCAGCTCAAACACAATGCCCAACTCACGCATGAGCGCCACGCGACGCTCGACCACGGACTTCTCGAGCTTCATGTTGGGAATGCCATACATAAGCAGACCGCCCGGGCGGTCATCGCGCTCAAACACCGTCACACGGGCGCCGCGACGCGCAAGCTCCCATGCAGCCACCAGACCAGCCGGTCCAGAACCAACCACCGCGACCGTGGGCGCATCCTCCCCCGCCGGCTCAAAGCGGCGCGGACCGCCGTTGGCCCACTCATGGTCGCTAATCGCGCGCTCGTTATCGTGAATCGTCGTGGGCTGGCCGTCGACCGAACCCAGGTTGCACGCGGCCTCGCACAGCGCCGGACACACGCGGCTCGTAAACTCGGGCATGGGCGAGGTGAGCGACAGGCGCTCGGCCGCCTCGTCCCAGCGGCCGCGGTACACCAGCTCGTTCCACTCGGGAATCAGGTTATGCAGCGGGCAGCCGCTCGGGCGTGCCTTGCCAAAGCTCGCGCCCATCTGGCAAAACGCCACACCGCACATCATGCAGCGGCTCGCTTGGGCGCGACGCGCATCGTCGTCGAGCTCCACGTACAGCGGATCAAAATCATGGCTGCGCTCCTCCACGGGGCGAAGCTCGTGGGTCACGCGATCGATATCAAGAAAAGCACCGGGCTTACCCATGGCACTTACGCCTCCTTCTTGGTCGAAGCAACAGAGCTGGCAGCCACGGACGCAGCGCCCGCAGCACCGCCCACAGCATCGAAGCGAGCAGCATCCGCGGCACTCGCGCGACCGGTCACGATGTCAAACGCCAACTCCTCGCCCTGCGCATGCGTCTTGCCGACGGCCTCGGCGGCGGCGACAATCGCCAGCACGCGCTCGTACTCGGTCGGGATGACCTTCACAAAGTGCTTGCTCATCGTCTCAAAGCTGTAGAGCAGCTTAATACCGCGCGGGCTCTGCGTCGCGTCCACGTGCTCCTGGATGAGCGCACGAATCTGCGCCAGTTCGTCGGCCGTCGGGGCCTTGAGCTCAACGCTCTCGTGGTTCACACGGGCATCGAGCGTGCCGTACTGGTCAAAGACATAGGCCACGCCACCTGTCATGCCGGCGGCGAAGTTCTGCCCGACCTCGCCCAGGATGAGCGCCAGGCCGCCCGTCATGTACTCGCAGCCGTGGTTGCCGCAGCCCTCGACCACCACGGTAGCACCGGAGTTGCGCACGCCAAAGCGCTGGCCGGCCAGACCGTTAATGAAGCCGCGGCCGCTCGTAGCGCCAAAGAACGCAACGTTGCCCACGATGATGTTCTCGTCGAACTTGAAGGTCGCATGCGGGTTGGGGCGCACCGACACCTCGCCGCCCGAAAGGCCCTTGCCAAAGTAGTCATTGGCGTCACCGCACACGTTGAGCGTAATGCCGCGCGGCAGGAACGCGCCAAAGCTCTGACCAGCCGATCCATCGCAATCGATGGTGATGGAGCCGGCGGGCAGGCCCTCGGGATGCGCCTTGGTCACCGCGTTGCCCAGAATGGTGCCAACGCAGCGGTTGACGTTTGCGATATCGGCGCGGAAGCGAATCGGACGCAGGTGCGCACGAGCATCGGACGTGTAGGGCACAAACAGCGTGGAGTCGAGCGTCTTGTCGAGCTCACTGTCGGCAGCCATCTGCGGCAGGAAGTGACGACCGTCGGCACCCGGAATGTGGGCACCGAACTCGCAGGTCGCGCTCGCCAGCACGGGCGACAGATCGAGCAGGTTGGCCTTGCGGTTGCCCGGGACCTCGATCTGGCGCAGGCACTCGGGATGGCCGACCATCTCGTCGACGGTGCGGAAGCCCAGGCTCGCCATGACCTCGCGCAGCTGCTCGGCAACAAAGAGCATAAAGTGCTCGACGTGCTCGGGCTTGCCGCGGAAGCCACGACGCAGGCGGCAGTTTTGCGTGGCGATGCCGGCCGGGCAGGTATCCTGCTGGCAGTCGCGCTGCATGAGGCAGCCCATCGAGATGAGCGGCATGGTCGCAAAACCAAACTCCTCGGCACCCAGCAAGCAGGCGACGGCGACATCGGTGCCGTCCATGAGTTTGCCGTCGGCCTCGAGCACCACGCGCGAGCGCAGGCCGTTTTGCAGCAGCGTCTGCTGGGCCTCGGCAAGGCCGAGCTCCAGCGGCAGACCCGCATGCCAGATAGAGTCGCGCGCAGCGGCACCCGAGCCGCCATTGTGGCCGCTGATCAAGATCTTGTCGGCAGCACCCTTGGCCACACCGGTGGCGATGGTACCGACGCCGGCCTCGCTGACCAGCTTGACCGACACGCGCGCGCCGGGGTTGGCGTTCTTAAGGTCAAAGATCAGCTCTGCCAGATCCTCGATGGAATAAATATCGTGGTGTGGCGGAGGCGAGATCAGGCCGATGCCGGGCGTGGACTGACGGACCTCGGCGATCCAGGGGTAGACCTTCTTACCGGGCAGGTGGCCACCCTCGCCGGGCTTTGCGCCCTGGGCCATCTTGATCTGAATCTCGAAGGCGCTGCACAGGTAACGGCTCGTCACGCCAAAGCGCGCGCTTGCCACCTGCTTGATGGCGGAGTTCTTGGAGTCGCCGTTGGCCAGCGGGGTCTCGCGACGCGGGTCCTCGCCGCCCTCACCCGAGTTGGAACGTCCATGCAGGCGATTCATGGCGATGGCCATGCACTCGTGCGCCTCTTTGCTGATGGAGCCGTACGACATGGCGCCGGTGTTAAAGCGGCGGACGATGTTGAGCGCGGGCTCGACCTCGTCGAGTGGCACCGAAGTGCGGCCGCTGGCATTAAAGTCCAGCAGGTCGCGCAGACGCACGGCACGACCGGTGCGGTGCAGGCGGGCGCTGTACTCCTTAAAGGTGTCGTAGCTGTCCTCGCGACAGGCAGTCTGCAGCAGGTAGACAGTCTGGGGGTCGATCAGGTGATCCTCGCCGCCGAGCGGGCGCCACTTGGTCAGGCCCAGTGTGGGCAGCTGATCGGGAGCCGGGCTCTTAAGGATAGCGAGCGCGGCGTCGTATCGCTCGTTTTGCTCGCGCTCAACGTCCTCGACACCCATACCGCCCACACGGCTCACCGTGCCGGCAAAGTACGCGTTGACGAACTCCGGCGTAAAGCCCACGGCCTCGAAGATTTGCGCGGAATGATAGCTCTGCACCGTGGAGATGCCCATCTTGGACATGATGGAGACGATGCCGGCGGTCGCAGCTTTGTTGTAATTGGCGATGCCCTGCTCGGCCGTCACGTCCAGATCGCCGCGCGCAGCCAGATCGCGGATGCACGCATGCGCGTTATACGGATAGATGCCGCTCGCGGAGTAGCCCACCAGTGCCGCAAAGTCGTGCGGGGACACCGCGTCGCCGCACTCCACCACGATATCGGCAAAGGTGCGCACACCGGCGCGGATCAGATGGTTGTGCACACAGCCCACGGCAAGCAGCGAGGGCACGGGTACCTCGCCCGCTCCGGCGCGATCGCTCAGCACCACGATGTTCACGCCGTCGCGGACCGCAGCCTCAACGTCCTCGGCAAGCTGCTTGAGCGCAGCCTGCAGCGCGCCCTCGCCGGCATCGCGGCGGTAGACGGCACGGAAACGGCGGGTCTTAAAGCCCACACGGTCGATGGCACAGATGCGCTCGAACTCCTCCTCGTTGAGCAACGGGCGCTCCAAGCGCACCAGCTGGCAGGCCGTGCGGGAGTCCTCGAGCAGGTTGCCGTGGTTGCCCAGGTAGAGCGTGGTCGAGGTGACCATGTGCTCGCGCAGGGCATCGATCGGCGGATTCGTGACCTGGGCGAATAGCTGATAGAAGTAGTCAAAGAACGAACGCGTCTTCTTGGACAGGCAGGCCAGCGGTGCATCGATACCCATCGAGGCGAGCGGGGCCTTGCCCTGCTGGGCCATAGGGCGCACGACCTCGTCAACATCATCCCAGTGATAGCCAAGCTTGGCCATACGCACGGCGGCAGGCACCTCGGCGTCCTCGGCGGGTGTTGCCGCAACGGGTTCATCGAGCGCGTCGACGGTCAGCGTCTCCTCGGCAATCCAATCACGGTAGGGCTTTTCCTTGGCGTAACGGGCGCGCAGCTCGTCGTTGTAGATCACGCGGCCGCGGGCAAAGTCGACCTCGAGCATCTGACCCGGTCCCAGGCAGCCGCTCGTCAGGATGTTCTCGGGGCGCACCTCGATGGTGCCCACCTCGCTCGCCAGCATAAAGCGGCCGTCGCGCGTCACGTAGTAGCGAGCCGGGCGCAGGCCGTTACGGTCGAGGGCGGCACCCAGGGTACGGCCGTCGGTAAAGGCGATCGCCGCCGGACCATCCCAAGGCTCCATGAGCATAGACTGGTAGGCGTCGTAGGCGCGACGCTCCTCACTCAGACTATCGTTGTGGTCCCACGGCTCGGGCAGCAGCATGGATGCGGCACGCGTAAGCGGACGACCGTTCATAACCAAAAACTCGAGAACGTTGTCCAGAATCGCGGAGTCGGAACCCTCGCGGTTGATGATGGGCATCACGCGCTCAAGATCGTGCTGCAGCACGGGACTGTACAGGTTGGGCTCGCGGGCGCGAATCCAGTTGACGTTGCCCTTAAGGGTGTTGATCTCGCCGTTGTGAATGATAAAACGGTTGGGGTGCGCACGCTCCCAGCTGGGCGTGGTGTTGGTGGAGTAGCGCGAGTGGACGAGCGCCACAGCCGTCTTGACGGCGGCGTCGTTAAGATCAATGAAGAAGCGGCGCATCTGCGTGGCGACCAGCATGCCCTTGTACACGATGGTGCGCGAGCTCATGGAGCACACGTAGAAGATCTTGTCACGCAGAGCGAACTCAGCGTCGGCCTTCTTCTCGATGGTACGGCGGCACACGTACAGGCGGCGCTCGAAGGCATCGCCGGCGGGCGTGTCGTCCGGACGGCCCAGGAAGGCCTGCAAGATAGTAGGCATGCAGGCGCGGGCCGTCTCGCCCAGGTCGTGCGGGTCGACCGGTACCTCGCGCCAAAAGAGCAGCGGCACGCCGGCCTCGGCGCAGCCCTCCTCAAACACGCGGCGGGCATCCTCTACGCCCTTGTCGTCCTGCGGGAAGAACAGCATGGCCACGCCATAGTCGCCCTCTGTCGGCAGAATCTGGCCGCACTTTTGAGCCTCTTTTCGAAAAAAGTGATGCGGAACCTGGAACAGGATGCCGGCACCGTCGCCGGTGTTCTTCTCGAGTCCCGTGCCGCCGCGGTGCTCCAAGTTAACCAAAATGGACAGCGCGTCGTCCAGAATCTGGTGATGGCGCTCGCCGTTGATATCGGCAAGCGCGCCGATGCCACATGCATCGTGGTCGAATTCGGGGCGATAAAGGCCCTGTTGCTGAGCGGAATCTGCCTGCATCGCGATCCTCCCCTAGATATAAGACAGTCAGTTGAATAGGCATACTAGGAGCATCGCCGGCCCGCTGTGTTTCCCGCCCGTTTCGAAACAATCGCGTAACGCACGCCCTACGAGTGGACACCGCCGACCTCAAGGGCGACAACAAGGGCCCCAAGTTCGGCCTGTAAGCTCACCGCTTCAAACATCTCAATCTGTAACAGGAAGACCCAATTTCGACGGCTTACTGTTACAGATTGAGATGTTTTCGAGAGACAATTCCGAATGTCTCAATCTGTAACACGAAGGGCCGGCTTTGGCGGTCAGCTGTTACAGAACGAGATTTTCCATAGGACCATTTCTTCCTGTCTCGATCTGTAACACCTAGGCCCAATTTCCATCCCCAGTTGTTACAGATCAAGACATTTCGGCAGCCCCCTTTCACCATCCTATTCAAATACGGCAATTTTATTAGTCTTGGTTAACTTTCGAGCCTAAAACGGGTATCCTTTGTGGCGTCAAACAAACGGCACGCAGGAGTGCACCATGATCGACCAGCTCAAACATCACTTTGGCTCCCCGCGCACCGGCGGCCACGGCGGACTCGACATCGCACGGCATATCGGCCCCGGGCTGCTCGTGACCGTCGGCTTTATCGACCCGGGCAATTGGGCCTCCAATATGGCCGCCGGCTCGCAGTTTGGCTACGCGCTGCTGTGGATCGTCACGCTGTCCACGATCATGCTCATCATGCTGCAACACAACGCGGCTCACTTGGGCATCGCCACGGGCATGTGTCTTGCCGAGGCCACGACGCGCCACCTGCCCCGCCTCGTCGGGCGTGCGATACTCGGCAGCGCGTATCTAGCCACGGTCGCCACCGCCATGGCCGAAGTCCTGGGCGGTGCGATCGCACTTCAAATGCTCTTTGGCCTGCCCGTACGTGCCGGCTGCATCATCGTGGCGGCGGCATCGATTGTCATGCTCATGACAAGCTCCTACAAACGCGCCGAACGCTGGATCATCGCCTTCGTGGGCGTGGTGGGACTTTCGTTTTTAGCCGAGCTTGCGCTGGTCAAGGTCGACTGGCCGCAAGCCGCCACAAGCTGGATTACACCCAGTATGCCCACCGGCTCAGTCGCGATTATCGTAAGTGTCCTAGGCGCGGTCGTTATGCCCCACAACCTCTTCCTGCACTCCGAGGTCATCCAATCCATGCACTTCGAAGGCCAAGGCGAGCAGGTTATCGAAGAACGCCTGCGCTACGAGCTCTTCGACACGCTCTTTTCGATGGGTGTGGGCTGGGCAATCAACTCGGCCATGGTCATCCTGGCCGCAACGACCTTCTTTGCGCACGGCATTGTCGTAGACGACCTCGCCGTCGCAGCGGCCACGCTCTCCCCCATTCTGGGCCCGGCAAGCTCGACCATCTTTGCGGTGGCACTGCTGTTTGCGGGCATATCGAGTAGCGTGACGGCGGGCATGGCGGCGGGCACCATCACCGCGGGCATATTCGACGAGGAATACGACATCCACGACCGACATTCCTCGATCGGAGTGGCGGCCTGTTTCGTCGGCGCAGTGGCGGCGTGCCTGGTCGTCCCGAATCCTTTTGAGGGTCTCATTTGGAGTCAGGCACTGTTGTCGCTTCAGCTGCCGATTACGGTCTTTGTGCTCATACGACTCACCAGCTCGCCCCGCGTCATGGGCAAATACGCCAACTCGCGCCCGCTCAACGCGTTGCTCGTAGGGATCGGTGTCATCGTGACGATTCTCGACATCGTGCTGCTAACGGGGATGTAATGGGATGGCGTGACTGTCCAGATATAACGTCTCAATCTGTAACAAGTGAGGCCGCTTGGAGCCCTTAGATGTTACAGATTGAGATTTTCTGAGAGATAGTTTCAGTTTGTCTCGATCTGTAACAAGTGGACCCAATTTCCTCGCCCAGATGTTACAGATCGAGATATTTCGTTGTGTTAGACCACTTTGGATAAGTGTCCTGCACGCAGTACACGCGACGGGGCCCCGGTTGCGACAATTCCATCATCAGGAGAGATGGAGGTTGCAATGGAAGACGTGCTCACCCAGCTGACGAGGCAGTTCCTCCCGCAGATGACGGCTGCCGAGAAGAGCAGGGTCCTGAGATCGCTCAAGGCGCTGATAGACGCGGAGCTTTTCGAACTCGCGGCAAGCGAGGGGGCGGAAGACGATCCCGACAGAGCCTGCCCCTGGTGCGGCTCCCCGCATTACGTGAAGAGGGGGCGAGACGGGCGCGGCCGTCAGCGGTTCCTCTGCCGAGGGTGCGCCAGGACCTTCACCGACGCCACCATGCGCATCTTCTCCACCACCAAGCTCGACAGGTCGGCCTGGATGAGGTTCGCGGAGTGCCACGTGGACATGCTCCCGCTGCGCGAGTCGGCGGAAAAGTGCGGCGTGTGCCTCAAGACGGCGTTCTTCATGCGCCACAGGCTGCTCGAGGCCATGGCCAAGCGCATGCCCGCCTTCCGCGTGGAGGCCGGCGGCGGGGCCGAGCTCGACGAGTGCTTCTTCAGGGAGAGCTTCAAGGGAAACCGCTCCAGGTCGGAGTCCGGCATGCCCAGGAAGCCCCGCACAAGGTCGCAGGGAACCGACGGGCACGAGAAGATATGCGTGCTCACCGGCATCAACGACGCCGGCGACATCTTCTACGAGATCGCGGGGAGGGGCGGCCTCGACGAGGCGGCAGCCAGGGAGCTGCTCGCCGACAAGCTCGCGGTCGGCGCGATAATCTCGACGGACCGTGCGCACGTGTACCGCCGCGTCCTGCCCGCCCTCGGCGTCGGCGCGCACATCGCCAGCAAGAGGGAGGAGCACGCCATCAACAGGGTGAACAGCCTCCACTCCCAGATGAGGCACTTCATCGGCAGGTTCCGGGGTGTCTCCACGAGACGCCTCGAGAACTACCTCGCCTGGTTCAAGTGGACATGGTGCTTCAAGGTCCGCAGGAGCGCGGACGAGCTCGCCGAGCTCATAGTGAGGCAGGCAGCCCGCGGCACGTACGAGAAGACCTGGCGCCAGTACAAGGTGACCCCCTATCCGTTCTACGAGTACTGGATCAAGCAGGCGAAATGGGACTCGCGTGCGCGGAGGGCCATATACGGCGTGGCGTGATGTCCAGGGCGGTCTGGCGCAGCGCATCTGCGGCAAGCGCTGAAGTCGTGCCCCGATGCAAATAGCAACAGCTAGCGATATTCTTCGGGAACGTCGAAACCGTACTCACGGCATAGGAGCATGACATCGTGGGCGTCGTGCTCGTCATGCTGATAGCCCAAGTGAAACAACAGCTGGCTTTCGGGGTCGATGCACGACACCTCCACCTCGCCGATGCGCCCCCTCCCCGAAAAGACCTCCCCGGGAAAACGATCTCCCTGATACAGAATATCGCCATTCTCGGCGAAATCGAAGCAATGCAGGTCGACGATGCGCCCCGCCTCGTCTTGCCACACCGTGTGATCTTCGGTGGTGAAAGATGCAGCCACCTCGGAAAACCCCTCATCAGCAATTAGATCCACGAACCTTTGGTAATCCCCGCGCTGAACGAACAGGTCGATGTCGTTATGAGCCCTGGTCTCACGCCCGACAAGCGCATCGACGCCCCAGCCGCCATCAAGGTATACGCCAATGCCCGCACCTGCGGAAAGGCCGATTATCCAACACGCATCATCCTTGGTGACCATAGGAGCTCCTTCGCTTTCGCCTGCTATCTAAGCAAGAAAGATTATAGGAAAAGTCCCAGTATCCAAAGCGGTCTAACACAACGAGATATTTCTTCAGCCCCAACCTTTTGTCTCGATCTGTAACAAGTAGAGGGGGTTTACGTGCCTAAATGTTATAGATTGAGATTTTGAGAATGATGGTTTTGGTTTGTCTCGTTCTGTAACAGGAAGACCCGTTTTGAGCCGTTAGATGTTGCAGGTTAAGACAAAAGGTCGGCCGGACTCACAACAGACAGGATCGGCTATAGCAGCCGTGATCCCTTGGGGACGGAGGAAAAGGGCCCCGGCCGGGATATCCGACCGGGGCCCTTGGACAGAGCTATATGTTGCTGCAAGTCGTGTGTCTACGAGCTACTCCTCGACGAGCTCAAACTGATCGGGACCGACGCCACACACCGGGCACACGTAATCCTCGGGCAGTTCGGGCGTGTCGACCTCTACCTCGTAACCGCAAACGGTGCACACGAACTTGTACGTCTTCTTTTCCTCGGCCATGATGTTCTCCTCTCGAACGTGGCTGCTGATGTACTTTGCTTAATTAGTATATATTCTTAATAATATAATGCAAGAAGTTTTACCGCATTTCTACCCTTGGTACGAAGACGCCTTGGGCGGCGTCTTGCCCTTCAGGACCTTATGGTAGTAATCGTAGGTGAGCGGCGTCTCGTCGCTCAGGCGCTCGGCATCCTCGACCTCGCCGATAAACAGTAGATGCGTGCCCACATCCACTGTGTCGATCAAACGGCAGCTAAACAAGGCTGCCGCATGCTCGGGAACATAGGGCATGCCCAGTGCGGTCTCGCGCGTCTCGTACTTGGCAAATTTGTCATAGTTGCTGCTGGTACGGAATCCAAAGTTACCAATGTAGGGCATATCGGCCGTCTGATCGATCACGGTCAGCGCAAAGGCCTTGGCAGACGAGATAACGCTAGACGTGACATTTTCCTTGTTCACGGCAACCGAAATGCGCGGCGGCGTGGACGTCACCTGCACCGCGGTGTTGATAATGCAGCCGGCGCGCGACCCATCTGCCGCGGCACTCACCACATACAGCCCGCACGGCATCGTAAAGAACGCAGTTTTATCCAAAACGACCACTCCCCTAACTCGGAATTGAGCCTTGCAGATGTATATACCCCCAATGAGACATATGTGTCAGAACGGTAAGAAAAATGAGACACACGCAGCTGCGGTGAAAAGTCCCTGTTTAAGCCTGGATACCCAACAAACAGGAACTATTCCACCGCAACTTGCGAGGAGCAGACCGGGAGTACGACAACAGTGATGGATGAATATCCCTCCCCGACCGGATATCAACTCTTAGCGATTACGCTCCTTAAGCGCGCGATCGATTTCGCGCTGAACGTCACGTTTGGCCATGTCCTCGCGTTTGTCGTAGAGCTTTTTGCCACGGCCCAGGCCCAACAGCAGCTTAACGCGACCATCGGTATTAAAGTAGAGCTCGAGCGGCACCAGTGCATAACCGCGGTTGCGTAGTTTGCCGTCAAGAAAATCAATCTCCTTGCGATGCAGCAGCAGACGGCGCCGGCGATCGGGATCACGGTTCCACACGCCACCGTGACTATAGGGATGGATGTGCAAACCCACCAGCCAGCACTCGCCGCCGCGAATCAGCGCAAAAGTATCGGTAATCTGACAGGCGCGCTCGCGAATCGACTTGACCTCGGTACCGCTCAACTCAATGCCGCATTCGAACGTCTCGTCGATAAAGTACTCGTGATGCGCCGAGCGATTCTTGGAAATGAGCTTGCGCTCGCGCTTACTGGGCATCGCCGGCCTCCTCGGCGTCATCGGCTTTCCCGCTCGCGGCCTCGCGTTTGGCCTTGCGCTCGGCGTTGAGCTCGGCATCGCTTTCGCGCACCAGCTTAATGATCGCCGCACATGCCTCCTCGCCCACCAGGTCGCGGGCACGGACCGTCAGGCGCGTAGCCTCCTGCTTGTCGCCGTCGCTCGCAGCGTCGGTCGCACACATGATCAGGCAGATGGCGATCTCGGCCGAAGGTGAGGTCGGCACGCCCTGCAGGGCGAGCTCACCCATCACGTGGTCGTCGCTCTCATCGGCGGCATCAGGATAGGTGGTATGGATCTTATTGAGCAGGCGCGTCGTATGCGCATCATTGGGCGCCAGGCGCAGCGCCAGACGCGCGCAGCCCACGGCAGCCGAAATGTTCTCGGTCTCGGGCTCCAAGAAGTACTGACCCAAGTTGGTGTAGGCGCGTGCGGCGCACTTACCGTCGCTCGAGCGCTCCAGCACCGAGAACGAGAGCGATGCCCACTCCTGCTTGTCCTCGAGCGCACGGAACAGCTCGGCCAAGTCCAAGCGATAGTTGCAGTTCATGGGATCCCAACGCACGGCCTGCATCAGGGCATTCCGAGCACTCACATAATCCTGCTGGCGGATGTAGGCAAACGCCATGTCGGAGTACAGGCGGTCAAAGGGAACCTCGACCTGCACCAGCTCGCGCGGATCCTTCTCCACGCGGCGATAGGCCAGACGCTCAAACTTACTATCGAAGCTAAAGTACTGGCGCTTCTCCTCCGTCTTGCACTCAGCGTCGATATACTCCTCGGCGAGCTCAACCAGACGCTCCAGCAGCGGCGTCGCCGTAGCCAGGTCGCCCTGCGCCAGATAGTTCTCGGCATACGTGATGTCTTCCAAGCTGATAGGCAGGTCCATGACAACTCCTCGGTCCGGGCGGCAGACTCAACGCGCGCCTTAAATATCGGTCAATACACAAAACCCGGGTCTCTTACGAGGCCCGGGCGTTCAATTTTGGTAGCCCGTACCAGATTCGAACTGGTGATCTCCGCCTTGAGAGGGCGGCGTCCTAAACCGCTAGACGAACGGGCCATATGTAGCAAATGCAATGGCTGGGATGGAGGGAGTCGAACCCCCATTGACGGAACCAGAATCCGCTGTCCTGCCATTAGACGACATCCCAATGATTGCATCGCTGCGCTCGGCTGTGCCTTTGCGCAAGAAAGAAATATACGGGAAGTACCGCCGTGACGCAAGCCCCAATTATGACTTTTTTAAAATTCAGCCAAATTGGCCTAATTTAGTCCAACCCGTGAAGGACCTGTGAAGCCGACCGCTGCACACGAAGGGCAAAACGCCGCAAGCGGTAGCCGTCAACCGTTGGCAGATTCTACCGCGAAAACGATAGCACCAGGCAACACAATCGAAGTATCAATGATCGCGTAGATATCGAGGCGCCGTGGACGAAGAGCTTGATTACCTATGGGAGACCCTGGGCCTCGAGATCACTGCTGACCTTTGGCCCGAACGGGACAAGATCCATCCCACACTGCGCCCCGCCATCACGGTGATGCGGGCAAACTACCGCCGCGCCTCATTTTTGATCATGCGGATGTCATGGCACGCGGGACTCCCCGACCTTAAGCGAATCCAGGCAAGCCTCGTCGAGCTGTCCGGTATGCCGACCGTCATATCCGAGGCGCACCTGGAGCAGCGCCAGCGCGAGCGACTGCAACAGCAGCGGATTCCCTTTATCTGCCCCGGCGTTCAGGCATATCTGCCCTTTATGGACGAGGAGTACTGGAGCGGCAAGCCCAACAAGCACGTAAAGGTCTACGATCCGCACGAATGGGCACAGCTCGAGGATTGAGCCGAGCGAGCCCGCCGATGGAAAACACGTCCCGCCCTGAGCACTCAAAACGGGTCGCACTTTCCGCAGCCGCTACAGCAACGCCTCGGCCCAAGCCGCTTCCCTAAAGCCGGGGATCGCAAAGTCGTCGCCCACCAGCAGCGGACGCTTGACCAGCATGCCGTCGGTCGCCAGCAGCTCGTAGCACTCCCGATCCGTCATGCCCGCATCCAGACGCGCCTTCAGGCCCAGCTCTCGATATTTCATGCCCGACGAATTGAAGAAGCGCCGCACCGGCAGCCCCGAACGAGCAATCCAGGTCGCAAGCTCATCAGCCGTGGGATTGTCCAAAACGATATCGCGGTCGATATACTCTACCCCGTGTTCGTCCAGCCATGCCTTAGCCTTCTTACAGGTCGAGCACTTGGGATATTCAACAAATAGTACGGTCATGAGAATCCTCCGAATAAAGATCGGCCAACGCAGGCACACGCCACACGAGGCGCCTTCGCACGATGGCCCAATTGTAGCCCACGGATTACACGCTAAACGAACCGTACCCCGAATCCGCGTTTGATGAACGGCAGCAGCTCCATTGCCTCGGGCTTGATATGGCCCGCAACGTTCATACGCTCGTCACCGGGAAGATCGACCCGAGCAATCTCAAGCTCGCCTTCGTAGCGCCCATAGCCGCTATTGCTCACAGCGATCGACCCCGCCTTTCGCGGCAGGCCGGCTCCGGCATCTGTCGGCACGGAATCCGGCTTATGCGTCGTGCGCGACTCCTGAGACCTAAAGATGAGGACGCTCGAATCGGGCCGGTCGTGATGAATCTGCCCACGTACATAGGCATAACTGGACTCAAGCTCGCATTGCAAGTCCACGTATCCGGCGGAAACTTGAGCAAACTGCGCCCAGCCCGCATCGGAAAGATCGGGGTCGCCGACCAACACAATGTCGCAATCGGCGCCATGTGCGAGCTCAAGCATGTTGAGGGCAACCTTTGACGCGCGACCGCGCTGCGTCTCAACCGTCGGCAGCCCCTCGAATACCGGCCCGCGAACGTTAGCATCACCCGGCACAAAAGCCATGATTTCGAATCCAAGCGCCGCAAGACGAAGATTCACCCGAGCAATGTCCTCCAGAGCTAAGCCGGTATAAGGCTTGGGGTAAAAATTGTGGCAGGCGGCAAAACGAGTCACATCGGCACCGGCCTCACGCCACGATGCGATTTCATCAGAACTCACCGTCGATGCATTGACCACAATGCGAAATACACCGGACAGCTCCGCGACCCGCTGGGCGCTAAAGCCATAGTCCAAACGAAGGTATTCCAACCCCAGATCGCGCAGGTCCTCGATGCGCTCAAGCCCGAGCAAATCGCACGTGCGCGGCCCCACATCGGCAATGAGCGCAATGCCGCGGGCGGAAAGCAGCGACAGCACATGACGGACCTTATCGGCATACGCCGCTCCCCCATCCTCGGGAATATGCAGTGAGGTAAACGCATAGCGCGCACCCGCCGCAGCACCACGCTCAATCGTCCGCTCAATATCCTGCAGAGGGCTGGAAAGATAAATCGAAATACCCGTTTTCACGCTTCAACGCTCCTTTAAAAAAGGCCGGCGGAGCAGTTAGCCCCGCCGGCACAACCATAGCATCAAGAAATCTGCCGCGCGCCGCGAGCTCTGAGCAACACGGCTCGCGATATCAAACTACTCGCCAAAGAACTCGTTGATCTTCTGCTCGTCGACGCCAAAGAACCACGTCAGGACAAAGCCGGCGGCATAGGCAAGCAGCATAGCGGCAACGTAGCCGAGCTGCTGGCCAGGAACGACGATCAGCAGGCCAAACAGACCGGAAACGCCCTGAGAAACCGTGCCGATGTGAAGCAGCGCCGCGAGCGCGCCACCAAATCCGGCACCCAGGCAGGCCGTCACAAACGGGCGAACGAGCGGCAGCGTAACAGCATACATCAGAGGCTCGCCCACACCCAGAATTCGGCTCTTCGGTGGTTTCTGTGGGAGAGATTCCGGCATAGGC